>JAHIRQ010000138.1 GCA_018818645.1 Bacillota bacterium
ATTGCTACAACTACTCCAATGACTGCACCTGATAGGATAAATGCAAATAGCATCAATTTGCCTTTTCTAGAAGAGTATATAATCTTTTGAATTGCTAACATGACAACTTGTTTAATCGATACGATTGTTTTAAATTGTCGATGTACATTGGTGTTATCCAGTGCTTCTGATTTAAATGTGGTTTCTAGCAACTCTTCTTTATTCTTCTTGACATAATGCTCATCCTTAATGACCAAATTTGAAGACTGATCGATAAGCTTTATTTTTTGAATGGATGAATCCACATCGAGATATAAAGTTCTATTCTTTACTATTAATCTGATTTTTAATGGCTCAATGGTTTGTTTTGAGTCATTATACAACGAGATAGATAGATGATCATCACCGACTTGACTCATATTTTCTAAGTCTTTTAAATAAATCGTATTGTCATCAGTTACAGTATGTTCATGATTGGATTCATTTTCATAATCGTTAATGACTTTACCATCTTTGATTTCAATGATTCGATCTCCATAAATACTTGCTATATCTCTTTCATGTGTAACTAAAACAACAAGCTTTTCTTTGGATATCTCTTTAATGATATTCATGATATCTAAGGTGTTCTTAGAATCAAGGTTTCCGGTTGGTTCATCGGCAATGATGACTCTTGGATTTTTAACAAGTGCACGAGCGATTGCTACTCTTTGCTGCTGTCCACCAGAAAGTTGTGTTGATTTCTTCTTTCGATAAGGATACATATTGACAGCATTTAAAATATAGTTCACTCTATTTTCAACAATAGCTGGGTCATTAATACCAATCATTTTCAAGACCAATGCTATATTTTCATAAACACTCATTTGTGGTAATAAATTATAATTTTGGAAAATATACCCAACCGATTCATTTCTGATTTTATCCCAAGTTGATGATTTGTATCTACTTATCAAGTCATTATCAAACTCAATTGTGCCTTGCTGAACACTATCAAGACCACCGATAACGTTCAAAAGAGTTGTTTTCCCTGATCCTGATGCGCCAAGCAATACAACTAAGCCTTTATCAGGGAAATCAAGTGTCATGTCATTTAAAACATGGATTTCGTTACGCTTTCCTCTAAAGAAATATTTATTTAATCCTTTGACCTTTATCATGATTATTCCTCCCTACTTGAGACAATCGACTCAATAACGGATTGTCTGAATATCTTCTTGTTGAATCTTAAGCCTAACCATGCACCGAAGAGTAGGAATACAATGACTAATATAACGTAATCTGAAATCTCCATAAACTGAATGATTTCATAAATGCTTGTTACATAATTGCTTAGAATGAATAAAACTGTAAACATCAGTACTGTACTTATTGCTGCGATAAATACTTGTTCTAATACAACTAGCCGTGCTAATGTTACTTTATTGGTACCAATCGATCTGAATATTGCAAAATCCTTCTTTCTAGACTTCATGATATTCTTAGAAACTGCATGAACGATTGAATAGAGTAGTAAACCAAATAAGATAATGAAGATTCCTGTAAATAACCCCATGACAAAGGATAAAATACCAGCGGCAGGATTTGGAATGTTCGCAGGGTAAATCACTCTATAGATATCTTGATCAATTGCATCAATTGCTTTATTACCATCATTGATACCTTTGACGGATAAAGATAATACTTTTCTATTTTCTACTTTATAAAAATGCTCAAATTCATCAAGGATATAATCTTCAAGATAGGTAGCTAGACCTTCTGACATTGCTCCAAAAGGAGTTATTTCATCTCCTAATTTATAGATGCTTACATTAGGAACAGTCACTGTGAATTCTACACTTTCCCAAGTATTGGGATTGTAAATGTATCTTGAGAATTCTAAATCCTTAATCTCAATTAACTCTGGAGTTCCCGATTCATAAACATTAAATACAATTGCAATGCCACTTTGATCTGTCATTCCTCTACTGAGTTCCATACTCTGATCATTATAAAGAAATGTCATACCCCAACTCACTTGATCGATTAAACTGTTTTTTGCTGTCCCATCAATCGAATACTGTTCAATATCGGGATTTTCTAAAAATGCATCTGAAAAATACAAAATATTCGCTTTTGCTTTATCAATTCCAGTAATTTTAAATTTACCTACAAAGTCTTCATTGATATTAGGATTCGTATATTGTGAAGATGTTCCTATATAGACGTCATCACCAATATTATAATTGGTCCAATTATGACCTATGACAATCTCATTTGCTAAAGTTGGTAAAGTTCCATCAATATCTAAACTAGATAATGTAGACGCTGCATCTGTACCACTAACTGATTCCCATGAATTATAATATTTTTCAGTACCTGTATCATAAATATTATCACTTGTAAAAACGTATAAACGCAAACTATTATAAAATGATAATCCGTGCTCATAAACCTTTGAGACAAACCTGATATTTTCAAAATACTCTAGATCATCTGCATCAAAATCGACTCCATCCCGTCTTTCTACCAATAGTCTAGTAACAGGAACATTTGGAAAACGATTAGACTGTTGGACATTAATGTCTCTGATTTGCCCTTCTCTCCAAGAGTATGAAAGTGTAAATGCAACCATTACAATCATTTGTAATAATGTTAAAAATATTAACCTTTTTGGTGTTGAAAACAAAGATCTGAAGGTAAATCTTATCAATGTAGCAATACTCATCTTTTGAGGAACTGGAGCTACATACTCCTTAACATCTTGGACTTTCTTATACTTTTTATCTTCGACGACTTCACCATCATGCATCTTTATCTTTCTAGTCGCGAATTCTTTAATTTGATCATAATCATGTGTAACAACAATAATGAGTTTATCCTTAGAAATATCATGTAGGACTTTTAAAACTTGTGCTCCAGATTGAGAATCTAGGTTACCTGTTGGTTCATCAGCAACAATAATAGGACAGTCTTTAGCAAGTGCTCTTGCAATGACTGTTCTTTGTTTTTGACCACCAGATAATTTGGATGCCTTATGATTCTTATGGCTTGTTAAACCAACCTTCTCAATCAATTCTAAAGCTCTTTGCTTTCTAGTCTTCGGATCATAGCCTTGAACTTCAAGTGCTAATAAAACGTTTTGAAGTACAGTAAAAGAGTCTATGATATTATAGTTTTGAAAAACGAAACCAATATTAGTTCCTCTATATTTTTCCCAGTCTGCAATCGTAAAATGTGAGGTTTCTTCACCAAATAAATAGAGTTCACCATCTTCATAACCATCTAAACCACTGATAACGTTAAGAAGTGTGGATTTACCTGAACCTGATTCCCCTGTGACTGCAACGAATTCACCTAGATCAAATTCTAGGTTAACCTTTTTCATCCCAACGGATACTGTTTCTTCACTTTTGTAATACTTCGATACATTCTCTAATCTAATCATGCTCATCGTTTATTTTCCTCTTCAATGATTTCTAAAAGTTTATTGGGATGTTTTATTATATAATCTGCATTATGTTCTCTTAAAAGTGATTCAGCGCGATATCCCCATGTCACACCAACACTTCTGATTTGTGCATTGAATGCGGTATCCATGTCTACCTCTGAATCACCGACATATAAAACTTCTTCCTTATTTAACTCTAATAAATCTAGAGCTTTATATACCATGTCTGGAGCAGGTTTGATTGGTATTCCTTTGACCTCTCCAACGGATGCATCAAATAAATTTAGAAACATTTTGACATTAAGTTCTTCTACCAAATGCTCGAATTTATTGGAACAAACAGCTAATCTAATTCTTTGTTTTTTTAATGTTTTTAATAAATCAATAATTCCTGGATAAGGACCGGTATGGTTTGAGCTGTTTTGATCATAATGTGCTTGATAGATTGAAAACACTTCTTTGACTTCTTCAAGTGTATATGACTTTGGTGTGACACGTTCAATTAATTTAAACGCACCATTTCCTACAGCAAGCTTAATGTCATCATCATTTTTTTCAGGTAAATTCTTAATCTTTAGTGCATGATTCACACTATTTCTAATATCATCTAGTGTATTTAGAATCGTTCCGTCCATGTCAAATATGATGCCTTTAATCATAGTGGACCCCCTTTATGTTTTTATTATTATATCATAGATAACTTGTATCTCGAGTATGTCTATTTGTAACTTATCTGCTATTTTTATCAATCTCTACTACTTTTTTTAGAGTATGTGATTTTAAAGCTTCTTCCATGATTAGAATTACATGAAGTGCGAAGTTCTTATCTTCATCAATATTGGGTAGGTTTTCCATATCTCGATAAAGCTTATCATAAAACTCATAATGCGTACCAAGTCTAAGTGGTATATCATATTGATCGGTATAACTTAAGGAATAGACACTTTTTAAACCGGAAATTTGATAGTGTTCATTGGTTTTGAAATGAACACAATCAGGAATATCAAATCCATATTTCGCATAGGAAGCCTTAGTTCCAATGATTTCGAATCTTGGTCCCGGGAATCGAGTTAGCTTATCAGCACCTAAAAAACAGGTTAAGTCCTTATAATATAAAGTCATTTCAAAGTGATCATCTACCAATGCATTTTCACGATCTAAAAACAAGGAACAAGAAACGGATGAAGGTAATCCAAAAAGCTCAATAGCGTGATGTACCAAATGAGGTGCTAAATCATAAAATACTCCAGCCATTACAGTATCTTTATCTCTCCACGCATTTTTAACGATAGGATCATAGGTGTCAAATCTTGATTTAAAAGATCTAATTTTACCAAAGTCATGTGTCTTCATTAAATCCTTGATGGTTAAAATATCGCCATCATATCTTCTGTTATGAAATACTCTTAAAATTCTCCTATTTTTTGAGGCTAGCTGATAAAGCTCATTAGCTTCATGGTAGGTTTCTACGAATGGTTTTTCAACAACAACATGCTTAAAATGCTCTAGAGCAAGCTTAGTATAAGCATAATGTACATCATTAGATGTAGCAATGATGATTAAATCCACTTCTTCGTCAAGAAGTGCTGTTTCAAAACGATCAATGACGATTACTTTAGGATATTCTTTTTCTAGCTCTGCTTTTCTATCCATATTCGTCGTCATTACGTATTTTATTGTATAGTTTTGATGTGTATAAAGTGGAGGTACATGAAAATATTTCCCAGACATTCCATAGCCAATAATAGCAACAACCATCTTTTTCACAAAATCACCTCTTCATTGAATTTATTATACCACTCTTATTTATGTTAAAATAAGGAAAAGTCTTTACAAAGAAAAACCTTTAAGGTAAGATATATGCGCTGGGGATGTTCTGGATTCGTCACGGCATGGACTAAAGTATAAGCATGTCATGGTCGCTCATGTAAAAAAGCCGAGGTTATAATAACCGGAAACCAATCTTTACAATTCGCTGCCTAAGAAAAGGTGCGAG
>JAHIRQ010000139.1 GCA_018818645.1 Bacillota bacterium
GAACATTTGGATTCTTTAATAGCTCCTCGATTTCTTCCTTGGTGAATCTTTGGTTACTCATACAAGACATGATTATTGAGTTATTTTACCAGACATCAAAAAGTGGACACTTTCGTGTCCACTTTTTGGGGTACGGTTCAGGGATGGGGTCTTTTTGATGGATTTGAGACAAAATGAGACAGTAGTTAAAAAAGGAGGCTAAATCATTAATAAAGCAATTTATGAAAATTCCTAAAGATCTAATACAAGAACTTAAGGATATCCATCTAGAAAAGACGGGCAAGACGTTGAGCGATGAAGATGCGATTGAGGGAGCGAATAACTTAACCAATTTTGCCAAGCTTCTCTTAGATTGCGCTGTCCGTGATCATAAACGAAAACTGCAACTCCAAGAGTCGCCAAATGGATTCCATCTACCAGAAGGCGAATATTACAATTGTTTCGTTTGTCATAGTACAGTTTCTGGAGAAACGAGTTGGTACAGCAGACACGGGATCACTTGTCTTGTCTGCAAAGAAGCACTTCGAAAACGAGTTATTCCAGTGAGCGTGATGAAGAATCGAGATAGTTGGCTGGCAATGTGGGAAGTGAAACAGGAACTGGGATTACACTACTCCACAATACAAAAAATGATCCGCACCGGTGAACTCAAGGCACGAATCATTAAAAATGGTAAGCATGATTATTTTTGGGTGTTTTTGAAGAAGGAGAACGAGCTACTTTAGATTTTCTTTTTACGTTTCTTTTCGAATTCCTCCCTCCACTCATCGTGCCAGCTAGGCATTTTTAGGTATATCTGCTGGGTAGCATTGCACAGATCCAGTAGCCCATGGATACGATCAAACTTTTTCTTGTTTGCATCATTCCAGCACCTTGGTGGAGAATCATTAGAAAACAATTCTTTTCCAGTCAAAATCAAGACCGGATTCCTGGGCTTTTCGTTCTTCCAATATTTTCTCCCCTGGTTTACGATGCTTTTTAATTGCTTAAGCTCTTTAGATGTGAATTTTTCTCTAAGTGTTGCGAATACTATAACAGAGCCAGGGTATTGCTTTGCAATGCTTTTCATTTTTCTAAAGTCAGCATCTTTGAATTCATTGTAGCTCTTGCACTCACCAAAGACAGGCGCAATGTACACGTCCCCATAGCTTGATTCACGTATAAAGCCACCGAAGTCTGATTCAAGTTTTTTATTACCTTTTTCAGCTTTAAAACTAAATACGGGAGAAAATGTTACTCCGGGTAAGTGTCGGTCATTCAGAAATGAGGTTGTGATGAGTACTGAGAACGACCCTTCTCCATAACTAGATACGCTAAAAGCGCCTGCGGTTTTGTATTTCCATCTAGAGTCACTGAGAGTCTTATTCGCGTCAAACGCCTCGCTGCATTTTTGACATGTAATTATATCGTGCAATGAATTTAAATCGTGCCACGATCTACGATCACAATGAGGGCATTGAACTTCGCAACCCAATTGAAATGCACCGTGCTCCAAAAAATAATTAAATCGACTTTCACCAAGTACGTTGTGAAGTTGACCTATTTCCGCTGTTCGAAGCTCAGAAGATATTGCGCGATCATCAATTTTGAGGTTTTTATTTACACGCCCACCATTAAGATGCTCAAGTAGACGTACAGTTTTTTCGTTTGCCATGATACGTGAAAACCCGTCTAGCTTCATGTACAAATTTCTGGCAAGCTTTCCCGGTGTAGAAATCTCCAAACTCCAGCCGTCGTCTTTTAGCCAAGCCAAGAATACGTTTTCCGCCGTAGGTATCTCCCAGTGTTCTGTATATTGATCTTTTGCCAAATGTACCAAACCACGCCTGCCAACTCTCCACTCTTTATATGAAGTGATGCCAGATATAGCTCTAATAACATGATCTGTATTCGCTGGCGGCATCACATCCGCAAACGGAACGCTACTTCCATAAATCCTCACATCAACATCATTTCCACATCTTGGATTTCCGCTATAACCAAATTTCGAAGAGAATTCTGGCAATACCGGCTTAAAGCGTATTTTATCTTGTATTTCAGTGTGAATATCAATATCCTCGCGTTTATGGGTCAGTGTATCCGGATCAATACCGTCCGGTACTCGCGCCCAGTCATTCCAAATTCTAGGATAATGTCGGAATGAATAATAATGAGTACCTTTTTCTGGCATCAACAACGCGTCTGAAACATCTTCCATCACCGTTTTCATATCTTCCATTCGAGCAGAGTGTGATTTAACAATGCTGGCATGGTCAAAAGTTTCTGATTGATGTCGCCATGGACGTCTATAGTGTCTTAAGAATTTTACCAGCTCGGTACGAACACTCTCATTATCTTGATACTGAATCGGAAATGGAAAAACGGGTCTGCCGGCAGCTCGTAAATTCCAATAATCGACTAAATCGATAAACTTACTCGAGTCAAAATAATAAACATACGCTCGAAAAATACCCGAGGAAGAATTGGTATCGATATATTGCTGACTAATTCTTCTTGGGAAAAAGTTTGATCCTTGAAAAATTGAACTAAAATCACTCATGCTTACCCGATCCGAATTTACTTCTAGTGCTTCTCCGTAATACTCAAGCACCGTGCCTCTCACGTCTTCGTTTAGATTTCCAACGATTGTAGACCAAAGCAATTCATCTTTCTTCGAAAAAGATGGAGCTGATATTTGTATTGGGTATTTTGATGCGTAACGAAAATGATCTTGATAAATCTGATCTAAGACTTCAAAAATTCCAATACCGTAACGTGGTGACAGTGATCGTTTTTCTTTAAATACATCTCTCCAAACCTCACTTGATTTAATGATATCTAGGTTTGTCTCCTTGATGTAATCCGGGACCTCCGTGCAAAACTGAACAAGGATATCTGGGTCAAAAGCGGTTATGTAGCCTTGCACATAATCTTTAGCTGACGCGCGCGAAAAATCTTTCCGGAGAAAATATGGCTGTTTTCTGTAGGCTGGAATGACCGGATTATAAGTACCACCCCACAGTGATGAATTGAGTTGGATAGCCTTCAGTAGCTGCTGTTTATCGTCTGGATCTACAAGCATTCCTATTCTCAGGGGTCGAGAGTTGATGTTTAAAGTTCCAAACATACTAGATTAAACCCTTCAAAAACTGATAAATCTCAACCATCGCAAAGGTATCGAGCTTGCAGTATTCGAGCAGGTCTTTTGCTATTTGGTCTTTTTCATCTTTAGAAGTTTCTGGATCAATCATCTTCTCCCAACGCTCCACTGCCTGATCGCCCTTTTGGACATTTAAAGTTTTATAACTCAATTCAGGTATAAGAACTGGTAGAACATTCTTAATACTTGCACTTCCTTTAAACTTTGCATCGGTATAATAATCTTTTGAAAATATTTCTTTTAAATCAAACATCCGGTCGTTTATCGCCTCTAAAAAGATGGCGTGTTCTGGGTGTAGTTCAGCTAGTTTTTTATTTCTGTCCATCTCATACCTTTTATGCCAAGCGATGATAGTACCAGTGTCATCAAAATCTTTTCTCATTTGTTCAACGAGTGAAAGTGTTATATCTCCTTCAGGCTCGGTGATTAGGAATTCTTTATGCTCTAATTCACCATCCTCGTAAAGCGTGTGCAGTGAGTATTGGAACGGGACATGATTATAGGCACCGAAGCCGTTAAATCTTGGGATGGCACTAGTGTATGCTTCGTAATCGAAGAACTGTAGAGGAAATACAAGCTCGTCTAACGCTTCTTTAATCGCTTCATGGTTGATGACAGGTTTACCTAGCATATAGGCCTCATACTGTGCCTTTTTAGCTCCTGTAAGCTTCTCTGAATTATCAATATCCTCCAATGAATAGATACCCCGATCAATCCAGTCGTAAAATAATTTCTTACTTCCACCAATACGGTTTATATCGTGAACAGAATATTCCGGTACCTCAGGATTTGAATATCTAAAAGTTGTACATTGAGAATTGTGACCACGGTATAAGCACTCACATTTTTTCTCCTCATCCATGTGAAGGTAAGTCTTTAGATCCTGCATCTGTTCTTTCACCAATACTTCGGCTTCTAATACTTCCTGAGTTAGATCAACAATAACGAATAGCTCATTATAATTAAGCTTACCTTGCGGTTGGTATTTTCCGTTCATGTGAATAACACCAGCTTTTACAATTTTCAATCCAGTATTTTGAATCACGATCTTCTGAAACGCCAAATCATTCACATGGTGATGAGGAATCTCACGCTTTACTTTGGTAGTAGCTTTAACTTCGTACAGCTCCCAGCCGTTCAATTCATCATTAAACTTCAATACATCAGCCTGTACAAAGAATTCGTCATACAAAAAAGCAGCCTGAAATAAAACCTTCACATCTCCATCTAAAAATTGCTTAGTGACAGGTACTGCATTTGCACCAACGATCTCAATCAGTTTTCCGTCAGGAAAAAGATTGCGAGCAGCCTCATCTGCAAGATTGCCTTCCTCAATAATCTTCTTCTCAAATTCCGACAACTCAACATCCTTAAAAAGCTCTGGTTTATGTTTATTGAGCCAGAGGTTCTTTTTGCAGAAAGTATATTCGAGATAGTTGGTTTTTGTGATGTGCATAGATGAAATCTATTTTGTAGACTCTTCAATAATCTTTCGTTCTTTTGGGGTTAGTTTATATAAGCTGTAAACCATCTCATCAACACTGTCTATTAATTGATCCTGCCTAACAGACTGTTCTCCGGGGTCATAATTTTCAGATTTTGAAATTTTTAATATCTGATCAACAACATCTGTGAGTTCAGTTCGTTTTTCATTGGTAAATTTCGGAATTGGAATAGTGGCTAATTTTTTAGGTGAGATGGATAATGCGCCGCCAGACATTTTTGAAGAATGTAGTATTATTTTGTACCAGTAAGATACTACTTTCGAGTTTAATAATGCTGTTGCTATTTTTAAACTCATATTATCTCCCAAGCAAATCGATGTACTTTTTCCAGCCAAATAGTCTCCATCAATATCAAAAAATGCTTCGATATTTTTTGTCATGTTTGCAATTATTATTTTTGCACTATTTGCCTGTAATAACCTCCTTTCATTAATACATATAATTTCGTCCTGAGAGACTGATGGTCTTGTAAAATTACCTTTTATATACTTCGTGTTTTTAAAACCCCACAAGGAAGTATATGGATCTATTGTTCCAGAGTTGATGAACTTCTTATTGTCGTCTATTAACTCTTGGTCTACCATAACCTCCTTTAACTTATACGCTTCGGAAACAGTACACGGACTTTCCAAAGTTACTAAATCGGACAATGTTTGACCTGAAGAGTTAATTTTTTCTATGATGCGTACATCATTTTTATTATTAAAATATAAATCCCAGTTGTCGTCCATTAATTGTTCTTTGCCTGCAAGAATGGAGCTCTTTGCTATAATTAAATCTTTCATTTTAGTCATCCTGGCTTTGAAGTTCTTGCCATTTTGCTTCTTAACAACAATCGTAATCGGATAAACATCTGCATTTGAAAATACGTCGACTCTTGAGTAATCTCTTATCTCTATCACTTGATTAGAAATAATTATATCTCTAATTGTTTTTGCATAATCCTGAGAAATTAACTTATTCGGGACAATGAAAGACAAGATACCTTTATTTTTATTCAGTATTAAACTTTTTTCGATGAATGGAATAAAGAAATCCCAATTACCTTTTGTCGATTTATATATTTTGGATAGTTTTTTTCTCAAATCAGATTGTCCTGTTTTTACCATTGTTTCAGAATCTATATAAGGCGGATTTCCAATTACAATATCAAACCCTTCCTTGATACTCGGAAAGAAATATTTTGGATCAAAGAAGCCAACTGGCTTGTTTTCAAAAATATTTTTATAACTGGCCCAAAGGGTCATTGTTCTGGTATGTGCTTCTATTTGTTTCTTGTTCATTTCCGCTTTTACAGCTTCAAATTTTGTATCTCCGTTATATTTAAACAAGTTATTTACCTGACGTAATTTTTCATCGATTTTGCCGTCTATAAGTTTATGGATTTCATTCCCAGAAGAAATTTTATTAGCGCCCGACGCTCCAAAATACCCATCAATTGCAGATGCTAAACGTTTAGTGAATTGGTCACCAAACAATTGATTAGCTTCTTCACTGTTCTGTTCTGGAGCAGGAATTATTGTATTAGCACAGACAAATTTAAAGTCTAGATTCGGAAGTGCCTGAATACCACGATTCTTTTTAGAATCATCAATCTCTGATTCAACTACAAGAGTAAGAAAACATCGTAAACGGGATACTTCAACAGCAATTGGCTGGATATCTACTCCAAATATTGAGTTTTTAATAACTTCCAGCTTTCGAATGTAATCAAGTTCTTGAGAATTAAATTCTTCTTCAATCTTATTTCTATACAACTCTGGTATATTCTTTAATTTTCTATCACGCCAAAGTGAACCATTCGGATCGGTAACTTGTAATATATAAACAATTTTTTGTAATGCTCCCATTGGAAACGCGCCAGAACCACATGCCGGATCGAGCATCCTTAAAGAATCAATGGCATCTATGATGTTACTTTTATCAGCTTTAGTTAGTGGATATTCTAAATCGTCTGCCTCATCGTAACTTAGGAGAGCTCTAAGCTTATCTTCATTGACACTTGTCTTTGTCTTTAAAAATTCAATTAAAGACTGGTCGACCATGTATTCAACAATTTGGCGTGGTGTATAAAAGCTACCAGTCCTTTTACGATCACTACTTCCTGTTTCCGGATTAATTTCAGCAAGAAGGTTCTCAAAAATACGTCCAAGCATCTCTGGGTCAACCGAAAGTTCCTGATCAAAAACAGTATTCTCGTCGATAGTAAAGTTATACGTTTCTAGCAGTTCAAAAAAATCTTGAAACCACTTATCACTTATTTTAAGTGTATTAATATATCTTGAAGCGAAAGTTTCACGATCAAAATCGTAATAATCCTCGCTTTGAGGGCTGAATAAACCTCCATTCAGATAAGGCACTTTATCGAAAATTTCGTTTCTAATTCCTCGCTCGTCAATATTGGTATTTAGAGCTTCAAAAAATAACGGCTCTAGTAATTTATGGTAATAGTTTTTAATTACTGCTGAGGATGACAATAGTTCATCTGGTACAAGCTGACCTAGATCTGATTTCTTTTGTTTCAAAAACCAGCAAAACATTATTCGCCCAATGAGTCGTACGGCAAAATTCTTTCTTATATTATCGTCTACCTGCGAAGGTAAGGCTAAACTTTGAAGATCTTCACTGACAAGCTCATCGAAGAATTTGGCAACATCAAGATAAAACTGTTTGTTTACGACCTCCACAGAGAATCTACTCAATAAATCATCCGCATTTTTAACTTGCCCTCTTGTTACCAATTGCTGTTCTGGTGTTTTTACTTTTGCATTTACGCCTAAAAAGAATGAGTATCTATGAGCATTTGAATATCTCTTTATGATCTTATTTTTATCGTCGACATCCAGCGAGATAGTAAGATAAGAAAATCTATAGTTCTCAGAATCATTGTTCTTAAAAATGACCAAGGCTTTGTGAATCCAATGATCTGCAAGAATTTTAAAAGCATCGGTGGCGATTGATATTCGCGGATCTTTTTCCTTAGAATGGCTCATCTCTAGAACATGAATCCCAAGAGATTCACAGAAACCCAATTCTTTGACTTCATGGATCAGTTTGCTTCGTTGTAAATCTGTGACATCCTTAACACTCTCAACGTAATCGTCTGGCAAGAAATCTTTTAAAAATAATTCAAACTTTTCTCGATTATACTTTTCATTAAACATAGCTATGATATGAGTTCTTCAGAAAGAACTATTAACTTTCCTGTGTCGCTTGCACGATCCGCTGTCTCAAATATATCATCGATATAATTTCTAGGAACAATTTCTTTTAATGCTCGGAACGTCAGGCTTAGATCATCACTAATTTTTAACTCTCCAATTTCTTTGAGTACACCATTTGGAAGCCCGTCCAAATCCTTAATAATTTTAACGACGTCTAAACATAAATCCTTTGATGCGGGATAACGTTCACTCAATATCTCCACCTTCGCCAATGCATCTTGTTTTCGTCTTCCTTTAATTGGTGGTTTTGTATTATCCTTGAATATATGAGCCTTTGCCATTTTATAAATAGGCTCAAAATTAACTGTTGTCTCTGAGGACTCCTCTGCATCTATAACATCATCGAATAGCGGTAAAGCAACCTCCGGAGAGACAACTTCTACTGTATCCGGTGACTTCCCGTAAGCAAATACAAAACTACCATTTCTTTTTGCAAATGCAACAACGCCGGAAACACTTGATTTTCTTGAAATGCGTGCCCTGTGAGGAATCTCAGAAATTTTCTGCATGATTTCTTGGTCATCTTTTATTTGAAGCCATGTATTTCTATATGGTGCATCCCAAGACAAGCTTTCATTTTTATTGTTCTCCTCGTTATATTTTTTTGCAAAATAATTCTTCAACTCTTCATCTTTTGTGAAAATTTTTGTATCTTCACCGAGAAGTGAATGAATCAAATCCATTTTTAAAGTAGAGATAGCGCGGGTTCGTGTCTCTTCTTCTCCCGTTGCCGTTGGAAAGAAGTTATAAATATACAAGATATCAAATACCTTTTTATTGATTCTATTTATTCGTCCTACTCGTTGGACAACTCTTGTTGGATTATAGGGAATATCATAATTAATGACAGTCCCTGCACGATGTAGGTTGAAGCCTTCAGATATCGCGTCAGTTGCAATTATGATGTCATAGTCGTCCAATTGCTTTTCGATACTTAATCCGGCATCAAAGTTTTTTCGAATTGTTTCCTTATTTATTGTTGAAGCATCTGCAGATGTATATTTATAAACTCTTTTAACTCCATCGGATTGAAGTTTGTCATAAATATAGTTAGCTGTATCAGAAAACTCTGTAAATACTATCAGCTTTCTATTTTTCTCTACTTTGAGAGATTCCAATACTCTTGATTTGAAGAATTCGTACTTAGGATCGATTTTAACCTTAGACCATTCAACCTGAATATTCTTTAAGATATCAATATCCTTTTCTAAATCACCTCGAAAGGTACTTTTGATCTCAGAAATAGGTATTTGAATTAACCCTTTATCTTCTAACTTCTCAAACAGGATGTCTACCTCGTCATCGTTCATTTCTGAGAGTGTTTCAGTATCAGGTAGGGAGCCCTTCTTGTATATAGGTACTACTTTTCGATTATCATACCAGTCAAGCATTAGCTCCGAAGAGGTTATCATGTTGTTCAAAGATGCATTAAACGATCCTATTGAACTTTCAAATCGACGAACGAGTAAGCGTCTCATAAACTTCGCCACGTTGACCTGCGCCTGAGTAATACTTTGAACTTTATCAGTTGAACTATCAGTGTCATCCTCATCATCTAAAAGTTCTTGTACAAAAGTAGAACTTAGTTTTAAGTACTTTGCTGGTTTATATCGAACTCCTTCAAAAGTATCATCGCTATCTTTCGATGATATTTTATTGAGTGTGTCTGAATACAACTCATACAAATCGCCTAAATCATACTCGAGCAATTCTGGGTCTTCCACTTTTGCGAAAGCTACGCCTTGCCGTTTTAAATCTTCTTTGTAATTTTGAATCTCCTCAAGATCTAAACGTGAACGCCTAATGACTAGTGGTTCAATCATCTTTCGGAGCTCGGTTGCTATCGCCTGAAGTTCGTTTGCAATTTCTGATGATCCTGATAGATCGGTGGAACGTATGACTTTTCGCATTTTTTTATAGCGCGCGAAAAGACCATGGAATGAAACGCTTAAGTTTTCAACTGTTTTAATAGTGGATCTCCCCGGAGTACTAAATAACTTAATTAAAGCATAGATATCTTTCGGATCGTTATTAAAAGGCGTCGCGGATAGTGCCATTACCTCATTTCCTGCGCAAAGACGATGTAATAGTTTATAGCTATCAGTATCTTCATTTCGATGTTTGTGCGCCTCATCGAGGACAATTAAAAGATCTTTATCATTACCATGACGTTCTAAGGCAGTGTGAATTTTTCCGGTCGTATATACGAAACCTTTAATATCAAATTCGGAAAGATAATCAGTCCATTGTGACTCCAGATGTGGTGGAGCAATAATAATTGTTTTTCGTCCAAGGTTATGAGCGATAGCAGATGCAATAATACTTTTTCCTAACCCAACAACATCGGCGATTATTACACCTCCGAACCGATTTATTCTATCAATGCCAAGATCAATAGCGTCTTTTTGATACTTTAAATTAAAATATTTTCCACCTGTAATCTCGTGCGGTGATTTAACGTCCTCAACAACATCTATAGAAAAATACTCGTTCAAAACCCTATAGTACATCATCAATGGATCTGGTAGGGAGTAAAGCCATATTCTATCTTTCACTTCTTTTATGAAGTCTTCCGCAGAGTCTAGATCTGAGATAGTGATATTTTCTGGATTATTCCACTCCTCCTCGAATTTATTTACATGATCATCATAATAATGTTGTTCTTCAAGTACAATATTATGTTCTTTCTGACCTTTTAACCCTGAAACGGTAAGATTACTTGATCCAACAATAACCATTCCTGATTTAGATTCCTGTGAAGAAGAGTTGTGTATAATATAATATTTAGAGTGGTTTGCTTCTGCAGTTTTTTTGATTTCTAAACTACCGTCTTTTATCTTGCTTAAAAATATTTCAAAGGCACCTTGAGATTCTTCATTATCAAAATAATCCGTTTCATTAAAAATCTTTGAAAAGTTTTCTATGTAGTCTTCCTTTACCCTCGACCTAGAAGACTTGCTAATAAATGTTGCGTGAGAATCTAGGTCAAAACTATCAATAGCAGAAATTCTGTCGATTATCTTTTTCTCAATATCCATTCCTACTAATATTCTAATAGTTTTGTCTTTTAATTCGTTGTGCAAATCTTTAAATCCTGAGAAATAAAAATAACCCACCAGAGCATCTATGCGATCAGATTTTGGAAGAGTTTGCTTTAATTTTTTAGATAGAGTGTTTCCCCCGGTGTTTGTTATTGTTGTCATCATCATATTGTTCATAATGTACCTCATTTATTGCCTAAAATCAACAAAATCGGTATATTTCAAGTGTTATGAAGAAAAAGTCGAGATTCTTGAAAAATCCACGAACAACAAAACAAATTGAACAGGCCGAAAAGGCGTTCAAAGATTTTTTTGAATCAAGTGCTTTTTCTCAAATGGTGTCCATTAATACAAGAATTCAAGAGGCTGGTATTGGTGAACAAATGCGAAAAGCTATAGAGATAGCTCAAAAGCAGGCGTCGTTCATGGAGCCTGTATTGAAGCAGATTTCTCAATTGCAACAGATCGGGAATCAAGTCTCAGGTCTTAGTAAACTGATCACGATTGATTTTGCAAAATTGTTTCCAGGGATAGAGGAACTGACAGGAACTAAGATTGCAATAGTACCGCCACAGAATAGGAGATTAGAACTTGAAGACACAGAACAGATCATAGATGAAGCTTTCGACAAAATTAAACATTCAACCGGAGAGGGAGTAATATCAATTTTTATTGATCCAGAAAGTAAAGAAGTTTTTCGCGCTCCTAGAGATGAGAGTCATTATACTTTTAGCTCTGAAGATAGAATGATCCTTTTATTATCATTAACTTACCAGCACATAAGTACATCTAAACTTTTAGACCGTACAGGTTATGCTTCTGAACGATCTGTAATAACGACTATTCAAAAAATTCGTAAACAAATTTCTAAATCGCTCGGCATCGATGGTGACCTAATTGAAGGTAGCGTGCACAAAGGGTATCGTATTTCTCCAAAATATAGGATCTTGTATATAGAAGATTTTGATAAATACGGTGCATAAAGTGTAGTTTTGGTTATCCACAGCTAAAAAATATCGCTATTCGTAGCGGTATTTTTGTTTCTATTCGTGGGGGTCTTTTATGTACGGTGCATCGGCCTCTTTGTAATACTTAGAGTAGATAAATCACTAAAAATAATCAAAATGTTTATGAACATTGAGATACAATACGTCGCTATCAGCGACTTGAAGAGTGCTGAGTACAACCCGAGATCTTGGGACGATTCAGCTAAAGAGAAGCTTAAAGCGAGTATTAAACAGCATGGGTTTTGCGATCCTGTGATCGTGAATAGTTTAGCTGAGCGGAAGAATATCATCGTTGGTGGTCACTTCCGAACGGAATGTGCGAAAGAACTAGGTTTTACTGAGGTTCCTGTAGTTTACGTAGAGTTGACGCTGGAACAGGAGCGAGCCTTAAATCTTCGTCTGAATCGCGTATCTGGAAGTTGGGACTTTGAGCTCCTTAAAGAGTTCGACATCAACTTACTTCTAGATGTCGGATTTGATGACGCTGACCTTTCAAACATTTGGGATGACATCTTATCGATTGAGGACGATAACTTCGATGTTGAAGAGGCTTTGAGTGAGATTAAAGAACCGACCACTAAGCTCGGGGATTTATACCAACTAGGAAACCATCGACTACTTTGTGCGGACTCGACGGATCCGGAATCTGTGAAGCGACTTGTTGGTGATGAAAAAGTCGACATGGTTTTCTGCGACCCGGTCTATAACATCGGCTTCAGCTATAAGGACGGGCTCACCACAAAAGGTAAATATGGGGGCAAAGCAGATGACACAAAATCGGACGAGGATTATCGAAGCTTTATCAAAGCTTCGATGGAAAATGCATTATCTGTCACCAAACCTGACGCTCATGTTTTCTATTGGTGTGACCAGCGTTACATTGGCCTTATGCAGTCACTTTATTCTGAGCTTGGGATCTCAAATAAACGAGTATGTCTCTGGATCAAGAATAACTTCAACGTGACACCGCAGGTTGCTTTCAATAAAGCGTATGAGCCCTGCGTTTACGGAACAGTTGGATCGCCGTATCTCAATCCTGATGTTACTAATCTTCATGAAATTGTGAATAGAGAGGTTGCTTCGGGTAATCGGTGCCTCGATGATATTGTTGATTTATTCGATATTTGGCTAGCTAAACGAGATAACGGCAATGAGTACGAGCATCCGACGCAAAAGCCGTTAACGCTTTGCGAGAAGCCCCTGAGGCGTTGTACGAAGCCGGGGGACAATGTCCTGGACTCTTTCGGGGGTGGCGGTAGTGTGTTGCTGAGCTGTGAGCAGATGAAACGGAAGGCGTTTCTGATAGATATAGATCCAGTTTTCTGTGATGTGATAATTCGAAGGTTCGAGGAGATGACTGGAATCAAGGCTATTAAAATTAACGATTAATTATGAAAATTAAACAAGGAGACATCATAAAACTTGGAGATCACTTATTGTTGTGCGGAGACTCAACAAAAAAAGAAGGAATTCAGAAATTACTTAAAGATCGAAGTATCGATTTAATTCTTTGTGACCCACCCTACGCCGTAGCTTACGTTGAAAGTAAACAAGGATTCACACAATCCATTGCAAAACCAAAGGTCATTAAGGGGGACGAGATCCAAACGGAGGCAAGCTACAAGTCATTCACTTGTGCATGGCTCACGCAGGCTCAACCATTCATGGCGAAGAAAAATTCTGTCTACATCTTCAACTCCGACAAAATGATTTTTGCTCTACGTGAAGGTTTCTTGCAGGCAGGATTTAGATTCACTCAACTGCTCATCTGGGCAAAGACGCACGCGGTAGTTGGGCGGATGGATTACCTACCTCAGCATGAGCTAATTATGTACGGCTGGTATGGCACGCATAAATTTCATAAGTCCAAAGATAAGTCGGTACTCATCTATCCGAAACCAAACAAATCAAAGTGGCATCCTACTATGAAACCAATCGGATTACTTAGGCGGATGATTCTGAATAGCTCAAAGATTGGTGACACAGTCTACGATCCCTTTGGAGGAAGCGGATCAACCCTTATTGCCTGCGAGCATACCAATCGAAAATGCGTCATGGTGGAGGCGGACGAAGAATATTGCAAAACCATTGTAATGCTTTGGGAGATGTTTACTAAGAAAAAAGCGATAATTTGCAAAGCTGTATGAGCGAACATTTACCATCACCGTATAAGGCGGTCATTGTTCGTCAGGATAAGCAAAAAGAGCTTGTAGTTGAGCAATTGAAAAAAACACCAATTATTCAGATTGTCTGTGAAAAAGTTGGAATATCGCGCGCTACTTTCTACCGTTGGAAGCAGGATGATCTAGTTTTTGCTGATGCCATTGATCGTGCAATCTTTATGGGAGTTGAGCTTATAAATGATATGGCTGAGTCTCAGCTCCTTGCCGCGATTCGGGATCAAAACATGACGGCAATTATCTTCTGGCTAAAACACCGGCACCGTAGTTACGGCACGCGTGTGTCACTAGATGCAAATCTTCGAGTCGATAAACAACTTACTGATGAAGAACAAGAAACTATTCGTAGAGCCCTTGAACTGGCAAAGCTAATTCCGGAACAAACTGATCTATGAATAATAAACAACTAATAGATAAAATCACAGCGGATAAAAGTATTAGAACAGAGCTGACTACTGGGAGCCATATTTGGTTTTTTCATACTTACATTGGTGAGTATGTAAAGTATCCAACCGCCCAGTTTCAGAAGAAGTTTTTTGCCATTACCGAAGATGAATCTGAAAAACTTGTTGTACTCACGGCTTTTCGAGGATCAGCGAAATCAACAGTTTTCACGATGTCGTATCCAATTTGGTCTATCCTTGGCAAGCAGAAAAAGAAATTCGTATTAATCATCTCGCAAACGCAATCGCAGGTTAAAATGCACCTTGCGAACCTTAAGCGGGAATTGGAGTCGAATAGGCTGTTAAGACAAGATTTGGGGCCATTTGAGGAGCGTGACGAGGAGTGGAGCGCCGGAACGCTGGTGCTTCCAAAGTATGGAGCGAGAATCACAGGGCTTTCGATGGAGCAAGGAGTTCGAGGATTGAGGCATGGTGCACATCGTCCTGATCTTATTATTTGCGATGACCTTGAAGATATCTCTGCGGTAAAAACTAAAGATGCTCGGGACAAGATCTATCAGTGGTTTTTGGGTGATGTTGTGCCGGCTGGTGACGTAAGCACTCGTATAGTGGTTGTTGGGAACCTTCTCCACGAAGATTCACTAATGATGAGACTTAAGAATCAAATTGAGTCAGATCAACTGGACGGGAAATTCTTTTCGTTTCCAATTATGGATGAGGAGGAGGTACCAATCTGGCCAGGTAAGTTCAAAACTGCGGATGATATTCTTGCTCTTAAAAGAAAGATCGGTAACGAGGTGACGTGGCAACGGGAGTATATGCTCCGCATTATCTCAAACACGGAGCGCGTTGTGCATCCTGAATGGATTAAATATTACAACAGGCTCCCAGAAGTATCAGATAAAATACATCTAAGAGGAATTTATAGTGGTGTTGACGTTGCGATTTCCGAAAGGACGTCGGCTGACTATACAGCTATTGTTTCAGTTGCGGTTTATGTAGTTGATGCAAAAATACAAATCTTTGTTTTACCAAATCCTGTTAACGAGCGATTAACTTTTCCTAAGACTACTGAGCGGATTAAGTTGATCCATGAGACTCTACACAAGGGCGAAAGAAGAAATAAAATCTATGTTGAAGACGTTGGTTATCAACGTGCTCTGATTCAGCATCTTGAAACTGAAGGTATCCCAATTGAAGGTGTTGGAGTTGGTGGAGCTGACAAGCGATCGAGGATTGCGCTCACAAGTCCACACATCGAGTCTGGGAAGGTCTTATTCCCTAGAAAAGGGTGTAAAGAGCTAATCACGCAACTTGTAGATTTTGGAGCAGAAAAACATGATGATTTAGCTGATGCTTTTTCTATGGTTGTAAACAAGGCGGTGACAACCAAATATCGAACATTCGGAGTCTTTCCGATAGACAGAGGACCGTCGCCATATTTTGGGAATGTAATGGGTAGAAGGTTTTGATGAGTTACCTATAATATTTCTTATAGGAGCTCAAAAGCTTCTACTTGTTTTTCATATTCCCATTTTACCATCTTATAATCATCTCCCCATTCTCGCTTCGCGTTGTCCATAATAGACGGATATTCAGTTTGTTTAACTATCCAGTCGTATGCCTCTGTTTGTCCGTCCAGTTCCCATTTAACCATGCTAAAGTCATCACCCCACTGGTCTAATGCATTTTGCTTTAAGATTTCAAGAACTACTTCTCTTTGCGATTTTGTAGCTGGTTCCGTGTCTGAATTAGATCCAGCGTCAACTTCATCTTCAGGGGGAGTATCCTGAGTGATATCAGCTTCGGATTCGTTAGCAATACCATTAGTTTTAGATTCCGTTTCTGGTGATTCTTCTGCGTCTGTTTTCTGTTCGGTTATTTGTTCTTCATCTTGAATATTTTCTGTTTCTTCAACTGGAGGAGCTGTTGCACCTACAATTATTATCGAAACGAACATTGCACCACCTAAAATAGCAGATATTGTTTTTCGATTTGCTTTTTCTTTTAATACAAATTTAAAAATTTGTGGAGATATAAGTCCTGCCACAAATGCGATGAAAGCAAAGAAAAATATTAAGGAAAATAAGGTAGAGATCATATATTATATTGTTGAGTTAAAATTCTAAAGGCCAAGCAACTGTTTCTTCTTTTGTTGAAATTCATCATCTGTAAGGATTCCTTTTTCTTTAAGATCATGTAATTGCTGTATTTGTTGAGCTGTCTCATCCTGAGTATTTGTGTTCGATGATTCTTTTGGGTTTTCTATACTTAAACGAACACTTTCCACAAATTCTTTAACACCCCCTCCTTTGATCCATTTCATTTTCACTTTGTTATTTGATGCAAAGAAAGAAATGGTGTGACCCATTAATCCTTTACTAAATTCAATAGATGAAATTTTCGAATATGGAAAAATTTCAAGATCAAATCCTGTAAGTTTCTTGGCAAAAAATACTATGCGTTTATTAGTGGCTAATAAAATGCCTTGTCGAACAGTGTTGGAACCTAAGACTTTAGTTTCGTATGCACCTCGAATAGAATGTTTTATTTCTTCATTCTCATCCAAGTGCTCCTTCGCTAACTTTATCAATTTTTCTATTGAAGCCATATATTATATTAGTTTAGTAAGTGCTAATTCAAAAAAACACAAAAGGTCTCCCGAACTGGCGACAGCTACTTTTCAGCAACTGCCCGACATCCTTTCGGAATGCCGACCACAACTACGAGGGCCAGTCAGAAGACCGTCTCTACGTAGTTGTGGTTTTATGTGCCATGCCAATCAATTGAAAGGTTTAGGCAATTTGTAGTCCAATAGTAGCTTAGAGCACCCCTAAAGTAAAGGGGTTTTCAATGAAAAGTTACCAACAATAGCCAGCCTGGACGCCCCGAAAGGGTTGTGGCATTAATGTGTATGTATGGAGATAAATACACAACGAGACACGAAAAACACGATCAAATACGTGCTTTATGCAAGAAAATCGAGTGAATCGGAAGAAAGACAAATACTCTCGATTGATTCTCAGATAAAGGAGATGTTAGAGCTCGCAGAGAAGGAAAGATTGGAAGTTGTGGCAATTCGTCGGGAATCACATTCTGCTAAGGACACAGGGCAACGCGAGGTTTATAACGAACTTCTTGGTGATATTCGCTCCGGAAAGTTCACTGGTATCATCACCTGGGCGCCTGATCGGTTGAGTCGAAATGCGGGAGACCTTGGAGCAATAGTGGATATGATGGATCAGGGGTTACTTCAAGAAATTAGGACACATGGTCAAACATTTACAAACTCACCAAATGAAAAATTCCTCCTCATGATTTTGGGGAGTCAGGCTAAACTTGAGAATGACCACCGCGGAGTAAACGTAAAGCGAGGACTTAGAACACGAGTTGAGATGGGACTCTGGCCTGGTATGGCTCCGATCGGATACTTGGATCAAAAAGCGATGGATAAAAAGTGTCAGAAAATTCTTGACGAAGAACGAGCGCCAATCATTAAACAAATGTTTGAAAAAGTTGCCTACGATAAGTGGAGTGGTCGAAAAGTGTACCATTGGCTACTCCATGAAATGAACTTCAAGACCAAGGGAAATAAAACACTCTCGCTGGGCGGTGTGCATAGAGTTCTGAACAACACTTTTTATTATGGTAGATTCGAATTTCCAAAAAAGAGTGGTAACTGGTACGAAGGAAAACATAAACCAATAATTACACAAACGCTGTTTGAGAAAGCTCGAGAACAACTACAACGTGACAATATTGTGATCGTGAACAAGGAATTTGCTTTCACTAAGCTGATGACATGCGGTCTGTGTGACTCAAGCATCTGTGCACAGGAAAAGTACAAGCAACTAAAAGACGGAACGCACGCGAAGTACATTTACTACGGATGTGCTCGAGGGAAAGATAGATTTTGTAAAAATAAATATATTCGAGAGGAGGACCTGATCGCGCAACTTGTAAAGATTGTCGATAAAATGGATATCGACGCGCTGGGAATCAAGTGTCGGCTTGAGGATGAGTTGAAACGATTTAGTAAGTTTCAGCGAATTGTTCTCGGCTCACAAGATGATGTCGCTCCCGCTAAGCAGGAGGAAGTTAATATCCGAACGTATGCAAAGTACTTGCTTCGTGAAGGTAGCATTACAGAGAAAAGATTCCTGCTTGGGAATATGAAGAGCAAGCTAGTGTATGAAAATAAAGTCGTGAGGATGGTGGAAGAATTAGGTTAAACCATAGAATGAAATTTCTGGTAAGATAGAGTTATATATGACGGCTTATGAAAATTGAAAAATCTTCAACATTACCATTCAATCACAAGGTTTCCTTTAAAGAGTTCCAAGACAAAGTTCAAATTTTTGATTTTGTGAGTACATTGATGTCCCTTCAAAAACTAAGTGTATTTTTAAGTAATCAATCTGCGGTGAATATAAATTTGGAGTATGAGTTCCACACAGGGCCACGTGTAAAGCACACTGTTTTATTGCCAAAGGATTTCATTTCGTTTACTGCGAAACAGTGCATATTAAAATGTAAACCTTCCGATCTAGAATATAACGATTTAGATCTAGTGAAACTTGCTTATGAATACGGAAACATAGAAACAGATCTTGATTCCATTGATCCTAAATCTGAGAACGCTTGGCTCTGGGTGTTGCGCGCAACAAATCATCAGTGGTTCTACCTTCGTGACCACTCATCCATTATGGGGAGGTATCTTTATCTTTTTGAAAAGGTGTTCGAAGATGCTCCAGACTTGAAACGACAAGCTGACGAATCTCTAGGTATTGATTTTTTTGACATCTTAAAAATTGGTACGTGTATCTATTCACATTTTTGCCCACGTCCTGAAGGATTTGCAACATCTTTCGAGATGAGCAACTTTACAGGTGCAGATATTGAGGAGCTCAAACCGCTGCTCACAAAAGAGAATATCGACAAATTCATGGCAGTGTTTTCAATTAGACAAGGGGGATTTAGAACGGAGAATGATAAGTATAAAGTAAGTGATGACTTATTAAAGAAGTATGAATTTAATCCACTGAAAAGATACCCTGTCATTAAGACGGAATGTGAGGAATCAAACAAGCAGTTTATCATCCCTTCCTTGCCAGATTTTCTCTATGCATGTTTTGAAGGCATTTATTATGTATTACTGGAAAGATTTGAGCAAGAAAAACAAGACACGCTCCTGCAGTCTTTTGGTAAACAATTTGAAATATACATTGGAGAACTCATGAGTTTTTACAATATTCCAACTTTTTCTCACGGAAGTCTTCTTCCAGAGCAAACATATAAAGTTGGAAAATCTGAATTTAAGAGTGCTGATTGGATTATTGTAAGTGAGAAATTCATTTTTCAAATTGAATGCAAGAAGAGGAAGTTGAGCAATTATGCGAAGGTTGGTATAGAAGATGAAACGGTGTCAGATATAAATAGCTTTCTAAAAAGCGTGTCAAAGGAGCTAGATAAGTTTCCTTCAAAGGAGAAGCATATAGCCAAAGGCGAGGTTGATAAAATAAAATACGATGGTCAAGAATTTGTGAATATTATTGTATACTTAGATGAGATGTTCGCGTTGAATAGATTTGCGAGAGATATGATTAAATCAAGTATGAATGAAAAGACGGATAATTTTTATATTCTAGGCTGTTGGGAATTTGAGCTATTATGCCAGCATGCAAGTGATAAACATATAAACCTCAAAGATGCTTTGGATGATGTTGTGAATAAAAAAACTGAAGTTTACTCTATCTCTTTTTTAGGTAGGATCTATAATAAATTCTTCAAAAGTCTAATCAGCAACTAAACAAGCCAGTTCGCTTTCACAGGTACTTGCACTCACCCCAAACACAAAATCGCCACCAGGGCGATTTTGTGGGTTTGGACTTTCCATTATCTTTTACAACCACTCGGGTTGCACGATACTGAATAGTCCTGGCGGGCTGGACGGGACTCGAACCCGCAACTTCCGCCGTGACAGGGCGGTGCTCTAACCAGTTGAACTACCAGCCCACGATATTCGTGGTGGGAATATAGTAGCAAAATAATTAGATTATGACAAGAGCCATAGACTACC
>JAHIRQ010000140.1 GCA_018818645.1 Bacillota bacterium
CCTTCCGTAGAGTTCATAGATGGATTTTCGTTCTAAGAGGAGTATATTCCACATTTTTCTAACACAGCCAAAGGTTTGGTTGATGAGATTCATTTGTTTGGTAGTAGGTTTTAGTCTATAGACATAACCTTTCATGGTTTCACTCACATCATCCACCCCCTTTTTATATCGATATGTTATACTTATATTATATCATGTAATGATATAAGAGAGTTTACTTATTTATAGATATTTTAAAGAAAAAAAGTTTCATTCATCTCCCACTTAATCCTTTGAAGAGGGAGTTTTCTGAAACGATTAGATAAATGCGAAAACCCAGAAAACATTAACAGATTGATACCATTGAAAAGTCATATAACTAAATAAATGATTGATGGTTGAAAAGATAAGGTTTTGTCCTCCCCATCTATTGCTGATCTGTTCTATTGTAGTTCTAATCATAGTAAAAAACATATATGAAAGTCCTAATGCAAAAAGAATGGTATGCGCATATTTACGAAAGAATCTCATCGTATTTCCCCCTTATTTGTATATATTCTATCATAACGATACGTAGTATACAATATTTGGTTGTAATATAGCAATTTCGTATAACTGGTTACTATATGATTAAATCACGGATGAATCTGTACAAGGAAACACAAATAGTCTTAAAAGATTTAAAGCCAAAAAATTGTCTTTAAGCATTCTATTTTCCGTAGGTTTATGTTTTTCATATCTTATTATTGATCGAAGAAAACCACTTCGTATCGAGTAAAAAACAAAAAAGCTGAGTTTAATCAGCTTCTTGATTTAACGGCTATAAAGTCTTTCTGAATTACAAGAGACGTCGTTACATCTACAAGCACTGTGGAACCAGGTTTCCTGAACCGAACACCATCCTTACAATAATCAAGATACTATCGATTCTTTATTTTTAGAAAGAGGTCATAGATTAACTTGACATCATTCGAAGATATCTTCTGCTTGGATTTAAAGTTTTGATTCATTTCATCTTGTAGTTCATTCGATAAGAGAATAGGGACATCACTCCGAATTCTTTTAAATTCAGCAGTTTTGGGAAATACAATATAAATAAAGAGTGGATAATCCTTTTTAAGTGCTTTATCCATGGAAAGTTTTAAGTCGCGTGCAGTTTTTATAGGGCTTTCAAAAACATCTGATACACCTTTATGCGTAAAAGACCATTCATCACGATCCTTATTACCATTGATTTGTCCTTCATAATGAAACTCTAGAATTGCATGAATCCCTGAAGTGTTGATGACTAATTGATCAATTTTTGCTTGACGAATTCCATCATGAAATAAAATATCTGATAGTATGTAATAGTCCTTTTTAGGATCAGATTCTCCAGATATAAAGTGATGACTAGAATCATTTTTTGAGCGTTTTGATAAAACAACTGAGATGATGATGATTAATAAAACCAATCCACCAAGACCACCATAAATATAAATTTCCATATATATCTCACCTCTTCATCTATTACTACTCTATCATAGCATATTTTTACCTTAAAGTAACCGAGTAAAAAACAGTGCCAAAGACTAGACATTTGCCACTGTTTGATATGAATTAATGTTTATTCCGTATTTATACCCCTAAAGTACAAGACATATTGAATAGTTTGAAAGACTAATAGCAATTGAAAATAAGAACGTTCCTACAATCCACCCATCTTCATACGGAGTGCAAGAAGGAGAGCAACAATGATTAGAATTTTGGGCATTTTTTTAACTCCCTTAACTGCAAAAGTTAAGATTAAATCCACAATGACACATAAACCAATGATTAACCAGATTACACGATTACCTAAACCAGAGCTTGGTCCAAGCATGAACATAAAGACCGTGAGAAACAAAGTGATAATAAACAAGACATAGCTGACCATACTTACTATTTTTGAATTTTTTGTTACATCGATTTTTTTCCGCAAGCTGGACAAGATGTATCTTTACTACTTATTTTAGCACCCCATACTTGGCATTTCATAATGAACCTCCATCGATATTTTCCTATATTTTAACATAGCGATTTTGACTTGTCATAAAATTCCTAAATGATATCTCAAAAACATGCAAATATATTTCAATTTACATAAAAAAAGTGGACTTTTAGTCCACCTCATATCCTAAAAGCACTTCTTCTTAACCTTACGACTCGCGTAAATGGAAATTGCTTCTTTGAATGTTTCGATAACAACACTACCCTTGCATGAAAACTCTCCATCTGCATTCCAATCTACATTAGAACTTGTTTCAATTTCAAAACGATTGGATGCGATATGTAAATCTTCTCTCAATTTTTTTCCTCCACGTATAAATGAGGAAAGTAATCTAAATCTCCAAAATGATTTGACTCTCTTAAAAAATCTGAGTTCAAATAAACCATCATTGAGCTTAGAATGAGAAAAGTTATTTAAACGCATTCCACCAACTCGATTCGATGATAAACCTAAGACCATAGCACATTCAATTGCTACTTCTTTGTTTTCACCATATTTTATCCGTAGTGGGTATCTATAATCTACTGATAAATCTTTAACAGCTGTAATCATATAAGCTATATATCCATACTTTTTAATATGTCTTCTTGAAACATCATAAGATACTCTTGTGAGTAAGCCAGATGCTGCTGTATATAAAAAGTATTGATCGTTAATTTTATTGACATCCATTAGAACAGGTTGTTCATTAAAGTATATATTTAAAGATCTCTTAATATTCTTATTGATACCCAATATGGCTGCAGTATCATTTGCAGTACCCCCAGGTAGAATTGCTAAGGATGGTTTCTTCTTTGCTTTCATCACGCCATTTAACACTTCATTTAAAGTCCCATCTCCACCAGCAACTAAAAAAACGTCATAGTCTGATGACTTATCTAGTGCAACATTTTCTAAATCTTTTGCTGCCTTTGATTCATAAATATCTAGACTGTGAATCGAATCTTGGAAAATCTTTTCAATCTCATGAAGATGAATCTTAAAGTTGGATCTTCCACTAACTGGATTATAGAGTAATAAAAATTTCATAAGTTATCTTTCCCCTTGACGATATTTTAACATAATACTTTAATAAAAAAAAGAGTTGCGGATTAAACACGCAACTCTTTTAAATCTTGTGGTTTATTTATGCAGTAGCATATGCTAATGTAATGGATCCATCTGTACCTACGGTCCAGAAATCACTTAATACAAACGCATTTAAGTTTGTTTCCCACCATGCTAAATCTGTTGGAATTGCTGTATTTGTTAAATTAAGAACCTGACTATGTGTCGTTGCATTTGTAAAGCTTCCAAAAATTGAACTTTGATCCAAAACGACAACTTGGTCTCTATTATAACCAATTAATCCTGTTCTTGCTCCAATAAATGTAACTTCAAAATAAGCATCCATTAAATCTGCAGTTCCTGGGAATCTATTGTATCCAACAAATGCTCCACCTGCATTACCCGAAACAGTTGTATCTAAAACAACAATACGCACACCACTGAAGATTGAATTTACATTATCTCTAATGTAACCTACAACTGCAGATGCTGCAACATCGCTTGTTCCCGTGTTGGCTGAAGATACTGTAACACCCGAAATGAAGATGTCATCAGCAATCATTGGTGCACTATCTACTCTACCTACTAAGCCACCAACATTCTTTTGTGAAGTGTTTGTGACGGTAGTATCGATAATTGCTACATTAAATACCATTGTACTTCTTGAAACCAATCCAATTAAACCACCAACACCGTTGGAATCATTACCTTCAATGCTTGAATTCTTAATTACAATATTTTCTATGGTTGTATCTCCATTTTCTACTCTACCAACTAAACCACCTGCTCTTGCAGTCGTAAAGACGTCAAGATTGTCAATGTGAAGGTTTTGGATAGTTGCTCCATTTGCTCTTGCAAAGATTCCACCATATCCATTCGTAGCTTGAATTGATAAATTACTGATTGTATAGTTTTGTCCGTTAAATGAACCCTTAAATGCAGCTCCTGTATCTACCCATGTATATGTTGTGAAATCAAGATTGTTTGTTAATACATAAGAATAAGTTGATTCTACAGTTGCCATATAATGGAATTGTTCTACCGTTGAAATTGAAATATCACCAACTGGATCTGCGAAGGCAGAAACTAAATTTATATTTGTAGTTACTGGAGTATTAAAATCATAAGTTGAGCCTGAAAGCTGCCAACCTGAGAAAATAACTTCTGCGAAATAATGTGTAGGTACTTCTGTTGGTTCAACTACTAATTCACCATAAAGGACTGTGACTGCATTTGCACCATCAAATGTAACTTGATACTCTTTAGCTTCCCAAACTGCAACAAGCTCAATATTTGTTGTTATTTCAGTTGTGAAACTAAATGGTGCGCCATTTAATGTCCATCCTGTTACTTCTTTTAATACACCTTCAATCATTTGATCAGCAACTACAGGGACTGTAGCGAGCTCTCCATAATTGACTGCCTGTGATGGAACAGTGACTTCAGCTACATTGGTAACGAAGCTTACTGTGCTAGCAGGAACTACTTCATATTTACCATATAGTGTTACAGGTATTGTAATCACATACCCAACTGGTAAAGCTGTAAGTAATTCAGCATCCGTATAAAAACCTACGAAATTATAGCCAGGAACTAAAGGTGCTCCATGACTAAATACATTGTCTTGTCTAATTTCAATCACTTCATTTGGTATATCAAAATTATAATCTAGAGTAACAGAAACCATTGGTTTGCTGTTTTCCAAATAAATAGCCAGTTCAAATACACCGTTCGTTCCAAATGTCCATAAGTCATTACCTACGAATGTTGGAAGATTGGTTGTCCACCATGCTTGATTTGTAGGAACTGCTGTATTCGCTAAATCCTGGGTTTGTGCATTTCGAACTGCACCAGTAAATGATCCGAAAATTGTTGTTTGATCTAGGTATGATGAAACTTCATTGACTCTAGCTATTAATCCTGCATGTGTAATATCTAAGCCTGCAAAACTTACTTCAGCATAAGTATTGGTTATTACTGCTGTACCTGGATGTCTTAAATATCCTATTAAGGCCCCACCCATTACTGAATTTATGGTTGAGTCTACGATAACGATTCTATTTCCGTTTACAATAGATGCTGCATTATCAGTGACATAACCGACAAATGCTCCAGCACCTAAATCAGTACCTGAAACTTGTGCATTGACAGTAACATTCTTAACGAAAACGTCAGTAGCAAATAATGTGTTTGCAGAACCACCACCGACTCTACCGATGACACCCCCAACATTTTTTTGACCAACATTGGTTACTTCAGTATCGATGACTGCAACATTATTTAAGGTTACTTGATTGGCTGCATGTCCAATTAGACCACCGACTCCATTCGAATCAGCACCTTGAACAAATGAATTGATTAAAACAACATTTTCAATCAAAACTGCAACATTCTCAACTCTACCAATTAATGCACCACCACGTGCTGATGAAACCACATTGATATTTTCTAAGACAAGATCTCTAATGATTGCTCCATTTGCTCTAGAGAAGATACCACCATATTGTGCTGTAGATGCCATGGTAAGGTTCTTAATTGTGAAACCATCACCGTATAATCTACCTTTGAAAGATGCATTTGTTGTTGCCCATGTAAATCCTGTAAAATCTAGGTCATTTGCTAAAGCATAGCTTAGATTGGTTTCAACACTAGCCATTGCATAAAACTCTGCTGGTGTAGTTATCATTGTGACAGCTTCAAAAGATAATGCATGTGACCAAACATTCGATTCACCATTAAGTGATACGACAAAATGAATATGTGTGCTTTCACCTACATTTAAATCATTAATTAAAACTGTTACTTCTGTGATTGTAACACTTGTACCAAGCATAATTGCTGCAGCAGTTTCTGTAGCATTATGACTTAGTAGATAGTAAAGTGTTCCTTGTGGTTGAACTACTGTTACAGTTAGGTCACTATGTGTCTCCAAATATCCAACAGTTGTTGAAGTCGCACCTGTGATTTCGTTAGGTTGTCCAACTGCATAAACAGTGACTTCTTGTGTAACAACTTTGATATCTAGGGGGTCACTTACGTTAGTGAATGTGTATGTAACTGTATAAAGAGCAGGAACTGAAGTATCTACTGGATTATTCACTACAAGTGTATATTCAGTCGTTAAAACCAATTCTCTTTGACTACCAAAATAGTTATGAATGGTTGGAGTGTCTGGAGAGAAAGTTCCATCTTCTTCAACGGATACTGTGGATTGAATTCCTTCAACATCACCTAATTTGATTTCTTCAACTGGTCTAGGAAGTGCTTCAATACGATTGGCGATGATATTGGTAACATATGCTGGATCACGTAGTGCAGTCGTATTCGAACTACCACTTCTAATGAATAAGCTTTGCATCGCTGTTGTTCCAGTATATGCTACTGGACCTGGAGTCATCGAAATCAATTGACCATCTTCATAATAGAATACTTCCAAGGTCTTATTTGTAATATTAACCTCTGCACGAAGTGTATACCATTGGTTCACATTGATGCCTGTTTTTATCAGTGTTCCATTGTCTGTGCGATAGAATAAACTAGCTCCATCAAGACCAAATGCTACAACTGGGCTAGATGAAGAAGATTGAATATTGATTGCAGATCCATTCGATGAAGTGGTTTGCATCAAATCCACTTCAAAAACAATTAAGTCATAAGCATGAACGACTGGAGCTTCAATTTGCAATTCTAGATATGCTTCAATCTTTAATGCATTGCTATCCTTTGGAATTGACATTCCTGTAATTGTATCAACAACTGTAAATACTGAGTTCCCTGATTTACCTGAAACAGGACCCCAAGGTGTTGTTTGTTCTAAAATATTTCCTAGTGTATAATCAAATGTTTCATCGATCACTGGTTCTGTTTCATCAAGACTTGGTAATGCTTTAACAGTTGCAGTAAACACTTTGGTTCTACTCACACTGCCTGATGAAATGGTAGCAGTTAAGTTAACCGTTTGATCACCTTCCTCAAAGGTTGGTTGTGTGATTACACCATTGGCAGCAATAAACTCTAATTTATCAATTGCCCAAGAAATAGTAACACCATTTGCTCCTGAAGCAGGAAGAATTATTCTTGGCGAGGAATTTGTCAAATTGGTTAAGTCAGCTAAAGTGAGTGCAGAATGTGCTGCATCAACTTTTTGTTGATCGGTTAATCCAACTGGTGTCCATTTCGCATATAATGTAATATCTGAGTTCACGACATCACTACTAAAATTCCAAACGTTGGTTAAAGCACTTTCTTTATACCAACCATCAAATGTGAATCCTGTTTTCGTAGGTGCAGTAGGAGCTGTAAAGGTTTCACCTTCTTCAACTTCAATTGCTGCAACATCAGTTCCCTCATTTGAGTTAAAAGTCACTGTGAATGTATTGGTTCCACAAGCAACAACAATCAATAACAATATTAAAACTGTAAATATACTTAGTATTTTTCTCATAAATCCTCCCTTATCCTAAATATTTATTACATGTAAACCCCTCTGCCGGAGCTACAACGAATAACAATTTTGCAGTTCTAGACTGACCTTGATAACTTAAGACTACGTCTAATACAATTGGCCAGTTGTCATTTAGTCCCTCGAATTCCGCTTTACTAAGACCTTGTTGGTCTCTGCTTTCAATCCAGCATTCAGTCGGAAGTGTGACAACACCTGAATTACTAATAATATCTTCATTTCTTGAACTATAGGTTATTGTTACACCACGATAAGTTGTTGGTAGTCCTAGAGAACCAGCGACTCGAATAATCGTTTTTGTTTTGTCTGCCATTCCTGATAAATCTTCAGCATCCATCAGTAATGCATAGGTCGTATCGATAACGACTGGATCATCAGTTGGAACTGTATCAGATGGAGTACATCCTATAAGTCCTATCATGGTAATAAGTAAAGTTAATGTGAATAATATTTTTTTCATATCATCACTCCCAATCAAATATTGTCTTCGTATAGATGACATTTTGTGTGTAGCTTCGATCTTCCACGACCCCATCATCAGATAATAGATATCCATGAATGTAGCCAGAATCTGCTAGATAGAACGGCATATCATCTAAATCGATACCACGAAGTACGGCATCAAGTGTTAATAAAGCTAACGTATCCGGTTGATCTAATCTGCTATAAAGCATGATTTCACTTTGAACAAAGAAGCCACGATGGAACTTTTCTCTAACGATGTTGTTGCCAATTGTTCTTGCAACTTCTAGGTATGCAGGATTTTTAGTTTCATCATATAACTCAACCATTGTCATTAAAGCGAATGGATCATCAATAGAGGTATCAATATTTAAATTTGGTGTTGCTCCTCCAAGCTCTCCTATATCTCCAATACCAAATGTATAAACGATATCTCTAAAGTAGCTCCAAAGCTTTTCTTTATCCGCGTCATTGTCTTGTTGAAGAATTGTTCTTAAAATAGGTAATAGATAAGTTGTTGGCATATCCACATAATCTATTCTCATATTCGAAGGCCCGAAATATCCAACTTCAGGAACTACATAACCATAGGTCACAGTTCCATCGATAAACATTGGAATAATCTTGTTTCTTCCATCCACACGAATATATGCATATTCAAGGTAGCCTTCCATATAGTCTCTTGCCCAATCTGCAAAATGACTCACACCATATTTATCAGCTGCTTCTAGCAGCATTAAAATATTATCTACATAAATGGCTTGAGTATTTTTCCAAGCAACATTAGGTTCTCTTGCAATAACTCCGAAGTCTCTAAATTGTCTAGCAACTCTATCTCCACATCCTGAATTGGTATATGCAGGATCTGAACACTCAATTGGTGATTTCGAGACTAAAGTTGATTTGAACTGATAGACTGTCATCCCTGTAATTGGATTTGAAGCTAGATTATATTGTCTCATTAAATATTTCGCCCATTCAGCAGGTACTGTATCAAAAGTATGATTTGATAATGCAAATGCTGCATAAGCAAGGTCAGTTGCTGAATTCACAAATGGTAATAAACCTGGTGAATCTTGGGGGATGATTGGATTTCCATCATTATCCATCACGATAACATCGCCAGGTATTGATTGACCAAAAACATTTGTATCATAAGCTGTTGAGTAAGACCCATGTCTATTCATATCGGTTGTTGACCAATAGAAATGTGCAGTCCATAATTGTCTCATGAACTTCAATGTTCTTTCTTCATCAACTTCCATCATCAATTCATAAAAAGGCATCATATTTTTTAATTCATGAGGTCCGTTAGGTCCTTCAGTGGATTGAACTTCTAAAGTGTCTAGATTAATCGCACGATGTCCACCCCAATAAAAGAGTCCATTTGGGCTTTGATAATTTGTCATGAATTCGCCCATAATATCGACTGCTTCATTTTTATATTTGTCACTACCTGTTACATTAGATAATGCAACGAGTGTTCTAAAGAAGTTTTGTTGGTTTGCGATATCCGCATAAGGAACCTGTGCACGATTTGGAAATGTCCATCTCGCAGGTTCACCAGTTAATGTATTGATTGCATCTGGTATTAGTTTTGTATCTTCATTGTATTCATGTCCATATTTTAAAACATTATCCACATGTTGAATGACAGCATGAAGTCGTGCATAATCACTATCCGTATAAACTAAAGTATCAGCAGCTTTAAGATTTAAAGCAGGAAGAGTCAATAAACCAGTCAAAAGGATTAATAGTATTGATAACATTTTTTTCATATTATTCACCCTTTCTTTCTACTTTGACATTATCTAAATATGCCCATCCACTCATGTATCTTGGCATTGTAACCTTAAATACATTAGGAACTAAAATAGCACCACTCTCTTCTGCATTGACTTTGTTAGAAATATGAAATTCACCTGAATAAAGAAGTGATTCAACATTGTCAATGATGATGAATGCTTTCACTTCATTTAAGGATGCATCCCATTCAAATCTAAAGTCATACCAAAGATCTTTTGTTAATGTAAATGCTGTTTGGTATTCAGTCCCACCATCTCCGGAGCCTGAATAATAGAAAAATGGTCCACCAACTTTGACATTCACCTTTAAATCAGACCCAATCACGACTGAAATTGTGTTAACTGCACCTGTAGAAACTCCTAAAGATATAGAATTGGAAGGCACTTCACTTGGAATCCATATTGATCCATAAGCAATTCCTTTTCTATCGATATCTAAATTAAACTTGGTTGTAAAAATAAATGTTGGTGTTGGAGCTGATTGTGGAAATGCAGGGGCACGCAGACCATCTGAATACATCTTCACAAATAGATTTCCACCATCCGCTTCAGCGATCATCGCTTTGACACCATCTGCTTTATATTCCTCATTCTTATATAATAACCAGTTTCTAGGGGCTTGATTGATGCGTTCAGTATCGAAATTTTCATCAATCAAATATTCAACAGGTACTGTGGATATATGATCTAAGTCAGTTGATGGAATATAGCATCCTACAGCAAGAGGTGTATCTCGACACTCACTCATAGTCATTTCTGTTGGATTACTGTCTTCTACGGGTTCACCTTCAGTACAACCTATGAGCATAAACAGTAGAATCAGTAAAACAAAGATA
>JAHIRQ010000141.1 GCA_018818645.1 Bacillota bacterium
CGCACTAGACTTAGGATCTAGCGCCGCAAGGCGTGCAGGTTCAACTCCTGTCACCCGCACCACTTTGATTTATAAAGGCTTAATTGAATGGTAAATAGATATTTGATATATCCATCACCATGATTATGCCTTTTTTTGTTTTATTCATTATTTTTGTATCTTTATATTGAATTCTTTCAATGGTATAATATTGGATAGAGTATTTAAGCGTTTCATTTTTTTTAATAATATACATTTTTTTATCAATAAAACGGAGGGGTAATATGAGAAAAATTATGATTTTATCAGCATTGTTATTTTTCTTTTTTGTATTGACAGCATGTAAACCTGAAACTGAGTTTGTATTGACTGCAAATAACATGGAATCTTTTTTTGACATTGAGTTTATGACTGAGTTTGAAGACGATACTTTTAGAATTATAGTCGAAATTGAACCTATAAAAACACTAAGTGTTGTTGATGGTGAAATAGAATTATCAGTCTTACTGAGAACATACGATATGGATACCATCCATGTTATTGAAAAAAGCAAAACTATTCAGCTAGACTCAAAAGATCCGATTGTGATTAGACAATCCATTGATAATGATATCTTATTGATTGAAATGTATGATTACGTGATCAAAAGCGCAAGTGGAACTATAAAAACGAGATTTGATATCGATATCACAGAAAAAACATATCAAATTCCTGAAATAACTTCATATCCCTTATGGTTTAGCATCGAACACGAAGAGCAAAACAATAACATTTATGAAGAAATCGAACAAAAATTGAATGCATTCCAATCAAGTAAAAACCAATTTGATATCGAAATGTCAACACAAGTCAGCATTGATGATGGAGAAGATTTGCTCGAATATGAAACAATTCAACAAATGCTTGTTCAGGACTCGCCATTTTATATAGAAATGATTCTAGAAGATACAAGGCTAATCATCACAGAGATGCAAGAAAAAGTAGTACAAATTACCATGCCAATAGCTCCAAATTCTGATGGGATTTATTCATACTATCCAATTGAGATTGAAGGAGAAAGCACAATATTAAACCCAATTACTGATGATGGGCTAGATCCTCTCACCATGAGATTTTCAAAGCTTAACAACAGACTTTATCACTTTATTACAAAAATGAAGAATTTCATGACTGAAGAGGAATTTCAAGAGATCATTGATACATATGGAGATGAGAATAGCAAAGATTTGATTGGGAATCAATATGTACAAGGACAAATCGAGTTTGCTACAAATTACATCAATATATCATATAGTATGAAGATAGTCATTGAAGGAATTTCAACAGAAATCATCGTTTCAATGCACATGGGATATAGCGAATTTACTCCAATTGATTTTTCAAATACCGAAAGTTATAAAATGCAAGCACCAACACGAATTGATTATGCTACTTTCGAATCACCTCTTGAAACCAAGATTGAGGGAAAAATGGAGGGGAGTGGACTCTATTATATGTTTGATCTTGATAGAGGATCTTATGTTATTGAGTCTGAAACGGATCAATTTGGGGGAATGCAGTTTAAAGTATTTAATGAAGACTATGAAGAGGTATACTTAGGATTGTTTGATGACAATCGAAGCAATCAAAATATGGGAATTGATTATGAACACCTTGTGATTGAAGATGCTGGTATATATTATATAAAAGCATCATATGCAATTTATGGACAACCATTTGATTTTAAAGTATCTAAACTAGATTTTCATCTTTTAAGTACCAATCATATCGATTATGTTACTCAAAATAAGAGCTATAGTTTTGAACTTGAGAATCCATACGATGCACATACTTTTAATTTCTACTTCGATGAAATCAAGGCGATTAAGATCACAGGTACAAATCTTCCAGATATTGTTGCTAAACCATATTTATATAGTGACTTCCAGAAGTTTCATATTGAATCAGAAGAAACCTACTTCATATTAGCCCCGAATAGTCAAATTGTGTTTTTGAATGATTCACTGACTCAAAGTATGCAGTACAATGTAGAATTTGAAATCATCGACCAAACCCACTCTACTACAAAAAATGTGTCAAATATGGAAATGATTACCCAAACATATCACCCATCTGAAATCATAACCGGGTCTGGTATACCAAAAACCTATCTCAAACTACTAGTTACAGAAGAAGCGAGATATCAACTCGATTTCGATATTAAATATGGAATGATTGATGTGAAATTATACACAGAAAATAATGTTTTTTTAGCAAATATCTGGGATGGATCACAAGCAGATTTATTGCCAGGAACCTATTATATCGAGTTTAATGATATTTATGGCTTCGTAGGGTCTGTGAAATATCAAAAAATAGATTTAAATATCCAAATCATAGAGCACACATTGCAAGAGATTGATTCACCAAACACAAATGTAACTATTTCAAGTATTCAAGGAAATATTCAAGGAACACTAGATCTCATCTACTATCAATTCACTCTTGATGAAACAAGCTATATAATGATCAGTAAAGAACATGCTCTATTTGATAGTATGAATGAAAAACTTAGCTTTAATAATTTACCATATGGGACTACGATCACTTATAAATTAGATCCAGGTACTTACAAAGTAAAGATCAATGCTATCTATTATAATTTCCCTCAAAGCTATTCATTGATCCTAGCTAAAATAGTCAATCCGTATTTAGATGATAGTCATTTTGCGAAAGAGATTACAAATGCATATCTCAATGTAAGTTACACTTTAGAATCAGATTATCATGGCGATCGAGATGTCATGAAATTAGTCATTACGCATAAGGATGAATATCTATTTCGCACCAATGTACAGTTTTCATTGTGTAATTCTAATCGTGTCAATATCGATACAATCTATGATTTACAAGATGGAGATTCAATTACACTAGAGCCTGGAACTTATTATCTTGTTAGTTATCCTTGGTTCCCTCAGACATGGGCTTTTCGAATCTTGACATAAGTAATAAGATAATTTCATTTACCTATGGTAAGAGTGTATCTCAAAAAGATGAAAGCGAAATGTAAGAAGAATGAAACATAGATTATGGGAAATTTTGTTTGACTTGTTTACAAAGTTTACATTGTACGCAGTTTTGACATTTTAGGGTGTATTTTTGTTGACAAATAGAGTATAATACTAATGTTGAGCATAACGTTTGTTTTTTGATGCTGATTATGTTCATTTTCAATGCTTTACAAAAAGAGTTGATTAGGTTTAAATCAATTCTAGTCAATCAAAAATCAAAGGATTCACATTTTTTTTCGAAAAGCAGTAAAATTTTTAAAGGTTTGTGTTCATATGTTATTAAAAATAAAAAGATATAGGTTTCAGGAGGGAGTATTATGGTAGCAAAAAAAGTTATTAAATCAATGGATGGTAATGAAGCTGCAGCATATTGTGCTTACGCTTTTACTGAAGTAGCCGGAATTTATCCGATTACACCATCAACACCAATGGCTCAATACGTTGACCTTTGGGCTTCAGAAGGCAAAAAGAATTTATTCGGTATGCCTGTTAAGGTTATCGAAATGCAAAGTGAAGCAGGAGCAGCAGGAACAGTTCATGGATCCTTGCAAATGGGTGCTTTAACCACTACGTTTACAGCTTCTCAGGGATTACTTTTAAAGATTCCTAATATGTATAAAATTGCTGGTCAATTATTTCCAGGGGTTATGCATGTTGCAGCAAGAAGTATTGCAGCTCAAGCATTATCTATTTTCGGAGATCATCAAGACGTCATGGCAGCTAGACAAACAGGTTGGGCAATGCTTGCATCAACATCTGTACAATCTGCAATGGATTTAGGTGGTATTGCACATTTAGCAGCCATTAAATCAAGTATTCCATTTGTTCACTTTTTCGATGGCTTTAGAACCTCTCACGAAGTTCAATCTATTGAAGTTCTTGATTATGAACTATTTGATAAGCTTATGGACAAAGAAGCAGTTGCTAAGTTTAGATCAAAAGGATTAAATCCAGCACATCCAGTATCTCGCGGTACTGCTCAAGGTGAAGATGTTTATTTCCAAACCAAGGTATTGCAAGCTTCTCATTATGATGTCATTCCTGGTATCGTTAATGATTATATGAAAGAAATCTCTAAAGTTACTGGAAGAAATTATGCACCATTTGTTTATTATGGTGATCCAAAAGCAACAGACGTTGTTATTGCAATGGGTTCAGTGATTGAAACAGCACAACAAACTGTAGATTACTTATTATCTGAAGGTAAGAAGGTTGGATTGTTATCTGTTCATTTATATCGTCCATTTTCTGCTGAGTTCTTCCTAGAAGCTATGCCTTCAACTGTTGAAAGAATAACAGTGCTTGACAGAACTTTAGAAGCGGGTGCTACAGGAGATCCATTATTCCTAGATGTCCAATCTATTTATTATGGTAAAGAAAAACAACCACTTATTTTAGGCGGTCGCTATGGTTTATCTTCAAAAGATACGACTCCAGCATTAGTTTTATCAGTCTATGAAAATATGGCTGGTCCACAAAAGAACCATTTCACTGTCGGTATTAATGACGATGTTACACATACTTCACTTCCAATTGATGCTACTAGAGAGATTAGCGATAAAGACTCAACAGAGTTATTATTCTTTGGTCTTGGTTCAGATGGTACCGTTGGTGCTTGTAAAAATATTACAAAAATTGTTGGTGATCATACATCATTATATTCACAAGCTTATGCTTCATATGACTCTAAAAAAGCTGGTGGTGTTACCCGTATGCACTTACGTTTCTCTAAGAAACCAATTCGTTCAACTTATCTAGTCAATTATCCACATTTCGTTTCTTGTTCAACAGATACTTATCTAACAAAATACGATATGCTAAAGGGACTTAGAGAAGGTGGAACATTCCTACTCAATACAACTGCAAAAGCAGATGAGATTGCAACACTTCTTCCAAATAAGGTCAAGCGTCAGCTTGCTCAAAAGAAGGCTAAGTTCTATATCATCAATGCTGTTGACATTGCTTATGAAATTGGCTTAGGTAGAAGAATAAATACAATTATGCAATCTGCATTCTTTAAACTTAGTGATCAATTAATGAATGCTGATGATGCGAATAAATATATGAAGGAATATGCTGAAAAAACTTATGGTCGTAAAGGTGAAGCAATCGTTGAATTAAACAACGCTGCAATCGATGCAGGCTATAAGAATTTAGTTGAAATTAAAGTTCCGACAGATTGGGCTTTATTAGTAGATGAAGTTCCAGCTGAAACATCAGATCGTCCAGATTTCGTTAGAAAAATTGCTGATATCGTGAACTCGATTGAAGGGGATTCTCTACCTGTATCTGCATTCCTTGGGTATGAAGATGCTCATATGGAAAATGGAACAACTCAGTATGAAAAGCGTGGTATTGCTAACTTCGTTCCTGAGTGGAGATCTGAGAACTGTATTCAATGTAATCAATGCGTATTCGCATGTCCACATGCTGTTATCCGTGCATTCTTAGCAGACGGTACTGAAGTTGCTAATGCTCCTGAAGGTGCTAAGATGTTAGATGCTAAGGGTAAGGGTATGGAAGGTCTTAAGTTTACCATTCAGGTATCTACTCTTGATTGTACTGAATGCGGTATTTGTGTTCAAGTATGTCCAACTCCTACGAAGTCACTCGCTATGGTACCAATTGGGGATGAACTCGCTAAAGGCGCACAACAAACTGCTAACTATTTCTTTAACGAAGTTACCTATAAAGACATGGGTGTTGACAACCCTAAGAATTTAAGCTTTAACCAACCTTTATTTGAATTCTCAGGTGCATGTGCAGGCTGTGGAGAAACTCCTTATATCAAGGCTTTAACGCAGTTATACGGTGATCACATGGTATTAGCGAATGCAACTGGTTGTACATCTATTTATGGTGCGTCATTCCCATCGACTCCATATACAACTAACCCTGAAGGATTTGGTCCAGCTTGGGCGAATTCATTATTTGAAGATAACGCAGAATTTGGTTTCGGTATGAGAATTGCTTATGAAACCATGAGAGATAGAGTACAAACATTATTTGCTAACCATATGTCAGAAATGCCAGAAGCATTAAAGACTTTAGCTGAACAATGGATTGCAAATAGAAAAAATGCATTAGAAACTAGAAAGATAAAATCAGAAATGATTCCGCTTCTAGAAAAGATTGATGCTCCTTATGCAAAAGAACTATTAAGCCTAAAAGATTACTTCGTGAAGATTTCACAATGGATCATGGGTGGAGATGGTTGGGCTTATGACATTGGATACGGTGGTATCGACCATGTTATAGCAAATAACGAAGATGTTAACATATTGGTACTAGACACAGAAGTTTACTCAAACACTGGTGGACAGTCTTCTAAATCAGCTCCTACAGGATCAATTGCTAAATTCACTGCAGCTGGTAAGAACACTAAGAAGAAAGATTTAGCAGCAATCGCGATGAGTTATGGCCACGTATATGTAGCACAAATCTCACACGGTGCTTCACCAATGCAAGTATTAAGAGCTTTAAAAGAAGCAGAAAGCTTTGAAGGTCCTTCCATTATAATCGCGTATGCACCATGTATCGAACATGGTATCAAGGGTGGATTAACCAATACATTTGCTCAAGCTAAACTTGCTACAGAATGTGGCTATTGGCCAACATTCAGATTTGATCCAAGAAGAGAAGAAGAAGGAAAGAATCCTTTCATTATTGATTCGAAGCAACCAGTTTGGGATAAATATCATGATTATCTTCTAAGCGAATCTAGATATTCACAGTTAGCTCAAATCAATCCAGATCATGCACAAGAACTTCTTGACAAAAACCTATTTGATGCAAAGAGAAGATGGTCAATGTACAAGAGATATGCTGCGATGGATTATAACGTTGAAGTATAAAAAGTAAATAAGATGTAAATAAATATTGAGGGAAAGGCGTTAAGCGCCTTTTTTTCTTTTTTATTTATGAAAACGACATTGAATGAAAAAGTTCTATATGCAGCATATAATATATAAAAAATATAAATAAATGCATATAATTAGCATGAATTGCTGTATATCAATGAAAAATGGAAATCTTTATATTAAATATAAAAGGTGAAAATCAATGCGTTTCTTTCTGTAAACGTTTACAAATGAAAAAAAGTATTGACAAGATTTAATCTTAAATATATAATTAGGGAAACACTCAAACAAGAAGTGTAAGAAGAAAGAGAAATTTTAGGAGGAAACTGAATGAAAAAATTTGTAAAAAGTGCATTAACATTAGTCGTTGCACTTGTCACAGTTCTTGTCCTCGTTGCCTGCAACCCAGATGCAACCACTGAAGAACAAACACTAGTTGTTGGTTCACCAGAAATTAGTGGTAACTTCATGGCTGGTTTTGGTAACAGTGCATATGATGTCTGGGTAAGAGACCTAATCAATGGTTATGGTACTTACGCTACAACTCCACTTGGCGAAGTTGTTCTTAATGAAACAGTTGTTAAGACAGTAGCTACAGCAGTTGATACAGTTACTGGCGACAAGACTTATACGTTCGTACTTCAGGAAGATCTATTATGGTCTGATGATGAGCCAATTATGGCTGATGACTTCGTATTTGCAATACTAATGTCAGCTTCAAAAGAATGGGTAACAGCTGGTGCATCATCTTCAGCTGGTGACTCATTAGTTGGTTATACTGAATACCGTGCTGGTACAACTTCAGCAGACGTAAGATTTAAGGGCGTTAAGCTTCTTGGAGACTATAGCTTCTCAGTTACAATCTCTGGTGAAGAACTTCCTTATTACTACGAAACATTATATGCTGCTTTTGGTCCAATGCCAATGCACGTATTAGCTCCTGCCGGAGCATCAATCGACTCTAACGCTGATGGCGCTAAAGTTGGTGCTGGTAACCTTGCTTTATTAGCAGACGTTGCTAAGATTGGTGGATATCGCTATGCTCCAGTCGTTTCAGCTGGACCTTATAAGTTTGTTAGCTTCGTTAACCAAGTTGTAACATTAGTTAAGGATGACAACTTCAAGGGTAACTACGAAGGTAAGACTCCAACTATTCAAAATGTTATTATCAAGCGTGTTAACCAAACATTAGACGTTGATCTAGTTATCTCTGGAGAAATCGATCTAGTTACAGGCGTTATTGAAGGTTCTAAGATTCAAGCTGCTCAAGCTGCTGCATCTACAGCTACTCAATACTATTCACGTAATGGTTATGGTTTATTAGCTATGCAAGCACATTTTGGTCCAACTATGGATTATAAAGTGCGTCAAGCTATTGCTTACCTAACTGATCGTCAATATGTAACAGACGTTGTTCTTGATGGTTACGGTTCAATCGTATACTCAGAATACGGTCTTGCACAATGGATGTATGTTCAATCAGAAGACTGGGTCGATGCAAACATTAATAAGTATGCATTCTCAGTAACACAAGCGAACACTGTTCTTGATACTTCAGACTATAAGTTTGAATCAAACGGAACTACACCATTCAACCCAGCATTAGCAACTGCAGGAAGCAATTACTTCCGTCATAATGCAGCTGGTGAAGTGCTAGAAATTAGACATTTCGGTACTGAAAATAATATGGTTACTGATTCTCTACAAGCTAAGTTCGAAATCAACATGCAACTTGCTGGTATCAAGTATGATATCACAATTGGTGACTTCGCTACTCTACTTGACCATTACTACTATTCATATGAATTAGATCCTGCTGACAAGCAATATCATATCTTCAACTTAGCAACTAACTTCTCAGTAGCATATGACCCATATTATTCATGGCATTCAGATTGGCTAGGAACTTGGTACAATGCGCACCAATTAGAAGATTCACCAACATCTCCAGCTGCTCCATTAGTAGGCGCTGAAAAGACTCTTGATGAATTGACTACTGCTCTACGTACTGTAGAACCAGGTAACACTACAGCTTATCTAGCATTATGGAGAGAATATCAACTTCGTTGGAACAAGTTAATTCCAAACGTACCTCTATATTCTAACCAATATTATGATGTATTTGATACTAATCTTAAGGGTGTTGAAACTACTCCATTCTGGAACTGGGCAGCAGCTATTAATGATATGTATTTCGAAGGATAATTCCTGACAAAACACAATTAAAATTTAATTAGAACTTGAAAATGAGGAGAGTAGGTTTTATACGCTCTCCTTACTTTTCGGAAAAGGAGGCAACATGCTCAAGTTTTTACTAAGAAGACTGCTTTCTCTATTGCCAGTCATAATCATCATCTCAATCATGCTGTTTACGATTATGAAATTGATGCCAGGTGATCCAGTTCGATACATGATCCCACCTGGATCAGTCCAAGATCCTGAAGTTTATGCTCAACTTTATGAAGCTGCAAAAATCAAATTAGGATTGGATAAACCAATTTTCATTCAGTACTTCGTTTGGATGGGAAATATGCTGACAGGCGATTTTGGTTATTCTTCGAATTACCAATTAAGAGTCAATGAGGTTTTAAAAGAACCGCTTCGTAACAGTATTATTATTAACGTATTCTCAATTTCTTTAGCTTTCTTAATCTCGATTCCAGTGGGTATTAAATCAGCAGTGAAGAAGGATTCTCTCCACGACCGTGGATGGCAAATCTTTTCATTGGTTGGTATCTCAATGCCTACATTTTTCATTGGATTAACACTCATTTTCATATTTGCATTAAATCTAGGATGGTTACCATCTGGTGGTATGCCATTTGAGAATCCAGGCAGTGCAGGATATTATGTCAAGTTCCTACAACATTTAGTCTTACCGGTTGCTACCCTTACTCTTGGTGCTCTAGCTGGTACGATTCGTTATGTTCGTGGAGCTATGCTTGAAGCATTAAGCAAAGATTATATTCGTACAGCCCGTTCTAAAGGTTTAAGAGAAAAGGTTGTTATCTATTCACATGCTTTCCGTAATGCGTTAATTCCAGTTGTAACAATTCTATCTTTTTCGATCGTAGGATTATTCGGTGGATCAGCAATTACAGAACAAATATTTGTTTGGAACGGTATTGGTACTGTGTTGATTCGTTCACTTCGTGTTAACGATTATAACTTAGTACTTGTATTGAATATGTTTTACGCCGTGTTGGCTCTTGTAGCAAATATCGTTATGGATGTTAGCTATGCACTAGTCGATCCACGCGTTAAGTTGGAATAGGAGGATAAATCATGACAACACTGAAAAGAATATTGAAGTCGATCGTTGATTTATTCAAGAGACTATTTCTCCCTAATAAAGAACCAATCGATGTTTATAAAGAAGAAGCTCTACTTTCTCCAGGGAAAGTTATCGCTAGAAGATTCATTAAGAACAAACTCGCTGTCATTGGTATTATAGGATTCGTTTCTATTTTCCTATTTTCATTTGGACTCTCGCTATTTGTTCCACTAAATTTATATTATACAAACACTTTCCATCGTAATTTACCTCCTAATTATCAATATTTAAATGTACCTAAGCAGTTAATTAAAGAAGGTATTGTTGAAATTGAGTCTGGGAATGCAAACTCTATTGGACTCTCTGAAGATGGCAACATCTTCGTTTGGGGTGCTAATTATCGTGATATGCTTGATGTTCCTGAAATTATAAAAACTAAAAATATAGTTGATGTTTCAGCTGGATCACAACACTTAATTGCTGTAGATGATCAAGGAGAAATTTATCTTTGGGGTTATAATCACCAGTATCAAGCAGAGATTCATTCACGTTTCGTAACTAGTTTCGCAAATGACCCGATTGTTTTAATTAAGGGTGGTATTGAACGTACACTAGCAATTACTGAATCTGGTGCTGTCTATATTTGGGGCGTTGGTGCAAATAATGTTGGGGATGTGATGAACCGTGCTCCATATTATTTCTACGAGGAAGATGAAGTAACCGTCATTAAGGCAGTTGATGTTGTATCTAACTTTAACAATGCTCTTGTCTTACTTGAAGATGGTACTGTTCAATTGATTGGTCTCCAATCTGATGTCGCACTAACTATGCCAGCTGAATTACAAGATGGGTCAGTTGAAATCACTCAAATTGGTTTAACGATTTATAATGCACTTGCTGTAGATACCAATGGTAATCTTTATGTTTGGGGTGCAACAAGCTTTAGTCTTCATGGAGACTTTATCCCTGAGGGAGCAAAAACAAATGTAAAACAACTTGGCGTTGGTTATGATCATGCAGTTGTTCTAACAAATGACAACAAAGTTTATGCTTGGGGAAATAATGATTTAGGTCAAACTGAAGTACCAAAGAATATTGATGATGTAAGAGATATTTTTATTGATACACATCAAAACTTTATCATTCATGAGGATGGTAGTGTTACTACATTTGGTTTAAAAGGATATATGCTAGGAACTGATGAACAAGGAAGAGATTTTATCATTCAATTGATTCATGGTGGTAAGATTACCTTGACAGTTGGTGCGGTAGCAGTTCTAATTTCATTAGTCATTGGTGTTTCAGTTGGTTTAACTGCTGGATATTTTGGTGGTAGAATCGATAACCTACTCATGAGATTTGCTGAAATTGTATCTTCATTCCCATTCCTACCATTCGCAATTACATTATCCGCATTACTATTAGGTGGTGCAACAACTGAAGTTCAGCGTATGCTTATGATCATGGTTATTCTAGGGGTTCTCTCCTGGACTGGTTTAGCACGACTAATTCGTGGTCAAATTCTTTCTGAAAGAGAAAGAGATTATGTATTAGCAGCGAAGGCTTTAGGTATTAAACAAAAACACATTATATGGAGACATATTTTCCCAGCTGTTATCAGTATTGTTATTGTTAACTTGACTCTTGGGTATGCAGGCTCGCTTCTAACAGAAGCTGGATTATCCTTCCTAGGATTTGGTGTGCAAAAACCAAACCCATCATGGGGTAATATTTTAACTGCAGCACAGGATGTTAACGTAATTAGAATTTACTGGTGGCGTTGGATTTTACCAGGCTTAGCGATTATCATTGCTGCGTTAAGTATTAACTTAATTGGTGATGCATTGCGTGATGCAATGGATCCTAAGAATGCAGAACGATAGGAGGTATGAACATGGATAAAGGAAACTTATTAGAAATTAGAAATTTACATACCTACTTTGCTACTAAAAGAGGTTTGATTAAAGCCGTCAATGGTGTATCACTCAGTGTTAAGAATGGAAAAACACTTGGTATCGTTGGTGAATCCGGAAGTGGAAAGAGCGTTACTGCAATGAGTATATTAAAGCTCTTTGAACACAACCAAAAAATCCATGAAGGTGAAATTTGGTTTGATGGCGAAAAAATATCTGAACTTGATGAAGCTGACATGAGAAAAATTCGTGGGAATGAGATTTCAGTCATTTTCCAGGAACCAATGACCAGCTTGAATCCAGTTTTAACTGTAACAAGACAAATCAGTGAAGTCTTAATGCTGCATCAGGATTTAGACAAAAAACAAGCACATGAAAGAACTGTACAATTACTTAAATCAGTTGGTATATCCAATCCAGATAAAATTGCGAATGCATATTCATTCCAGCTTTCTGGTGGGATGAGCCAGCGTGTAATGATTGCAATGGCTCTTGCTTGCCGCCCTAAATTATTAATAGCAGATGAACCAACTACAGCTCTTGATGTTACCATTCAAGCTCAAATATTAAAGCTAATGAATGATTTAAAGAGTGAACTAGGAACTTCAATTATATTCGTTACCCATGACCTTGGAGTTATCAATGAAATGGCTGATGATGTTGCTGTTATGTATTCAGGACAAGTTGTTGAAAATGCTTCAGCAAAAATGATTTTCTCTGGTAAAGCAAAATACTCCCATCCTTATACTGAAGGATTGATGAACTCAATTCCAAGACTTACTGATGATAGAGGAAAGAAACTAGAAGTTATTCCTGGTTCTGTACCACATCCACTGGATTTACCAGTTGGTTGTAAGTTTGCACCACGTTGTAAGTATGCAACTGAAAAGTGTAAGGTTGAAGAACCAGCATTATTAGAAGTGGAAACAAACCATTCCATCCGTTGTTTCTATCCAGAAAGTGGGGTGCGCAGCAATGGCAAAGAATAGTTTAAATAAGAAAGAAAAGCTATTAGAAATTAGAAAACTTAAAAAATTCTTCCCTCTAAAGCGCAATACGTTTTTAAACAAGAGACAAATTTATGTACGTGCAGTTGAAGACGTATCACTTGAAATCTATAAGGGCGAAACATTTGGTCTTGTAGGTGAATCAGGTTGCGGTAAATCAACTTTAGGACGTATTATTCTTCAATTGTATCCACCAACTAGTGGAAGTGCCGTTTATTTTGGTTCTAGATTAGAAGATATGGATTTGCAATATATTGTTGAAGAAATCAAAAAATTACCTAAATATCAACATCGTGCAATCGAATGCTATAAGAGAAGTGAAAAATATGACCTTGAAGTTATTCAATTGAAAGAAGAACTTTCTCAAATTGAAAAGAGCAAGGAAATGGTTGACAAATCTTATGACCAAAAAGTAGCTAAGCTTGAAAAACTACAACATCATTCTAGAGAACAGAAAAAAGAAGCATCACGTCAACTTAGAGAAGCATCTAGAACTGTAGGATCATTGATTTTAGAAGAAAACATCGAAGAAATTAGTGATTTGTTATTAAAAGCTACAGATTTACACGGACATAATAGTGTAATATTTGCTGGTTTGGAAGGCAATGAAGATGCGAAGATGTCAGCTGAAGTTAAAAAATTATTTGGTATTATTCGCGATTATAAAGGCAAAAAAACACTACCTATTACTGAACGTACACTAGATCCTAAGTATCAAGAAAAGCTTGAAAAGAACCGTGAATACGGTATTAACTTATCACGTTTAGATCAAGAAGAAATGAGACAGCTTAGAAGAAAACTTCAAATCATATTCCAGGATCCATATTCATCACTAGATTCAAGAATGACAGTTGGCCAAATTATTGGTGAAGCTGTTGTTGAACATGGAATGTATCCAAAAGGATCTAAAGAACTTGAAACTTATGTCCTAGAGACCATGGCTAAATGTGGACTCGATGCATATATGCTACACCGCTTCCCTCACCAGTTTTCTGGTGGCCAAAGACAACGTATCGGTATTGCAAGAGCATTAGCTCTTAAGCCAGAATTCGTTGTTTGTGATGAAGCAGTATCAGCACTTGACGTATCGATTCAATCACAGATTATTAACTTGCTTGTAGAACTTAAGGATCAAGAAGATTTAACATATTTATTCATCTCTCATGACCTTTCAGTTATTAAGCATATTAGTGATAGAATTGGTGTCATGTACTTAGGTAACATGGTTGAACTTGGGCCATCTGATGAAATTTATGCAAACCCATTACATCCATATACGAAAGCTCTTTTATCAGCAATTCCAACAACAGACGAAATTAAACAAGAACGCATCCTATTAGAAGGAGATATTCCATCGAACATCTTCCCACCATCAGGTTGTAAGTTTAGAACACGTTGCCCACTCGCTGTTGAAAAGTGTGCGAAGGTAGTTCCAGAATATCGTGAGATTTCTAAGGGACACTTTGTCGCTTGCCACTTCTATGAAAAAACAAAAGATATGAAGTAGTATGAGAAGATACGAAACAGAGTCTGAAAAAGAAGCTAAACGCGCTCAAGCACGTAAAAATATTCAAGAAAATCCACCTGAAAAGGGAGATTTTCTAGCGATGGTTATTGCAGCATTTATTGTTTTATTACCGGTTATTTTAATCGTAATAGCAGTCTTTGTAGCAGTTATGTTAATATTTTTCACTTAAATAAAAATAAAGCCAATCATATCAAAATCGATGATTGGCTTTTTTTGTTTAGTCTTATTTATTTTTATTCATCCGCTAATGCAAGTTCAATAACTTCGATTATTTTGGCAGAATTTTGAGTATCAGCTACTGGTAAAACATAATCAGGAGTGATTCCATCTTCAATCGAGAAATATTCATATCCATCGACTTCATTCCCAACACGATAGCTTAAGACGTTTAAACTACTCATATGGAAGAATGTTCCATCGGGTAAGACTACAGGAATAATCGATGAAGCACCACCACCAGATTTAGTACCAATAATTGTAGCGAATCCCATGTGTTGACCAATAGATGTCATTAAGTTTGCTGCAGAGAATGTTACACGTGATGTAATAAAGAACCAATTAACATCTGTATAAGCGACTGTATCTACATCAGCAAAATAGGTTACATTCGATTTGTCAGTCGGATTCATATAGCTCATTTCAATAGGTTGTTCGGTCATAAAGCCTAAAACTCTGATCAAGGCACCTAAATTACCACCAGTATTGAAACTCAAATCAACAACAATATTTTCAACGTTTCTGTTTTCTAACATAATCGCATCCATTGTTTCTCTCATAAAGCGATGCGAATCATCTCCATCAGGATCTTCTACAGTGGCTGTATAAAAACCATCGAGATAAATAACTGCTGTTTTACCACCATCAATAAAACGGTAATCAGGTGGAATATTATCTGCATTTTGAGGATATGTTGTAGCAAATAAATCTTGCACATCAAATAATACATCATACCAGCTTCTTACTGTTGGTCCTACTTGTGCAACAGTTTCTAAAGCTAATTTAAATGAAGGAACTTCGTAGTATCCCGGGAAATGATAACTAGAATGTAAATCATCTAATGTTTTGTTAACGACATTGAAGATACCATTTGATAAATCTCTAGTTTTCCCAGTCATATAAGAATCTCTAGTACTTGTAAGTGTATTATAATAAGTGTCTATGCCTCTTTGAGATTTTAATCCAAAGAAGTAGTCTAGTGAGAAGACAAGTAAATCATAGGTTGCTACTAAGACATCTGGAGAAATATCAGTGCCATTCAGTGAACTGACCTTGATTGCATTGTATGCTCTTCCATCTTCAGTTTCACCAGTAGCATCATCTGTATCTGGGAATGCATAAATACCAGAATAACCATTACCATTATAATAAACATTGTAGTAAGAACCACCTGTAAATAGTAGGTTTGCTATATGGAATGGGAATAAATATTTAGTCTCAAGACCGTCTTGGTGAATCACTAAATCAAATCGGTAAGGAGTTAATTCTAATGTTACAGATTCGCCTTCTTCATAATAGGTTTCTAGATATGTTATGCCAGCACCATAATCGGTTGCTGTTTCATAAATATAACCTTCAAAAAAACTAAGTGTATCCATGGTTACTGTATTCTCTTCAAAATCTATCGTTAAATAGAAGTCTTCAGTTTCTGTTCCAGTAACATTACCTTGATCATCTTCAATGTCATATTCAGCTTGATAATAGACTGTTACTGAATCACCATTGATAGTAAACTCAAAGTCATCAAAATATAGGAATCCTTCAAGGATGGATAAAAATTCCATGAAATCAACATATGGAAGTGCACCATCTTCAGCAAAATATGTCGTTAGATTTGCATCAGCTACAGTAAACTCTGATGTTAAATTTGTAAATGGAAGTTCAACAGAGTCATCAATAATTACATCAGTTTTTGCTGGTACAACAACCTCAAAATCGAAAAACTTTTGTTGCAAACCATAGGTGAGCTTAGCGGTAAGAGTCACAGTCACATCATCTTCACCCATAGTCGGATGGAAAACAACGCCATGACGGTTGATGATAGCAGGATTGCTCGAAGACCAAGTAATCCCTGAATCATTGACTGTACCTTTGATTGGCAAATTCAACTTTGAAGCAGTGACTGGAGTATCTGCTAAGGAAATAGCAGCTGCATCAGCATCCATGTAAGCTGTTTGTAATGCAACATCAGCACTCCATTTCGCATAAAGCTTGATATTGCCTGTAATCGGAGTTTCAAAATCAAATAATGAGGTTAAATTTAGATCTGTATACCACCCATCAAATAGGTATGTAATTCGAGTTGGATCTTCAGGTTCAATAGCTTTCTCCCCGTCAACAACGGATTGTTCAGTGACGAGTGATCCCCCTGCCACCTCAAATGTAACCGTAAAGGATGTCTTCTCAGATTCCTTTGGTGTACATGAAACGAGTAAAAGCACAAAAGCTAAAAGTAATACGATTTTTCTAAGTTTCATAAAGTACCTCTTTTTCGTATTTATATGATTCATCATATATTAGTATAAAGAATAAATCTTTTTTTCAAATTTGTCAAGTTTAATCGTCAAAATAAAAAAAACGGGCTTCATAGAAGCCCGCATTTGGGAGTTAACCTTTTATGTAAGAATATATGTGGATGGCAGTCCAATATTCTAACAACGCGAGGTTTACGCAGTATTTTTTGGGAGAAAAATACATAAAGTGTAGTTATTGTTCATAGAAAAGGAAACTAAACTACATTTATATTATAATACACAATGAATGAAAAATCATGTAAGTTTACATAAAATTTTCATTGAAAACGTTTCCCGATTTTCTAAAAATTATAAATTAGCATATAAATAGCAATAAACACCCTAATGTTATATAATAGTTATGGAAAATCAAGGAGGTCATTTCATGGCAAAATTAGAAATCAACAACCTTCACGTCGGAATTGAAGGAAAAGAAATATTAAAGGGAGTTAACTTAGTAGTTAATTCTGGAGAAGTTCACGCAATTATGGGTCCTAATGGTACTGGTAAATCAACTCTTGCTAGTGCACTCATGGGTCATCCAAAATATGAAGTAACAGAAGGCAGTGCATTTTTAGATGGAAAAGATCTTTTAGAGATGGAAGTTGATGAAAGAGCACGTGCTGGTTTATTTTTAGCAATGCAATATCCAGCAGAAGTTCCTGGAGTAACAAACAGTGATTTTATGCGTCAAGCCCTAAAGGCAACCTCAGGAAAAGAAGTTGGTCTTTTTGAATTCGCTATAAAGTATGAAAAAGTTGTTGAAGAGTTAAAGATGAGAGCTGACTTAGCTCACCGTTATCTAAACGAAGGATTTAGTGGTGGTGAAAGAAAAAGAAATGAAATTCTTCAATTGAAGGTTCTAAAACCTAAATTCGCAATTTTAGATGAAATTGATTCAGGTCTCGATGTCGATGCATTAAAAATCGTTGGGGAAAATGTAAGTAGTCTTGTAAATAGTGAGTTTGGATGTATACTGATTACACATTACCAACGTATCCTAGATTATATTAAACCTACATTCGTACACATCATGATTGATGGCAAGATAGTGTTAAGTGGTGGACAAGAATTAATAGCTAAGATTGATAAGAATGGTTATGAATGGGTAAAAGAGGAACTAGGTATTGATTTTGTTGAAGGCGAACAATAATGAAGTCGATTGTTCTCAAGAACCACGAGGTAACATCAAAATTACCTTTGGGATTCACATATCAAAATCAAATTCTTACAATTCCTAAAAATACCCAATATCAAGATCCCATCAAAATTACAGTAGCAGACGATAACAATGAATCTTTTGAAATCGTTGTCTCAGAAAATACAGAAGTTAAAATCATCTTAGAACTTGCAAGTCATGATACAGACGAAAATAATTATAAATTTAACCTGATAGCTAAACCAAACAGTATTGTTAAGTATTTGCTAGTCAGCGAACTTTCTAGTAAAAAAGCAGTTCTAGAGCACAATTTTAAAGCCGAAAGAGATTCTAAATTAGAACTTATCGGAGGATTTGTTAGTGATGTATTAGTCGCTAAGTTGAATGTAAATTTAGCAGGTGAAGGTGCAGAAGTCAAAATGAGAGCTGTTGCAGTATCATCATTTGATAACAACCAAACTATTGATGTTCACATTACTCACAATGCACCAAACACATATGGCGATATGACCAATATTGGGATCGCTAATAAAAATGGTAAAATTGTTTTAAATGGCGTAGAAAAAATTGAAAAGGGGATGAAGAATGCTAATGCTTTCCAAACCTTAAAGGGAATTATTACATCAGATACAGCAATTGTTGAAGTCAATCCAATCCTACTCATCGATGAATATGATGTTAAGGCAGGACATGGAGCAACTATAGGAAAGATTCAAGAAGATGTATTATTCTATTTAAGAAGCAGAGGATTAACCCATATAGAAGCAGAAAAACTGATTATTAATGGATTCATTCGCCCAATTGTCGAAGAAATCGACGATGAACCTCTTAAGGAAAGATTTGTGCATGTCGTCAATTCAAGAATATGATGGATGTATCAAAAATTAGATTGGATTTCCCAGTCTATCAAAAACAACCTAAACTAACCTATCTAGATTCTGCAGCATCATCACTTAAGGTAAAATCAGTGATTGATCAAATCGATCACTATTATATGTCTTTGGGTGTCAATGTGCATCGTGGAGCCTATGACCTAGCATATGAAGCAACTCGACTTTTTGAAGAAGCTAGAGTGACTGTAGCGAAGTTTATTCACGCAAATGAAGAAGAGATTATCTTCACCAGAGGTACAACCTCTGCACTTAATTTCGTTGCAAATGCACTTCGTGATCGTTTAAGACCTGGTGACGAGATCATTACGAGTGAATTAGAGCATCATTCATCCTTACTTCCTTGGATGATGGTAGCGAAGAAAACTGGCGCAAAGTTAGTTTATATTCCACTCTCAAAGGAAGGTAGAATTACCGTAGATAACTTTAAGTCAGTCCTAACTGATCAAACTCGGGTGGTAGCCATTACACATGTCTCTAATGTCATGGGTTATCTAACACCTATTAAAGCAATCACAGAACTTGCACATCAAAAGCAAGCAACAGTCATCTTGGATGCAGCACAATCTGTTCCTCATATGGAAGTTGATGTGAAGGATTTAGGTATTGACTATCTCGCTTTTTCTGGTCATAAGATGTTTGGACCTTCAGGAGTAGGGGTACTTTATGGGAAGAAAGATCTTCTAAATCAACTCGAGCCTTTTGAGTATGGTGGAGAAATGGCTGATGAAGTCAGTAAAGATCAAGCAACCTGGAAAGATACACCACTTCGATTTGAAGCAGGAACACCGGTGATTAGTGGAGCTATAGGATTAGCAGCAGCAATACGTTATATCGAATCCATTGGATTCAAAGATATCCATGAACACACTGCAGCACTACATCAATACACCTTAGAAAAACTTAAAAAAGTAGAAGGTATAACGATTTACAATCCAACTGCAGATAATCCAGTCATCACATTCAATGTGGATGGAGTACATCCTCATGATATTGCAACCATGTTAGATACTTATAAAGTCAGTGTGAGAGCAGGACATCATTGTGCTCAACTCGTTAGCAAATTTTTAGGAGTAAACTCTACGCTTCGAGCATCATTTCATCTTTATAATGACATCACTGACTGTGATGTATTCGTAAGCAGTATCGTAGCTGCCAGAGATTTCTTTTTATCGTTTTAAAGGAGTAGACATGAATATCGAACATTTATATAGACAAGTGATTATGGAACATTATAAGAATCCGAAAAATAGAGGATTTGTAGCAGATAATAGCTACATGACCGTTCATTTAAATAACCCAAGTTGTGGTGATGAAATGACCGTTCAACTTAAAGTTCAAGATCATAAAATCACACATATTTTGCATCAAGGGACAGGCTGTTCTATATGCTGTTCAAGTGCAAGTGTCATGAGCGAAACACTCATGAATAAAACACTTGATGAATCCATTTCAATTCTTCATGAATTTTATGAGTTAATTAAAGGGTATCCTTTTAACCCAGAGATTCTTAAAGGTGATGCGGTTGTTTATCAAGGTGTCGCACAATTTCCAGCACGCGTTAAGTGTGCAACTCTTGCTTGGAAAGCTGCTGAGCAAGGCATTTTAAAAATAAAGGAGGACGAATCAAATGGATGATAACAAAAAGAAGATAGACTCCATTATTGGTGACTATCAATTTGGTTTCCATACAGAATCAAAGCCTGTATTTGATACAGGAAAAGGTCTTACTGAAGACATTATAAGAGTAATTAGCAAGGCGAAATCAGAACCACAATGGATGCTTGATTTCCGCTTGAAGAGCTATAAGAAATTCCTAGAATTAAAGAATCCTACATGGGGTCCTGATCTATCATTTATCAACTTTGATGATTTTACATATTTTCTTAGAGCAAGTGATCGGGCTGAAACTAGCTGGGATGAAGTTCCAACTGCAATTAAAGATACATTCGAAAAATTAGGTATTCCTGAAGCAGAAAGAAATTTCTTAGCAGGTGTTTCAACTCAATTTGAAAGTGAAGTCGTTTATCATAATACAATAAAAGAACTAGAAGATCTTGGTGTAATCTATGTAGATACAGATACAGCACTTAGAGACTACCCAGATCTTGTTAAGAAATACTTTGGAACAATTATTCCATTCTCTGATAATAAGTATGCTGCATTAAATAGTGCGGTGTGGAGTGGTGGTTCATTTATCTATGTACCAAAAGGTGTAAAGGTAACTAAGCCTCTTCAATCCTATTTTAGAATCAATTCAGATCAAATGGGACAGTTCGAAAGAACATTAATTATCGTTGATGAAGGTGCACAAGTCAACTATGTAGAAGGCTGTACTGCACCGGTTTATAGAAAAGATTCATTGCATGCTGCAATTGTAGAAATTGTTGTTTTAAAGGATGCTACATGTCGTTATACAACCATTCAAAACTGGTCAACTAACGTCATCAACTTAGTTACGAAAAGAGCATTTGTCTATGAAAATGGACATATGGAATGGATTGATGGTAACATCGGAAGTAATGTGAATATGAAATACCCATCTTGTGTTTTACTTGGAGAAAGAGCAAAAGGAACTACAATATCTATTGCTTTTGCAGGTAAAGGACAATGGCAGGATACTGGTGCAAAAATGATTCACGTTGCTCCAAATACGACATCAACAATCATTTCTAAATCAATTAGTCGTGGTGGTGGTAAAGTGAACTACCGTGGTAAAGTTGACTTTGGTAAAAAAGCTAAAGGTGCGAAGGCACATGTTGAATGTGATACTATTATTCTGGATGACTTTTCTTATTCAGATACTATTCCATATAATAGCGTCAGAAATAGTGACGTATTCCTTGAACATGAAGCAACCGTTTCAAAGATTTCTGAAGAACAACTTTTCTACTTAATGAGTAGAGGTTTATCTGAGGCTGAAGCGACTGAAATGATTGTAATGGGATTCATTGAACCATTTGCAAAGGAACTTCCAATGGAATATGCGATTGAACTCAATCAATTAATTAAACTTGAAATGGAAGGTTCAATTGGTTAATCATTAGATTAAAGAAAATAAAGATATTTGTGTGAATTTCGCAAATATCTTTTTTATTTACCCCTTTTAGCGTAAAATATTCTTAAGAGGTGTTACTTGATGAAAAAGATTTATTCATTCCTCATCGTTTTAATCATGCTGATCGCACTAAGTGGTTGTGCAACAGTTAGAACTTATGATGACCTTTTATCAGATTACCAAGTTCATTTGGAAGAAAATAAAGAAGTCTATCAATCTTATATTGATTATTTTAACTATATCTCAACAGAAACGATACAAAGTGTAGTTCTTGTAAAGAAAACTGTCACCGGATCTACTGGTTCTACGACCGGATCTGGGGTCATTTTTATGGAGGATGAACTTTATTATTTTGTGTTAACCAACAATCATGTTGTCTATTACGCTGGTTCATCAAGTGTTACCTACACGGTAAGTGACTACTATGGAAATGACTATAGTGCAACAAAAATAGTATCATCTTCTGATTATGATTTAGCAGTTGTCAGATTTAGAAAAACTGCTGTTTTACTTGAAGTTATCGAATTTGCTGAAGAAAATGCCCCAGTTGATTCAAAGCTCGCTGTCTTAGGTTATCCTAGCTTTCAAATCAACGCGATTACTTTAGGAGTCGTTAAAGATTATGCTTCTATTGTTATCGAAAGTAGTGATTCAGATGTTATTAATGTAGAATTTGATGTCTTAGTTAGTGATGCCCCTGTGAAATCAGGTAGTAGTGGAAGTCTTGTAATCAATGAGCATTATCAATTGGCAGGAATTGTCTATGCTGGAAATTTCTCAAACTCAAGTGACACATCCCAATTCTCTTTTGCGATTCCACTAGAGAAGGTCCTTGAATTTTTAGAAGCTGTTGGATATTCTATTGGAGGTGAGGAAGCATGAAAAAACTTACATTCCTCATAATTCTCCTCTCATTCTTACTTTCAGGTTGTACATTCTTCGTTGTTGAAGAGGACTCAGAAGAATATGTTGCTTTATCAAACCAATATGATAATTATATATTAAGTGATATCAATCAATTAGAAAATTTTCAGTCATTTATTAATGGTGTAACACTCTCTTCATCATTGGCAAGTGTTATGATTGAAGTTAAGGTTTATTCCTCTTTAGGTTTACTTCTTGAAACAAGATATGGTTCTGGGGTTATTTTTCATGAAGATAGTGCAAATTATCATATTTTAACAACCTTTGAGTTAACCAATGTAGACGATAGACAAACCATATCGATTGAAATTTCAGATTATTTGGGAAGAACCTATCGAGCTTTCACAAGAAGAGACTCGAGCGAACTTGGTTTATCCGGTATTCGTGTAGCCAAAAACTCACAACGTATATTGGGAGTATTAGCTATCGCTGATTATCCACCTTTAGTTGGTCAACCAGTCATGCTGATTGGCTATCAAAGAAGAATCATCAATGCATTGACAATGGGAATGATTATTGAAGTCAATCATAATGAAGATAATGAATTAATCAATTTAAAAACCACTGTATTATCTGATAATTTTGGAAATGGTGGTGTCATGATTGACATGAATCATGAAATCATCGGCATTCAATACGAAGTTGAAAATGGATTTACATATGCCCATGGTTTAGATGTTATACAAGCATTTCACACGTATTATTTAGCACCATAACAATTCTATGAATCTATAATCAATAAGGAGAAAAAAATTGTACCGATATTTGATTATTGAAAGCAAAAATGAAATTAAATCAGATGAGCAAATCATCGTTTCAATATTCTCAGAATTTATCAACTTTGATCGTATTGAAACAGAGGAAAAGGCCATTTATCTCTATTACCAACAGGAAACAGATGTTTCCTTTTTGGACGTTATTTTGAATATGATGAGTGATACTTTATCAGATCTTCGAATTTATGTCTCCTATCAATTTGAAAATCAAACAGATTTACAACATCATATCGATTTTATCAAAAAGAAATTACAACTTATTTCTTTTAATAAATACGTCTATTTAGATGATAAAGTAGTCTTAAAAGCATTACTAGATCAAATCGATCACGAAATAAAGAAATTTATTTTCAGAAAATATCTTAATGATCAGATGATGCAAGAAAGTATAAAAACCTATCTTGAATCGAACCAAAATATGAGTTTAGCAGCGAAAAAGCTATATGTACATCGAAATACATTAATCCAAAGACTTGATAAGTTTTTTCAAACGACTGGGTTTGATGTTAGGCTATTTACAGATGCATATTTGATTTATCATCTAATCAAATGAAAATGTGTGCACTTTGCACATTTTTTTTAACTCATGGACTTGCTATAATAGTCGTATAATGTAATAAAAAGGGAGAAAAAAATGGCTACTTTAAAATTAAGAGATATTAATAAAGTTTACCCAAATGGTGTACAAGCCGTCTTCGATTTCAATCTTGATATCAGAGACAAAGAATTTATCGTGTTTGTCGGACCATCTGGTTGTGGGAAATCAACTACACTCAGAATGATTGCAGGACTAGAAGAAATCACATCAGGTGAATTATACATTGATGAAGAATTAGTGAATGACAAAGCACCAAAAGATAGAAATATCGCGATGGTGTTCCAATCCTATGCACTATATCCTCATATGACTGTTTATGATAACATGGCTTTTGGTCTAAAACTTAGAAAAATGCCAAAAGATATTATCAATGAAAAAGTAAATGAAGCTGCTGAGATCTTAGGTTTAGTTCCTTATCTAAAGCGTAAACCAAAAGCTCTTTCAGGTGGACAAAGACAACGTGTTGCCTTAGGTAGAGCAATCGTTCGTAATGCTAAAGTATTCTTAATGGATGAACCACTATCAAACCTTGATGCTAAGCTACGTGTTCAAATGCGCGGTGAATTGATTAAACTACATAACAAGATTGAAACCACTACAATTTATGTAACCCATGACCAAATTGAAGCGATGACAATGGCAAGCCGTATCGTCGTTATGAAAGATGGTTATATTATGCAAGTTGGCGCACCAAAACAAATTTATGATTTCCCAAACAATTTATTCGTTGCTGGATTCATCGGAACTCCTCCAATGAACTTTGTACGCGGTGTTGTTGATAAGAACCAAAAGTTTGTTGCTGGAGACCATACAGTCGTTGTTCCTGATGATAAATTTGAAATTCTTAGACAAAACAGTTTAGTTGGTAAAGAAGTTATTTTAGGTATTCGTCCTGAAGATATTCATGATGAACAAGTTGTAATGGATACATATCCAGGGGCTGTTCTTGATATCGTCGTAGACGTTGCCGAACTTCTTGGTTCTGAAACTAATATTTATACATCTATCAATGGTCATAATGTTTGCGCATCTATCAATGCACGTACAGGCGTACGTATTGGCGATAAGATGAAGCTTGCGTTAGATATGCATAAATGTCATTTCTTCAATCCAGAAACTGAACAACGTTTAGTTTTACTTGAAGATGACAATAAACCAGCAAAAAAAGTAGTTAAAAAAGCTGAAGAAAAGACTGAATAATACGAAAAAGGCCAACTGGCCTTTTTTTTATTTATAAAACGATGATAGAATATATTGTTAATACCAATAGTGGATGTATGATTTATCAAGAAGAAGGAAATAAGCTGATGAAATGCAGTAATTTGAGTTATGTGAAGAGTTTATGTGTGGAACATCTATTTACCTATGATGGATATTTAAAGGCGGTAAAAATGAAATTTGATATCTCCCATAAAATCCCTTTATTCATAACAGAGTCGATTCAATTAATCCCTTTATCAAGAACAAGGGATTATGAAAATATTTGGATTAATTATGCAACTATTTATAAAATTGAAGAAATAGATACATTACTTAAAATTACTTTCTATAGTCATCAGTATATTTATTTAAAAATAAGTTTAAAAACTTTGAAGCAGCAAATCAAGTATTTAGATGAGATTAGAAATACTAAAGTAAAACACTTTCATTGCTAATATTATAGAAAATGTTTAGAAATAGTGTTATAATAATACCGGTTTTAATATAAACGATAACATCATTCAAGGAGGTTAAATGATGGCTAAAAAGACAATTAGAGATATTGATCTTAAAGGAAAAAAAGTTTTAATTCGAGTAGATTTCAACGTTCCACTAAAAAATGGGGAAATTAGTGATGAAAACAGAATCGTTGAAGCACTTCCAACTATCAAGTATGTGTTGGAAAAAGGTGGTAGAGCAATCGTATTTTCTCATCTCGGACGCGTTAAAGATGAAACTGACAAGGCAAAAAACAGTTTAGAAGTTGTAGCAAAAAGATTATCAACTCACTTAAATCAAAAGGTAACCTTTGTACCTGTGACAAAAGGTAAGGAATTAGAAGACGCAGTTTCTAATCTTAAGGATGGAGAAGTCCTAATGTTTGAAAACACTAGATTTGAAGATCTAGATGGTAATAAGGAAAGTAAAAATAATCCAGACCTTGGAAAATATTGGGCATCTTTAGGTGATGTATTTGTCAATGATGCATTCGGTACTGCACATCGTGCAGCAGCATCTAACGTGGGGATTGCTGCAAATATTAAAGATACAGTCGCTGGTTTCCTTTTGGAAAAGGAAGTTAACTTTATTGGTGGAACTTTAGAAAACCCAAAAAGACCTTTCGTCGCTATTTTAGGTGGAGCAAAGGTTTCAGATAAAATTGAAGTGATTCAAAACCTACTTAAGATTGCTGATAAAGTCTTAATTGGTGGTGGAATGGCGTTCACCTTCTTTAAAGCAATGGGTTATGAAGTTGGTAAAAGCTTGTTAGAAGAAGATAAAGTTGAATTAGCGAAAGAATTATTACAATTAGCTAATGGTAAAATAGAGCTTGGTGATGATGTCTATACTGGAAAATCATTTGATCCAAATACAGAAAAAAATGTTCGCTCAATCGATTCCATTCCAGCAGATGAGATGGGTCTAGATATTGGGCCAAGAACTACAGCACTTTTTGAATCCTTTATTAAAGATGCAAAAACTGTCATATGGAATGGACCACTTGGCGTATTTGAATTTCCAAGATTCTCAGAAGGTACAAAGAGTGTAGCACAAACGATTGCAGACATTAAAAATCAAGCTACCACAATTATCGGTGGTGGAGATTCAGCAGCTGCTGTTATTCAATTTGGACTACAAGAAGGATTTACTCATATTTCAACCGGTGGTGGAGCATCACTTGAATACCTAGAAGGCAAGGTATTACCAGGTATCCAATGTGTTGATGACCTATAATGGATTTAGGTAAAAAAATTCGTGCCTTGAGATTAGGAAATAGCTTAACTCAAGAAGAACTTGCGAATCGACTTGAATTAACGAAAGGTTACATATCTCAGCTTGAAAACAATCTTACATCTCCATCCATGCAAACTTTGTTTGCAATATTAGAAGTCTTAGGAACAGATGTTCATGAGTTTTTTAGTAAGGAAGAAGATGTAACTGCAGTTTATAAGAAAGAAGACTTTTATATTAAAGAAAACATAGAACTAAAGCATATGATTAGTTGGATTGTTCCAAACGCATTAAAATATGAAATGGAGCCCATTATCATCGATTTGGAACCAGGGGGACAATCAGAAATTGATGATCCACATCCAGGTGAAGAGTTTGGATATGTTTTAGAAGGTCAAGTGACATTAATTATCAATAAAAAAAGATATATTATTCGTAAAGGTGAAACATTTTATTATTTAGCAAATAAAGAACATTACTTGATGAATAATAGCTCCAATAGTGCTAAGGTTCTGTGGATTAGCACCCCACCAATGTTTTAGAGGAGGAAAGAAAATGGAAAAAGAGATTATGATCAGAAGTACACAAGGTTTGCATGCTAGTTTAGCAGCAAAAGTTGTTCAAACTGCATCAAAGTATGCAGTTGAAATTGAGTTACATTACTACAATAAAGTGATTGACTTAAAGTCTATCTTAGCATTAATGTCACTTGCAGTACCACATGGAGAAAATGTGCGTATCGTTGCAAGAGGAGCACGTGCTGAAGAAGCAATCAAAGACGTGTCTTCAATTTTAGGTTAAGTCTATGAAAAGAAGACCAATTATTGCAGGAAACTGGAAAATGTATAAGACTAAAGATGATGCACTAGCATTTATCTATGCAGTCAATGTTGAAGTTCCAGATAAAGAAAAAGTAGAATCAGTGATTTGCTCTCCAGCAATCTTTTTACGTGATTTAGTAAAAAGAGAAGGGGAAAATTTAAGAATTGGTGCACAAAATATGCATTATGCAGATGAAGGTGCGTTCACAGGTGAAATCTCTGCAGCAATGTTAAAATCCTATGGTGTAGACTATGTTGTAATTGGACATAGCGAACGTCGTGCATATTTCAATGAAACTGATGAAACTGTTAATTTAAAACTCATTGCAGCACTAAATCAAGACTTGACTCCAATCGTTTGCGTCGGTGAATCTCTAGACATTAGAGAAGCTGGAACAACAGATAAGGTTGTTAAGAAACAAATTGAAAAAGCTTATCTCAACGTAAGTAAAGACAATGCTTTAAAAACTGTTGTTGCTTATGAACCTATTTGGGCAATTGGAACTGGTGTGACAGCAACTCCAGATCAAGCAAATGACACGATTATTGCAATCCGTCATGTGTTGGAAAAACTATATGGTAAAGAAGTTAGCGAACCAATCCGTATTTTATATGGTGGTTCAGTGAATGTTAAGAATGTAGATAGCTTACTTGCAATGTCAGATATTGACGGTGCATTAGTTGGTGGTGCATCCTTAGATCCAAATTCATTTCTCACATTAGTACGTGCTGCATTAAAGAAATAAATAAGACCTTTCTAGGTCTTTTTATTATATTTTTTGAATATTTCCATTAAATTAGTTTGAAAATCAAAGAAATTAAACAATGTGTAATCTCTCAAAATGTTGACTATTATCTAATTCATTGGTAAAATGAGTCTAGCGAATATCATGAGGGGGCGAATGGGATGAAGCGATATAAAAGAAGGGTTTTTGTATTTGACACAATTTTTGTTTTTATCATGATAGCACTAGTCACCTTGTATGGACATTTAATTGCGTTTTATACTGCACATACCCTTTTTATCGTTTTCATTTTTATAATCATCATGACTGCATCCATCTATGTTCATGATGTAATCAGACAAGCTTTGCATCAAAAGATTAAAGGCTTACGTGTAGTTATTCAAGGTTCCAAGAAGAAAGTTTGTTTCCCCAATACAATCACAGTGAATGAAATAAGGAAAAAAAACCATCAACTGGTTTATCGCTATCAGGGGTATAATATACCAGTATGCTTTGTAGAACACGTTGATCAAGAAAAAGCACACCTCTATCCATTTTGTGAGGTGGATGATGACACAGGTCATGTATACGAAGTCATAGAAAACTATCGATATGAATTTTTTCTAGTTAAAGATATACATCAGAAAAAATACATTGTGAATCGCACTCAAGTCTTATCAATTGAATGACTAGTTACTATATGCTAAAATGAGATTAAGAATCGGAGGTATAACATATGTTATATGAATCTGTATCGAATCGAAAGCAAAAAATTTTCAAATCACATATTTTCTTCTTAATTGCACCTACGATTACTCTTGGAATTGTCATCTACTTATACCCAGGAAACCTTTTATTATGGACAATGAGTTATGTGGCTTTTTCTATGATGTTTACGATTTCACTTTTAAATCATATTGGAAAGTTGAAGAAGACTCTTGTCGGATTAAATGTGAATGTTGTTTCTTCAAACAACCATATTCCCTTCCCTCAAAAGTTTCGTGACAAGCTTTCATCTGTCTCAGAATTCACAAAGTACTATCGATATAGAAAGCACCAGATTCCAACTAGCTTTGTAGAGTTTAAGGAAGGAAATACAGTTTATTTATATCAAATAATTGAAGAGCCATGTGAAAAAGAAGTTTATCAAATTATAGAAATACATGATTTCCAATATGTTTTGGTTCAAGATAATAACAAAAAAAAGAAAATTGTTCATTTGGGAAATCTAAGAGCTGCAACTGAATGAAAAAATGATTGAGCACAAAAAAAGATGATTCCTAGGAACCATCTTTTATTTTTGTTATCTGTTGTAGAATTCAACAATCAACTGTTCATTGATTTCCTGAAGAATTTCATTACGTTCTGGATAACGAACAAATGTTCCAACATTTGTATCCTTATCGAATGATACGAATTCGACAGATGCATATTGTCCTTCAAGAGCTTCTTGAACAACCTTTAAGCCTTTAGAAGTTTCTCTAAGTTGAATTTTTTGGCCAGCTTGAAGACGATATGATGGAATATCAACTTTTTTACCATCAACAAGGAAATGTCCATGATTAACCAATTGGCGCGCTTGAGCTCTAGTTCTTGCAAGTCCTAAACGATAGACGACATTGTCTAAACGAGATTCAAGTAGACGCAAGAAGTTTTCACCATGCTTACCCTTCATCTTGTCAGCTTCATTGAAAGTCTTTCTAAATTGCTTTTCGGATACTCCATAAGTAAATCTAACTTTTTGTTTTTCATGAAGTTGATCACCGTAGCCACTTGTTTTAGAACGACGTTGTCCATGTTGACCTGGTGCATAAGGGCGCTTCTTTAATTCTTTTCCTGTTTCAGAAATAGAATAACCTAAACGACGTGATATTTTCCATGATGGTCCTGTGTAACGTGACATAAATTTTTACCTCCTTTTTTATTTTTGGTAGGCAAAAACTGCAAAATACTTTAAATAAAGGTATCCCGTTGTTCTTTTCACCTTAAAGCAGTATAAGGTTACTAGGGGCTCCAAATGAGAAGGGATCGCACTTTAAAAAATAGGCTGCCTGCTTTTTACCGACGCTATTCATTTTACCCTATAGGGTATTAAATGTCAATTGTTTTTACTAATAACTTAACGAAATCTTCGAAGAACTCTACGATTTCACTGTCAAAGCGGTTTATAATTGGACTATCTACATCTAGGACACCAAAAAGCTTGTCTTTGATGAATATAGGAACTACAACTTCACTTCGACTGTTTGAGTCACATGCAATGTGATTATCGTGTGATAATACATCTTTGATGACCATTGTTTTTTTAAGTACTGCAGCTTCACCACAAACACCTTTTCCCAAAGGGATAACAGAGCAAGCGACATGTCCTTGAAAAGGACCTACTGTTAAGTTTATACCATCAAATAAATAAAAGCCTACCCAATTCAATCGATCGAAAGAGTCATTTAAGAAAGCTGATGCATTAGAAAGAATGGAAATTTGGTTAGGTTGAGTTTCTAAAAGCGCTAAAGCTGTTTCTAATAGTTCTTGATTTTTCATGATATCACCACCTCATTTATTATAACATATATGTTAAAATAGATATGGTGATAAAACATGACAAAGAAAATATTAATCCGTTTTGGCGATATGATGCTGAAAGGTCGAAATATAGGTTTTTTTATTAAGAAGGTAAGAGCACATTTAGTGAGTAGATTGCAAGGACTAGAAGTAAAATATGAGTTCACTCATGATCGTATCTTTATCGGTTACGATGAGAAGGATGAAGAGACTATCATTCAAAGACTGAAACAAATACAAGGAATCTATAATTTTAGTGTTGTATATGTCGCAAAGCCTAATTTAGATGATATGATCAGTAAAGCCATTCAAGTATTGAATATTGAAATGGACGAGCCTATGGTAAGGTTAAAGATAGAAACAAAAAGACATGATAAGAGTTTTCCAATGACAAGCTTGGAAATCACACAAAAAGTCGCAAGTCCAATTCTAAATGGTGCAGACAAGAAATTCATTGTAGATGTTAAAAACCCGAAGGAAATTCTTTATCTAGAGCTTAGAAGCGATGTCGCATATGTATACATGAAAAGTATAAAGGGTATGGGTGGTTTTCCATTTGGAACACAAGGTAAAGGATTATTGATGATGAGTGGTGGAATTGATTCACCTGTTGCTGCATATCTAGCAATGAAACAAGGAATTGAAGTCGAATTGTTTCATTTTGAATCGACACCGATGACTCCTTTGGAATCTGTTCAAAAAGTAATTGATCTTTCAAAAATACTTGCTGAGTATACACCAACTGGATCGATTAAGCTTCATTTGGTTCCATTTAAGAAACTTCACGAGGAAATCCTAGATAAAGTATTTGATCCATATACCATAACGGTGATGAGAAGAATGATGTATCGTCTAGCAGAAAGATATGCAAAGAAGAAAAAAATGCTTTGCATTATCAACGGTGAATCCGTTGGACAAGTTGCTAGCCAAACATTAAATAGCATGCAAGTCATCGAAGCAGTAACAAAAATGCCTATATTAAGACCAGTACTTACGTATGATAAACAAGAAATTGTTGATATTTCTAAAAAGATTCATACATATGATATTTCAATACGACCATTTAATGATTGTTGCAGTATATATGTTCCTAAAGAGCCAGCAACAAGACCTATGGAAGTTTATGCATTAAAGTATGAACGTGACATGGAATATGATAATTTATTGATAGAGGCACTTGATCAAATCAAAACAATAGAAGTCAGAAAAGATTCGAATTTTAATATATCGAAATATGGATTTATGGTAAGTGAAGCATTAGTTCTTTATGAAAAGGAAATGATGGATAATGGTCATTACATCGAAACAAAATAAGTCATTTAAACTTTGGAAAAACTTAAAACTCAAAAAATACCGTGATGCTCATGGTATGTTTTTGGTTTATGGTAAACATCTTGTTGAAAAAGCAAAAGAACATCACGCAATCTTAGAAATTTTGACGACATCTGAAATCGAAGGATGTACCACTTTAACCAAAGAGTTAATGGACGATTTACAACAAGCCGAAACCTATTTTGATTTAATCGCTGTTTGTAAAAAGAATAACCCAAAAATAGATAGTCCTAAGGTATTAATGCTTGATGATGTTCAAGACCCTGATAATGTTGGAGCACTGATTAGAAGTGCAGCAGCATTCGGTTTTCTACATATCATTGTTTCTTTAAAATCTGCAGATTTTTATAATGAAAAAGTGATTCGTGCTTCCAAAGGAGCTATTTTTGATGTATATTTAGAAAGAAAACCCCTTGAAGAATCAATACTTAGTTTTATTGATAAGGAGTATCAAATCATTTATGCGGATGCCCATGAAAGTGGAAGTGTCAATAAAACTAAAAAAACAGTTTTAATTCTTGGAAATGAAGGACACGGTATCTCTGATTCAATCAAGGCGTTATCAGATCAATCCATACATATTCAAACTGAAAATGTTGAAAGTCTTAATGTCAGTGTAGCTGGCGGAATTTTAATGTATGAGTGGAGAAAACTATGAAACCAAACATCACAGGATTTTTTGATTATGATGGGACAGCATCCTTTCAGGATCAAATCGCAATCGCACAAAAAAATCAATTAGATTACATTTGCTTAAGATCATATAATGGTGAACGGATTATTGAACTTAGTGACGGTGATTTAAAAAAGATTTTGCTAGAATTAAAAACAGCAAAACTAAAAATTGCTATCCTAGATACGGGTATTCAATCCTATGATATCTATGATGACAGAAAGCATGCTGAAGCCTTAGATGAATTTAAATATATGATTAAAGTTGCTGATAAGCTCAAAGTTAGCTATCTATTTTTTAGGTTACCTAAATTCAATGATGTTATTGAAGAATATGAGAATATCTATAAAAGACTAGAACCATATGTAGAAGCAGCAATGAAAAACAGCAAAAAAATAATAATATTACCTGTGAATGGATATAAGGCGAATACGTATGTTTATCTATTAAAAAAGATTAAATCCAATACACTAAGCTTAGCCTTTGATCCTGTAGCAATCATGATGAATAATGAATCTACAACAACTGCTTACCGATTACTGAGAACAATGATTGGAGCATTTATAGCTGAAGATGCAGATCATCAAAATGTTCCTAAATTACTCGGATATGGTAAAACAGATATCATTACAATATTTAAAAAATTACTTCGAGATAGATATTCTGGATTTTTAATGGTAGATAATAAATTTCATACAAGTGTTTTTAATGAAGAACCACAAAAGGTGGGATTCTTCAAGAAAATATTTTCAAATGACAAAAAGAAAAAAGAAAACGAAATGTCAGATTTATCTAAAAAGATTTTTCCGAATGAAGAAACAAAAAATGTCACCATCGATGACATTTTAGAAAATCAAATCAAAGTACTTCGAGTTATATTTAAATAGCTTCTTCCTCAGTAATATATTCAAATGCAGGCTTTGCATTGGGTATTTCAGGGAATAGCTTCGTCGTATATAAAATCCCATTTAAGTGATCAAATTCATGTTGAAATACGATGCCTACATAACCTTCTAAATGAAGTTCAATAGGAATTAGTTCACCACTTGGAATATCAAATGAAAGTGCTTCAAAAGAGACTGACGAATATCTAGGGGTTAATCCTTCAGTAATGCGATCAACACTTAAACATCCTTCACCACCTGGAATGTAAATAATCCCATGACCCTTACCCTTTAGAACAGGGTTAACCAATGCATATGAATATAGGGTTCCATCAAAATCGGTAACATGGACAGCAAACATCCTCTTGGATACATTGACCTGAGGAGCAGCAATACCAACAGCTGGTCTCAAATCATATTTCTCAACCATCTCATCGTCTTGTGAATTCTTCACATATTCAAGCATTTCTTTTAATAGTTTTTTATCCGCTTGTGTTAAAGGTACTTTGACTTCTCTAGCTACTGTTTCAAGAGTTTTATGACCTTCGCG
>JAHIRQ010000142.1 GCA_018818645.1 Bacillota bacterium
TAAAACAAAAAGTGCCTTTAGCGTTTTAGGTCTTATCGCTGTGGAGTCATCCACAGTAAAGACCATATCAAGGCTATAAAGCACAATCATTAGCGAGGCAAAAAAACCAAAAACAAGTTCAATCCAACTGATAGTGGATGCAATAATCATCCAGAATATGAATAATAGAAAGGTTAGAAGAATTGCTCCATTCCGTTTTTTTAATGTCATCATATACTCCTGTAAACCTGTTATCATTTCTATGATATAACATTTTGTAATTTATTACAATTTAAGGGTGGTATTTTATTAGATTAATACCCTCTCATTTTAAATGGGTATAAAAATGACTCAACGTGAGTCATTTTATTCTTTTCTTTTATAGACCATTTGCGACAATATCATTAATTACATCAATTAAATTTTGAGCTGACTTTTGGTGAGTTATATAACTTGCATGACCATTTGCACCAGCTAAATCCTCATCATCACCAACTTGTTGAATAATCACCATATGTACAAACGCTTTATCATCTTCACTCAGTTGAGCGAACACTTCATTTGCTGCAGTACCATTTTGAGATCCTTCAGTCATTGTCCATAAGATATGTGCATTTGGTGCATCACTTCTTAATTTCAAGATGAAACTTGCTACCTCTTGTTTGAATTCAAGAATCTTTTCTGTCTTATCAAAACCACTCAGTCTATTGATGACTGCGGTATAATCATTACCACCAAGATTAATGATGATATAATCGGGTACTTTAGCATGATTATATTCGATTTCTACAATATCTTGATTGTGATCAATCCCTATATAATCATAAGCCTTTGCGATATTGACTTCTCCTGATGGGTCATTATATCCGAATTTCAATCCCCATCCAGAATTCGCCACAAATTCATAAGAGCCCCGAAAAGCCTTCGCAGTCAAATATCCAAATGCATGTAATGATGATGAATTTAATGTTGTTCTAGGCTGTCCTGGACTGCCTAGTGCACCATGACCAGATATACCAGAAGCTCCCATGATTAGGAAGTGGGGTTGTTCATCATTTGTTAAAACTTCTTTAAAGTAACCATTGGTTTCGATACTTTCAATGGAGGTGATTCCATCTTCTGGTTCACTCCTTTTGACGACTTCGACTGTGTGATCTGCATAGCTATCAAACTCAATCGTTAAAATAGAAATTTCATCACTTTGAACAAAGACTTCGCTAGAAACCAAATCTTCTCCATCTTTACCAACTGAATAGTAAATATCGTGATTCTTATCTTCAAGATGCATGGTAATATTTAATACTCTTCCGTGAAATAAAACCTTAAAGCCTGTAGCGGTATGGTAAAAATAGACACGGTTGTTTTGAACTATGTGTCTACCATACCATTCTATATATGAACTATTTAGGTTTTCCTTATCAAGCAGTTTAATATAGTCTTCTGTTGGTTCTTCTGTGTCATCAGTTTGACTGCAACCAGCAAGAGTAAAGATCATCAACAAAAGAATTAATACCTTCTTCATTTTTGTGCTGCCTTCATGACAGCTCTTGAAACATTTCTAGCAACTTTTTTATTGAATATGTTTGGAATAATATAAGTCTCTTTTAATTCTTCCTTCTTGACAATTGCTGCTAGTGCCTTGCAGGCTGCAATTTCCATATCGGTTGTTATTTGTTTTACTCTACTCTCTAATGCGCCTTTAAATAAACCAGGAAAGACCAATGCATTATTGATTTGATTGGGTAAATTAGATACTCCGGTACCAACAATTCGCGCACCTGCATGAAGCGCTTTATCTCTTGATATTTCAGGAGTAGGATTTGCAAGTGGGAATACGATCGCGTCACTATTCATTTTCCCTATCATATCTTCGCTTACGATATTTCCTGCAGATACTCCGATGAATACATCAGCACCAGTTAGGGCATCCGTAAGATTTCCCTTTAGTTTTTTTCTATTGGTAACCAGTGATATTTCTTTTTGTGCACTATTTAGCACTTCATCACCCTCGGTGATTATCCCAAAGCGATCACATGTAATCACATGCTTAGCACCTAATTCTAATAAGAACTTAGTAATCGCAATCCCAGCACTACCAGCACCATTAATAACAATTCTTACTTGTGATAATTTCTTTCCCACAAGCTTAAGAGCATTTAATAATGCAGCCCCACATACTATAGCTGTCCCATGTTGATCATCATGAAAAACAGGAATATCACAAAGTTCCTTTAATCTTCTTTCCACCTCGAAACAACGAGGTGCAGAAATATCTTCTAGGTTTATTCCTCCAAATGAAGGTGATAAATGATAAATGGTTTGAACCAATTCATCAACATCTTTCGTATTGAGTACGATAGGGATAGCATCCACTCCTCCAAATCTTTTAAAGAGTGCACACTTGCCTTCCATCACTGGAATTGCTGCTAAAGGTCCAATATCACCTAACCCTAAAACCGCTGTACCATCGGAAATTACTGCCACAGTATTTCTTTTTGATGTAAGCGAATAAACCTCTTCAGGATTCTCATGAATGGCAAGACATGCCTTGGCAACACCTGGGGTGTATGCCAAGGACATATCATGCATATTATTGATTTTAAGTTTATTCTTAATCTCAATCTTTCCGTTTAACTTCTTATGTAGTTCTAAGGATTCTTGCATTATATCCATGCTGACTGTCTCCTATCCGTTTGTAGTTGTAAAGTAATAAATTAGAGTTGGTATTGATGTATCTTCAAATGTAAACGTCACACTGACATTTCCTACACTTGATGATAGATTAAATGTAATGGATTGATTCAAATTTACTGTAGCACGACCATTTGAAGTTGTCAATGTATAATTCATATTTGCAGGGTTTGAAGGTGCAAATGTAACAACAAATGTAATGTTTGTATCAATTGGTACAAGTGCTTTATCGGTAATAACGTTAGCTGCACCCAAAGTGATTTCAGGTGAAGTGACTGATGCTGTATAGGATATTGGTGCTGCTATCGTTTTAAATCTATACTCAAGAACACCATTTATACCAACTGTAGTATCCTCGAATGTTAAAACGACACTTACATTACCAGGTCCTGTTGCTCCATAAACAAAGCTGATTTGATTTCCAACTGCTTCTGCTCTTGAATTTGATGTTGTCACAACATATGTCTTATTTGTAGCATCAACTGGAAGTATATCAACAACTAAGTTAATAACTGTTCCAATTTCTATTTCTGGTCTTACATCAATATTATTTACAGCAGGCATAGTAAATTCTGGTGAAGTCACAGTTACGGATGAAATAGGAATATCAACTGGATCTACTGGAGCAGCAACAATTGTAAATCTGAAATTAAAGACTCCGCTTGCTCCTACTGTTGTGTCTTCAAAGGTTACTAAAATGCTAATTAAACCTAACGTAATCATTGTAACTTCATTGCCAACTACTGTTCCTCTTGAATTGGATACAGTCACTGTATAATTCTTATTGGTTGCATCCACTGGAAGTATCTCAACAACCAAATTTACCACTGAATTGATTTCAATATCTTGTCTTACATCAGCGTTGTTGACTTCAGGCAAGGTAATCTCTGGTGAAGTAATGGTTACTGATGAAATAGGAATATCAACAGGATCTACTGGAGCAGCTACAATTGTAAATCTGTAATTAAAGACTCCATTATCACCAATCGATTGATCTTCAAATGTTACATAGACACTAATTAATCCTAATGTGATAAATGTAACTTCATTACCAACTACTGTTCCTCTTGAATTGGACACAGTTACAGTATAGTTCTTATTAGTTGCATCAACTGGAAGTATATCTGTAACTAAAATATTAATGACTGTATTGATCTCTATATCGACTCTACCTTCTGCATTATTTGCATCAGGTAAAGTGATTTCAGGAGATGTAATTGAAACTGAACTGATTGGTGTATCAACTGGTACTACAGTTTGTTTTGTCAAGAATCTGTATTCAAGTGGAGTCACACTTGAATCCTCAAAGCTAATCGTAATTGAAACATTCCCTGGACCAGTATTCCCATAAACGAATGTGACTTGATTGCCATCAACTACTGCTCTTGAATTGGATGATGATAATGAGTAATTCTTATATTGAGCATCTGCAGGTAGTATATCTACAACAAAGTTTATCACTGTATCTATTTCTACTTCTGGACGGTCTGTAATTGTATTTGGTACTGGAAGAGTCATTTCAGGTGATGTCACAGTAACAGTTCCTACATGAACATAATCTTCAACCGTAACTAAAATGGTATCTGTAAATCCACCATCTCTAGTTGTCACTGTTATCGTTGCAGTTCCTTCTCCAACACCTTCAATCATGCCATCGCCATGTACAACAACGACACTTTCATCATCAGAGGACCATGTTGTATATAAATCTGGTGCAGATGATGGTGAAACAGTATATTCAAGTTGGATTGAATCGCCATAAGGTAATACGACGTTATCAAGCACGATATCAACACCAGTAACAGCGCCTGATTGCCACAATAAAACACCTGATGCTGCAAACTTGTTTCCAACTTTTTCTAAATCACTTGCATTAAATAAAGGTAACATTGGTGCTTCAAGATTGCCTGGAACCCAAGTCGCTTCAGTAACTGAATTGACTAATCTCTTTAACACCGTTGTATTCGCATCAAATCCACTTGGTGCGATTTCATAAGTTGTTGCTGTTGTTTTCGCATTTGCTTCAGTGATTTTAACACCACCAACATCTTTAATAGCTACTTCTGCGAAAACATATGAATTACTAATGGTTCCACTACCTAAAGTTAATCCTGTGATACCACCAGCAAAATCTCTAGCTCCAATTAATGCACCACCAACATATACGCTAGTAATTTGACCTGCATTAATCCCTGCAATACCACCAACATATAGATCACCATGAACGGATGCGACACCTAAGTTATTCGCAGCATCTCCAAGTTCTCCTGCTCTTGTTTTATCTATAAATTCTTTAACTGACATATTTCTAGCAAATGAGCTATCGGTAATAAGTCCTTGGTTATATCCTGCAATACCACCAAAAGCGATATTCTTACCTTCATTACCTGCGCCAGCTTCAGCATAGGCACTTTGAGCGAATACTCTACCACTCACGTTGGATTGTTGAATAGTTCCAAAGTTAAATCCAGCAATACCTCCACCATACGAATAAGTATTGGATGAGTTTCCACTATTTGCTTGATTACCAGCAGGAAGTGTAGCTGTTACAGATGCTTTTTCTATTAAGCCAAAGTTATATGCAGCAACTCCACCAACACCACGACCAGCCTTGACAGCACCAGCTCCACCAACAGTGACTTCACGAATGATACCTGTAGCTTCATTTGAACCTACAATACCACCAGCTCCTGTTGTATGATCCGTTGTATCTACCGTAGTAAATACTGGAAGACTTCCTTGTAATCTTGCATTTTCTAGTAGTGCTCTTGAATTGATATTTTCGATTAAACCAGCATTTATATCAGCAACCGCACCAATAGGATAAAGGTTTGCTTCTGCTGCATATAAATTTGTAGATGATTCAATACTTAAATTCTTAACAATACCACTTTCTTTGATTTCATGGAATAAACCACCGTTACCGGTAAATGAAATCAGCTTGTTAGCACCATCATAAGTACCACTAAATTCAATCTTTCTCAAATTATTGATTTCGATTGGTTCAGTTAGCGTTGAAATAATATCTTCAGTTTGTAAAAAATGTTTATTGTTATACTCTTCATGATCTAATATCGCTAAGATATCTCTTACTTGACTGACTAGATAAGGATTTGTTGTTGTCCCTGCTCCACCAAAGAGTAATGCAGAAGATTCAACCATCTCTCCACTCACTTCGATTTTTACGATATAAGAACCACCTTGTGGTATAACATCTGGTGTAAATTTAACGACATGCATTGCATTTGTCGTATCGATATCGGTAGTACCAGCAATGACTGTAAAATTGCTACCATTAACTGGTTTAATTGATACAGTAAATGATTGAAGGTCTGCATCGGTTTGCATCCAAGTGACTGTGGATGTAAAGACTTCATCATCCATTGCTATTTCAGAAGGTGTTGATGAAATTTCTATCCAGGTTGCAATCAAAGTTAAGTCATCGGTTACGATGTCTAAAGCGAAGTTCCATTCAAAGGTTCCATTCATCCATTTACCAGAGAACACAAAACCATCTCTAGTTGGATCAGCAGGTTTCGCTACTTTCCCACCATTTTCAATTTCTTGTGCTTCAACAGTACTTGCATTCTCTCCTGTTTGGAAAGTAACTGTAAACATTTTGGTTTCTTCTACCTCTGGTTTACATGACGCGAGTACACCAATGAATAGTAATAAAACAATAATCGCAAATATTTTTTTCATTTTTCTTCCTCCTAAATTGGAATATAAGCTACAGAATTATTTAAAGTCATAATGACAAAGATGATACAAATGATGATTGGTCCTAAAAAGGCATTACCACTTAATTTATAGAACCATCTATTGAAGAAAGGCATTAAAAACATTACAGGAATTAAGGTGAACAATATATTGACATAAAGCCATTGTGTCGTTCCATCAGGTAGTTCTGTAAATGCTATCGTTCCTGTATTGATAAATGCTAGGTATTGCATAAATAAAATAATAGATAGACCTGCAATGTTGGTTAAACCTGCAATTAATAATTTAACTTTTTCATTTGCTTTCCCACGCATTTGACCTGCATTGACTCGAATTGAATTCGAGAAATAGAAGATAAAGAATACTGGGAAATACATTAAGATTTGAATAAGAACTTTTGAGTTTAGCTTTCTAGCAGCCATAATGAAGATAAAGCGATAATCAACATGGAATATCCAATAGATAACCATTAGCAATAGGAAATAGATTGTAACAACTGATAACCCTAGAAGAACTGTTTTTCCAAGATTTTTCCAACCTAGTGAAACTCCCCATTTTTTAAACTCTTCCTTATAATTCATTTCTTTATTCAATTTTTTCTTTTGAATCGATAAACTTATATATCTCGATACCATAAAGACTAGCATAGCAAATGTTCCTGATAAGACCGCCCATACAGCAACTGCATTGGTCATTCGTTGTGGGAAAAACCAAGTGTTTACAGATTGGCTCGCTTCTGGAAATAATGCTAAGGATAATTTAGCGGAAGGAAGATAAGTAAGTGCTGCAAATGTTGCAGTGATCAAGAACACGACTATATAATTGATGATGCTTCCCTTACTTCTCTTTCTTTCATCAATGATTAGCTCCTGCATCGACTTTTTAAAGAAAGGTATTCTATATAAAAGAGTGGTTACCGGAACAAGCATAGAAAGAGATGCTATTAAAGAAATACTTGTGAATACTTCTTTAGTGACCCAAACCTGATCGTCTGGTCTAATTTCACTATTTCTAAAATCCATAGCAACTTCAAAGAATGCGATATTACTCTTTGTTGCTTCAGTATCATAGGGTTGAAATGCATGAATTGTTGGTGTGTTGAACACCTGTCTCATGTTTCTTAACGTCGGATTTCCGTAAATTCTACCAATTTCAACTTGAGTGTCATCAGGAATTAATGGTAACCCTTGTTTTTCCAAACCTGAGTTTACAAAGATGTGTGATTCAACTCCCCAAGTCATATCTGCTTTTGAGTATCCCTCAGGTGCACTTAAATTGATTGGGTTTCTAAATGCACCTTCATCATATAGTGCATAATCCATTCCCATATTACTCTTAGAGAAATTGATACTTGAATTAATGGATAGTACATATCCACTAATATAAATAGAATGTACTTTACTCACGCCATTATTATCGACAGCTCTTTTACCAAAGTATACTGCAGCTTGATAAGCAGCGTTACCTCCAGCAGAGTGACCTGTTACACCGATTCGATCTTTGTCGACATACGGATAAACATCATCATGATCATAAACATAATCAATGATATCGAATGCACCATAACCTTCCATTGTTGCGATTGCTCTACCTTGGATACCTTGGCTACTAGAGGAATCACCTTGACTGTATGGGTCGATATTGATGACTACAAATCCACGTCTTGCGAATTCTAGTGCGACATGTCCTTGAGTCTCTCTACTGCGTTGGAAACCGGCGATAACAATCATTAAAGGTGCTTTGTTATCTAATGTAGCGGTACTCGGGGTATATAAATCATATGCGACTGTTTGATTGTCTCTAGCTTCGAAATATATAGTTTCTACTTCAATATTTCCCCAGTCATTTTGGATGAGTGATGCAAATAATGAAGATATAAAAATGACCAATGTGAGGATAACCGTCCAAACACCAGCTTTACCTAACTTGTTTATAATTCTTTTTAATACCTCATTTATTTTTGTTTTCATTTATAATTTTCCTTTTGTAAGCGTTATCTATGGTATATTATATCAAAAAAAGAAACGATTTCTCGCTTCTAGTCTTTCTGTTTTTTTATATGCTATAAATACTTTTTATACCTTGTTGTTATCTCTTAAAAACTTGATGAAATCGATTGCTCCTAAATGGAGCTGTGCATCCTTTTGCCAAATGAGCCCAATTTTTAAAATGAGTTTATTCTTAAAAGGTAGTCCTACAATAGAATCATCGTTGATATCAACAAGCTCTTTCATTAAGAATGCGCCACCTGCATTCATCTTCACGAAGTTTCTAATGACAGATAATTGCGATGAAATCAAGATAATTTTAGGTTCTTGGTGAACCTCTTGATACATTTGATTAATGAGTTGATTTTGATAGAAGCCTTCACGAAGCATAATAATCGATTCATCTTTGATATCTTCAATCGTTAATGACTTCTTACTTGATATCGGGTTTTCTTTATTGACACAAAATAGTAATTCAGTTTCAAGAATATCTTCTTTTTCATAATGTTCATTTGCATTATCATTTAAGATAGAAAAACCAATATCTAGAGATTTATTCATTATTTTCTTTCGAATTGTTAAAGACCCTTCTTCCCAAATCTCAAATTTGGCATCTGGATGGTGCTGCATATATTGATTATAGATTTTGGGGAATAAAAACGACCCAATCATAGGAGGTACTCCTATTCTAATCGTATATTTACTTTGAGAAAGATCCTTTAAGTCTTTATCAAATACTTCAAATTGATTGAGTAGTTGTTTTGCTTTATCATAGAAAAATTCACCATCTGCTGTCAAAACTAACCCATGGTTTTTTCTTTCAAAAAGTTTTAAATTAAATTCTTTTTCTAACTGGTTAATTGCAGTCGAAAGCGCAGGTTGAGTCACAAATAAGGATTTAGCTGCTGCTGTTAGTGAACCATTTTCACATACTGCAATAAAATATTTCATTTGTAATAATGTCATTGGATATCCTCTAATAGATGAATCAATTATCTATTTTAATCTTATCATACTTACCCGAGTTCGTTTCATCCATATATTCTTTACTGATGATTTCTTGCAGCTTTCCACAAAATCATTGGGTGATTATTCGCCTTTTCTATGATAGTTCTATCTACAAACAACAAATCAAAATCAAATACTCCATCATTTGCGAGATCTATATATCATAAGTCTTCATCCTCGCTACGTTCGTTTAATACCCATTTGGGAACAACCAATTGAAACTTTGATAGATATTCCCCTTTATACTCTGATTCACTATTTAGATATCGAACGCTATTTTTGATGTGTTTATTTATTGTTGAAAAAAA
>JAHIRQ010000143.1 GCA_018818645.1 Bacillota bacterium
AGTCAGTGTGACGACAAATGTTTGAACGGCTGTAGCTAGCTTTGTTACAAATGGGTTAATTGCGAAGACAACACTTTCGTTTCTAGTTCCTAATTTCCATTGGCCATATTCGATCGTATCTGCGAGCATAACTAGAACTAATACCTGAATGAAACCTTGTCCACTGAATAAAATAAGTCCTGCAAGACCAATAAAAAACATATTCATTGGAATAAATGTATATCCTACACTCATAAATAACAAGTAACCTACAACAATCATCACTACCGATATTGTAAATAACTTCTTTCTACTCATCTTTTTCATCAATACTGGAAATAATCCTAGAGCTGTCAATTGACTGACAGCCAAAATACCAGAGAATATGGTGAATTCCGCTCCTCCATATTTATTGAAGTCATAATTAAAGAAATAGATTCCTAGCGCTGTTGTGATAAAGTATCCAATATTAAATAATAGAATGGCTACGATAATAACAACCAATTGATCATTTTTAAAGATGATTTTGACCATATCAAGTAATGTGGTCTTTTTTTGCATGGAATCGATGATGATATTCTTAGGCTGTTTCACTAAGAAGAATACAGCTACTTGCGAAATAACATAAATAATACAGATAATCAACGCGATGATTGAGAAAGCTTTAACCGGTCCACCACTAAAGTTTTGATAAATCAGTGGAACACTCGCAATCGTAATAAACATACCCAAGCTTGCAAATATTCTTGCCTTTGAACCAATTCTTTCTCTTTCACTTGGATCTGTCGTAAACGATGGATACATTGACCAATACGCAATATCATTCATGGTAAATGTCATTCCAGATAAAACATATAAGATACCAAACACAATAACAAATGCAGTACTTGATAATCCTAAGTCTTGAAATAATAGAAAGAATATCACAGCTGATGATAATGCACCTATTAATATCCAAGGTTTGAACTTGCCATACTTAGATCTTGTGTTATCAATAATAGTCCCCATAATTGGATCATTGATCGCATCCCAAACTCTAGCAACTGCGATGATTGACCCGATTGCTACAAGCTGCCAATCCAATAAACCCAATGCATCTGTTAAAAAAACGATTAGAAATGTAGAATATAAAGCATACATCATGTCACGGCCAGCACCACTCATAGCATATGCATTCACCGTTTTACGACTTACACCAACTTGCTCACTCATCTTTATTCTTCTCCTTAGTCTTCGATTTCATCTTCTTATATCCTCTTATTAATTTTAAATTCATCATATCAACTAATCCTTCAGCCATTTCAAAAGTGAACTTTCCTGCTGAAAACAATGCTAACATCTGAATTGGAGTTTCCATCATTGTCTTTTTAGCAACTTCTTGAAGATATTCACTCATATCTTTAGCTTGTTTCATACCTTCCTTGATGACCATTTTTGCTACAAGTCTTCCAACATAGGTTTCTTTCGCATCTGCTAATGTAGATGATAGTGTGTAAGGTCTTTTCTTAGAAACATTTTTAGGTGGAAGTGGTGCCATATAAATCTTTTGGAAATCTGAGGTGTCATAGGCATATTTTTGATAGGAAAGGGTTGGATGATGAATTTCTTCTCCATTGATTCCAAAATCGAATGATTCAATCTCGTCAACCACATTTTTAGCAACAATGATTTCATATTCTCCCTTTTCAAGCACATACTTTTTCTTATAAAGATCATAGTATTCAAAAGCTTTTTTAGGTAAGTCTATTTTAATTGTTTTTTCTTCTCCTGGCTCTAATTCTATTTTATCGAATGCCTTAAGTTCTCTTCTAGCTTTATAGACTGTGGATTCATTATTTTCAATATAAATTTGAACTACATCTTTCCCCTTCATTTTTCCAGTATTTTGAATTGTCATTTGGACGATAAATTTTTCTTTATCCTCTTGAATACTAATATCTTTATAATCAAATGTTGTATAGCTTAATCCATATCCAAATGGGTATCTAACCTGCTGATTAAAGGATTGGTAATATCTATACCCTATAAAAATAGATTCATCATAATAAACAGCATTGTTATCCTCAGTAAGTTTCACATTACAATCTTTGATGTCATCTATAAATGTTTCAGCAAGTCTTCCTGATGGATTTACTTTTCCATAAAGTATGTCCATGATTGCAGAGCTTGAACCCTGTCCACCTAGATATGCAAGTAAAATAGCCTTCATGTGATTTTCAAAGCTTAAATTCATGACTGAACCACCTACAACAACACCGATAATATTATGATTGACTTCTAGAATATCATGAAGAAGTTTTAATTGATGTTGAGGAAGGTCTAGAGTTGTTCTATCAAAACCTTCAGCCTCATGTGATTCTGGTAAACCTAGTAAAATCACGACTTTATCTACACTTTTAGCAAGCTCAATGGCTTCTTTAGCAAGATTCTCATCATGCTTGGTATGTTCTATAGAATATCCTTTAGCAATGGTTATATTTTTGGAATATTTTTCGTATATCTCTGATAGTTGATCAACTCTAGTTGGATTGATATGTGAAGATCCTCCGCCTTGATATCTCATATTATCGATAAAGCCACCAACAATAAGAACCTTATCCTTTTTATCGAGAGGAAGGATTTTTTCGTTTTTCAATAAAACCATGGATTCAGCAGCAATTCGAATCGCTTCATTGTGATGCTTTTCTTCATCAAATGGTTCAACTTCAATCTTTTTATACATTCTAACCATTTCAACAATACGATCAGATGATTTATTCACTGCAATCTTCAATGCTTCATCTCTATTGATCGCATCTAAAACTTCTTTCGTACGATAGCCCATAGAAGAAGGCATTTCTAAATCTGTACCCGCTTTTACACTTTCAATCCTGTTATGCACAGCTCCCCAGTCACTCACAACAACTCCATAATAACCCCACTCTTTTCTAAGTATTTTAGATAGATAGTGATGTTCTGTTGCATATTTCCCATTAATCTTATTATAACTAGCCATCACAGTTGCTGGATTTTCCTTAACCACTCTTTCAAATGCTCTTAAATAGATCTCACGCAGTGCTCTCTCATCGACAATACTATCGATAAAGAACCTATTCTTTTCTTGATTATTCGCGAAGAAATGTTTAACCGATGTCCCAACACCAGAGGATTCAATTGATTTCACAAGTTCAGCTGCTAACTCACCAGTCAAATAAGGGTCTTCCGAAAAATATTCAAAGTTTCTACCACAAAGTGGAGTTCTTTTCATATTGATAGCTGGTCCTAAAAGGATATTCACTTGATTGGCTTTCGCTTCAGTTGCTAATAATTTCCCTAAATCGTGCATTAATTGACGGTCAAAACTACATGCTGTTAAACTCGCTGTTGGAAAACAGGTCGAAGGAACACTCCCCATCACACCTAAATTATCTTTAGATTCGTATTGTTTTCTTAAACCATGAGGTCCATCCGCCATCATAATGGATGGCAACCCATTGACTGGCTTTGTGTTCCACACATCAAGTCCATCTAGAAGTGCTACTTTTTCTTCTGTTGTTAGTTTCATAAGACATTCACCTCTTCAATAATGAGTTGATCTTCAGATTGTATTTCTATATAACCGACTCCACTTGATACCGTCTTCACCCAAAATGCGATTGCTCCACCATGAAGATGAAGTCTTGATGGTCCAATCAGTTCAATCGACCCATTCACTCGAACATCAATACAATCCATTGCGTAAGGAACGATTTCTTGATGTTGATTTACCTTCTTAATCACATATCTTTTCACATCGTAGGTGTATTCATGCTTCAGTTCTGCTAAGTTAGTTTCTAATTCAAAATCAAACTTGTGGTTATTCTCCTTCGAAACAGTCTTCATAAGTTTATCCTCTAAATATCCTTCAAACGTATAGACTGTTTCTTTGGAACCCCAACCACTCATATATTTATAAAATAGTTGAACACCCATATCATAAGTCATCTTATATTTTTTTAGGATATAAAGCATAGATAATTTATAGCGTAATGGAAGATTATTTCCATATTTCGTAACTGCTCTTAAAACCCTCTTTGTTCTTTCGGCATCTCTATACTTCATTTTTTCGTTTTTCATGAGTGTTTCACCAATCAAATCATCGACGATTACTGGAGGATGTTTTAAGTGGGGATACTTTTTATGATTCGGATAAAAGGTATGGATATATTCTTTATTTTTATAGACCTTCACATAATCAAGATTGGTCATCACGATAATCTCAGGAAGATTACCTCCTGGGTATTCTCCGATATTCATCGTGGATGTTACCTCTAAGACAATATCTTGAGAACCTTCAGCTCTATATGATAAACTAGCAAGCTTTGGTATACGATACATATCTAAAACACCATGATAACAAACCTTATCACCACTTCCAAAATCAGCGTGGGTATTGTAGTCATTCATGCACCATCCAATACCACCTGAAATTCCGTTATTTGGCTCTAATATGCTATGAATTACATTTAAATGTCTTTTCATATGTTCAATACGATGAGATTCATCATCATGAATTTTAGTCGGAAACATATGTCCCATATACTCAGTCACTAAATATGGAACTTCTTTTGTAATCTTCTTTCTTTTTTCAAGTCCACTGTTATGCCCTATATGAGAGAAATCATTATAAGTATAAACATCTTCTAAAAATTCGCTATTCGCCATATTTCTAACTCCACCAGTTTGTCTAGTTGGATCATATGCTCTAGCGATATCGTTAGTTCTCTTATAAAAATCATGTTGATCTGGGGATTCATTGATTCGAACTCCCCATAGGATAATCGAAGGGTGATTACGATCTCTTAAAATCATTTCTTTAACATGCTGATAGCTAATTTCCTTCCAGGAGTCAGTGCCTATATGCTGCCAACCTGGTATCTCTTCAAATACTAAAAGACCGATTTCATCACATCTTTCAATAAAGTCTTTGGATTGAGGATAATGAGAGGTTCTCACGATGTTCAAACCAAGTTGATACTTTAAGATGTCTGCGTCTTCAATCTGTGCACTTTTCGGCATTGCATATCCAACATATGGATAGCTTTGATGACGATTGAGTCCAATCAATTTTATTTTTTCTCCGTTTAAATAAAATCCATCTGTTTTAAAGATAGCTGAACGGATTCCAAACCGAGTCGATAAATGATCACTATCCTTATTGTTTTTATAGTGAAGATATAGCGTATAAAGATTTGGGTGGTCTATACCCCAGAGCATAGGTTTTTCAATTGAGAGTTTGATTCTAGAAATATGATCTTTGACTTCATGTTTATATTTCAATACACTTTGAAGGTTTGGATCTTTAATTTCAATCTCAACAGTCCCATGCATTCTACTCGTTTCAAGATTTACGATTAAATCATTACTTCCTCTATTTTCTACAAAAACATCCTTAACATAGGATATGTCAGTGACGATCAAGGAAACTTCGCGATATATTCCACCATACCCTAGGTAATCCACAACACCACCAAATGGTGGTATCATTTGATTTTCAGATGTATCAACAATCACGAGTAATTCATTATCTTTTTCGAATGAAATCTTATCGGTAATGATTAATTCAAAAGGGGTGTATCCACCAATATGAGCCCCTACAAACTCTTTATTGATATAAACCTTAGCGAAGTGTGCTACACCTTCAAAACGAAGTCTAATCACTTTATCTTTAAATGATTCGTCGACCTCCAATTTTTTGAAATAGCTAAAAACACCTGAAGTTTCTGTCTCTTCAAAATTATTGAAAGGAATATCAACTGCATTGTGTGGAATATGTACAACCTTAGATTTTGATATCGAGATTTTTTTCAAATCTGATTCTTCATATGTTTTAAACATCCAATCAAAATTGATTCCAATGACTTTTCTCAAGTTCCCACTCCTTCTAACTTTGAATTTTTTCAGCTATATAGATTTGTGACCCAAAGTCACCTAATATTCTTGTCTGATCATTATAATATGTTCCCATAAATTGTTGTTTAATAGGAAGTCCACTCATCATCATTCTACCACTGACTTGATAGTCTTCGGTTGCATTAGGTAAACCTTTGTGTTTTCCGATAACTCTCATGATAAATCCATCTGGATGAAGCTTAATTGGAAGTGCATGCGCAATCAAATGACCAAACTGACTGATTGGCATCTGTTGCATAAAAGATTTGATATGATAAATCGAATCATGTTCTAAATCCTTGAACTGGATACTTTCAAATTCAGGGCTAGCAGAAGCCAGTGTTTGAAAGTTTCCTAAAGCGTGCTTCTCATCCTTTGAGATTTGCCATATCTTTCGATTTGGATGAATTGTATCATAGCGATAAAATCTTCCAAATTGAAAAAGCTCACGATTATCCTTATAAAACTGAATCTGATTTTTGATTTCTCTTTTTTCAAATGGTGTAACATATTTTAAATTGAGTTCATATCCTAACACGCCAAAGCTTGCTACATTAAATCTTGTAGAAAGTGGTGTTTTTCTTAGCGTTTGTGCATGGGGTGATAGCGATACATGGCAACTGATTGTTGATGGCGGGTATAAATAGCTTAGTCCCTCCTGAATTTTCAATCTTTCAATTGGGTCGGTATTATCAGATGACCAGACTTGAGCACCATAAGAGAGCATTCCTAGATCAAATCGATTTCCTCCACTTGAGCAGGTTTCAATTAATATGTTTGGATATCGATTTCGAATATAATTTAAAATGTCATATAGCCCTAATATATATTGGTGAAAAAACATGCCTTGATTCGGAATATGCATCGAATACATGTCGGTGATATGTCTGTTCATATCCCATTTGATATAATCTAATCCAGCTAAATCGATAACTCTTGTCAATTCATTTTTGATATAGGCTAATACATTCGGGTTGCATAAATCAAGTACCAATTGATTTCTACCTAAGGAAGGAGTTCTTCCAGGTATAGATAT
>JAHIRQ010000144.1 GCA_018818645.1 Bacillota bacterium
ATAATGGTATTTTTAATTGAAAATCCTTTGACAATAGGATCATTTTTAGGATTTAGAAGCTCAACAATAATGTGTACATTAGGATTTTGGATATGACCTTCTAGATAGATCAAATTGTTAATTACATTTGCATCCAAAGAATCCTCATCTTGAACCTCATCACTCAAAAGTAGAATGGTTGTATTCGATTTTTTCAGATTGACATCCTTAACAAAATTCTCTAAATCGTTTTCTTCCATCCAGGTTGCTTTAAATTTAGAACCATGGATGACTTCATATTGATTGAATGCATCTAGAATAAAACTAAGCTTGTTATTTTTTCCAAAAATGAATACCTCAAGCTGATGGGACTCTGAAAATTTCTTTTTCTTTAAAGTCATTGGTTTGAATTCATGTATTGATGTTTTATTCTTTATCGAGTTATTTAAAGATAACACATACAAATTTTTATCTTTCTTCGCAAGTGGTACGACATGAGAATACTCTTTGAGTGCTTGTTCAAAGTTAACATTTTCAAGCGTGTAAACTTCAGAACCTTGAAATGAGAATAGTGATAGATAAACATCCTCAATTCTATTTTCAATTAAGGTTTGGGCAATGATTTGACCAAGTCTCTTATCAAAGCAAATTGGCATAATCACATGTTCATGGAGCTGCTCAACAACCTTCGATAAGGTTATAATTTTTTCTTTGGTTTCTATATGCTTAATCTCAACCACTATCGGAGGTTGATATTGAAATTCAACGGGTCCTAAAGATAGTATAGTTTTAATGACAAATAAATCACTTTTAGACATATTTTTAGTGACTTGCTCATGTTGATCAGGATTCATAATCAAAATTGCTTTCGCATTGATAATTGAAATATCATCTAAATCAGATTTTAATAAAGGATCTCCACTTTTTACTAAGACATTCATTTTTCCAATGTCCCTTGTACCCTTCACTTTGTCAATTGCGTTGACAATCTGCTTTTCTGCATACTGCTTATCAATATCAGCTAGAATCATGACAGTCACTTCTTTAGACTCAACAAAAAGTAAATCTGAAACCAGTTCAGGGACTTTAGAGTTCCAATTTAGAATAACAATTTGCTGATCCAAATGAATTTTACCGGAGCCTGAATTTTTCTTTTGTATATAGTCTTTGATTGCATTGGTGGTTAACGCAATGATGGTTCCTGAAAATAGGATTAACCCTGTAACTAAAACAACTACAGCCAAAGCTAAAGTTTGAGGATTTTCTATTTCTAAAATTGCATTGGGTGTTAACATCCATTTCACGGATCCATTCGCGAAAGCATCAATAAAAGACGTATAGGAATTGTCAATCGATAATGCAATCAATGCAGAAATTGATAAAATGACTAAATTGATAAAAATCATCAATAAAATAATGTACATCAAGGGTCTCTTGTAAGTCTTTATACTAATTAAACTTTTTGCTCTTGCAATACGATCTTTGATTCTACCCAATTTGATCACCTCAATTAATATCATTATAACGAAAAATCATGAATTTAATTATGATTGAATGGAAATTTTAAGTTTTTTTTGGCATCGAATAGTAAATAAGCTAGGTAACTCATTGAACTGAGTGTAAATATAGAAGAAAAGATGACAAAACCTGGAAATTCAAAACCATTCGATGGTATAGGAATTGGCTCACCAACTTCAAACCTAGCTTCCATTTCAAATGCTTGTTGTGGTGTAATAATTAACTTTTGATTGGCTGACATTAAATATCCATGTTGATCATACCATCCAATGAACCTGTGTCCTTCCTTGGGTAGTGCTTCTAATGACATGGTTAAATTTTCATAAAACTCATTTTCATAGGTTTGAAGATCATCTAGAATCAGTGAATTCACCTTTAAATTACCCATTTCACTATCTAAGTCTATTTTAAATGTGTGCACTGGAACATCTTTAAGATTCAGAAAATCAATCATCTGATTTTCTATATTTTCAGGTCTTTTTAGTGTAAAGTCAACCATCCGTTGTGCATAATTTAACCATGTAGAATAAGATGATGGATACCCCCATCTATTTACATGCTCTTGAATTTCAGGTTTATAGAGATCGATCATCGATGATGTTAAGGTTGATGCACTTTCCTCTTCAAAAACAGAATCCATTAAGTCTTTGAGTCGATACACAAACTTCGCCTTAAACTCGTCATTTTTCAAGAGTGATGTTATCAATTTCCCAGTCTTCCAAGTATCTCCGGTAAGTCTTTCAAAGCTTTCAATCTCAGGATAAAATCCACCCCAAGACGCTCCAAAGGAAGCATCAACATCATAAATAATCCAACGCCATCTTCCATCATGTCCATAGGGAGCATTCGGATTATAATTAACGTTTTTTCTCCAGTATAAAATATTATTTTGAGGCCAATCTACATTTCCTAAATAGAGTTCTGCTATATAATAATCGATTAAATTATCAACATCTATTTTTGTTTGAACGTGTTCATAATTTCTTTTTACAGTCATATCTTTAAGGGTTATGAACTGATAGATAGCTTGATAATGAGCAGCACCGCGTTCATCACCATCCTCATAATAACCATTACCAGTTAGAATTGTGACATCATCAGGATCCATCCCATAATGTGTACTTAAATAATAGCGATCGATGCGATCCCTTATATTTCTGATTCCAAAATATTCTCCATTGATAAAAAGAATAACTGGTTGGCTATATTGCATATCCAAATCTAGAGGTTTTAATAAGCTTTGAGCAGCAGCTTCACCCATTACAGTATATTGATAGGTTTGTCCACCAGCACGTAAAATAATACGCTTGAATAAATCAATTTCTTTATCTTCAAAAAATTGATAATTGAAATAACTTTCATCATCATAAGAACCTCTTGCATACAATCGATATGATTTTATGGGGTATTTTCTACTTAGTCCACCATGAACACGTATACCTGCACTCTGCTCAAACTCTAAATTCCCTTCTGCAGTAAAATATTCGACATGAACAGGTTTCTCCCATTCATCTCCGGTTTGATAATAATTTCCTGTTCGATTTGATGAACTATCTTCTCCCAAATCAGGATCATAAAAAACACCAGGTACATTAATACCTGTTTCATAATCATACAAGTTATCGATGTCAGTTGATAAAGACATTACAGGGAAAGTGTATCTTTGACTCATATCTTCAGATACAAAATAACTATTGGTTAATAGTTGACTTGAATTATTCTCTTGATCAAAAGCAATAGTTTTAACAACAGTAGCCTTAAATATGTCATCTAGTGGTGATATCCACCCCTTTGACCCACTACGAATCATTGATATAGGGTAGCTTGGTTCAGGTATTGATGTTCCATCATTATTCTTTTGAATCACAATTTCAGAACCATCAGCAATCACATAGTCTTCTTCAATCAAAATAGGTCCTGTATAAAGGATTGAATTACGGGTTGGCTCAGATGAATCCAGTGTATAATAGACACTTGTATTTTCTTTAGGATATATTTCAAGTAAGATTGCAGTATCATAAAATCCAGCCTGATGAGAAAAAGTTGGGTTTAAGTCTACATTTTCTATATCAAGTACATCATCATTTCCATAAAGATCTTGATTTGTATATAAAAAAACAGAGGATATCCAAAATAAAATAAATGTAAACATCATTATTTTCTTCATCTGAATTCCTCCTTTTCGATTTAAGTGTCTAAAAAAATACTCTATATTTATTTTATCATATCTCACAGATTTTTTTATTAGCTTCCTTTTCAATACGTGAAATCAAATGAACTTTAGTTCAAATGCCCTTTTCAATATACTTTCATGTTCAAAGTATGCTATAATATCTATAAGATTTTTTTAGGAGAAGCTCTCATGAAAAACACCATACCTAGAATTAAGTTTTTTGTTGTGATGTTGATATTATGGTTCTTACTCAATTTTAATTTTGAGTTAACTACGATTATCTTTGGTATCACAATCTCTTTTTTCGTGTCTTTATTTGCTTACGAAATACTACATGATGAGCACGGATTTAAATATAGAGGTATCAAATTATACCGCCTTATTTTTTATATGTTTATTTTGTTTTTTGAAATATTTAAATCAGCGATTATATTTACCATGAACTTATTTAAGCGTGAATATGTTCCAACCATTTTTAAAATTGTTTTAGATTTAGATGACCCTGTCAAAGTTGCTATTGTAGCGAATTCAATTACGCTAACTCCTGGTACAATTACGATTGATATTGTTGAAAACACAATTATTGTGATGGTTCTAGCGAAGCCAAATACACCTCATGAAGAATTAGAGAAACCAATCCGTGAAAAGTTTGAAAAACTCTTAATGATTAAGGAGAAGACATCATGACAACACTTGAACTCTTTTTATTCATTACGTTACTTGTCTTAGTACTTGCGATGATTTTATCTTTTATTCGATTAATTCAAGGAAAAACAATTTGGGATCGTATTTTAATGCTGAACTTGATATCTGCAAAAGTTGTATTATTTGTTGCTGTTTATGCGATCTACATTGATAATATCATTTTACTCGATATAGCAATCAGTTACGGAATTATTGGTTTTCTTACCATGACATTATTGGCTAAATTCATTATGACTGGGGGACGAGAAAAATGATGATAGTTACCTATATCGTTTTAATTCTTTCCTGGTTCTTTATTATTTTTGGGATGATTGCAATTTTTAGATTGAAAAACTTATATACTAGAATACTTACAGCAGCAACTATTGATACAGTAGCTAGCTTTTTGGTGTTAATTGCCCTTATTTTCGCTGCGAGTCAATTTGAATACGCAATCCGATTACTGCTTCTCATCTTGTTTTTATTAATAACAAATCCAATCAGTTCTCATGTTAATATTCGTTCAGCTTATTTAATTGGTATACCAACAGATGTGAAGGATGGTGGTATAAAATGACCAATATCATTCCTACTATTCTTCAAATTTTATTAATCATCATCGCTTTAGCCATTGTATTTCATAAAGAAAACTTTACCATTATTATATTAATCGCGTCATTTGGATTGATAGCAGCTACACTTTATGCATTGAATCAAGCTCCTGATGTTGCAATCGCTGAAGTTGCGATAGGCAGTGCGATTATTCCACTCATCTATGTAATCTCTATATCCAGACAAAGAGAATTTATCATTTTGGATAGAGTCAATCATGATATGCATGACCTAGATGAAATGAATGAAGAAATTTATATGATTTTAACTAATTTTGTCAATGACTATGACCTAAGACTCAACGTCTGCTCTGATATCGAAGGCAGTGCTGAAGAGTTAACAAAGGAATTGAATGTGGATCTAATCATTAGTTATGATGAGATTTTGAAAAGATTTGAATTTAAGGGGAAATCAAGTTCAATTCTCATGAAACGGTTAAAGGAAATGACTAAAGATTATGCATATATCAGCGTAATCACCTTGAAAGAGGGTGAAAGCATTGATTAAACGAATCAGTCTTGTCTTTCTTTTAGGGTTTATTTTATATTTATTTTCAACTTCAATTGAAAATCTTGCAGATATTTATAATTCAGCTGGGAAAGACTTTTTTAGAGATAATGGATTTTATGATACTGGTAGTATGAACTTAGTAACAGCAATTTATCTTGATTATCGATTATTTGATAGTTTGTTTGAAGCTGGTATCTTGCTCATTGCAGTTTCAGGAGTAATGTGGATATCTCAGCATAATACATTAGAAAAAAACGCGACTTTTATGCTAGATAAACAAAAAACTCCAGAATTATTCATCACTTTTTCTAGACTTTTATATCCTGTGATGCTTCTATTTGGAATGTATGTTATTATCAATGGCCATTTGTCTCCTGGTGGTGGATTTCAAGGTGGTGCGATTGTTGCTACTGCAATCCTAATACTCTATTATATCGATATCTCAAAATCCATTGATGTCAATAAGATTCTAACGATAGAAAAATTCTTGTTTATTTTACTTCTCAGCATTGCATTTCTATCTCTGATCACTAGAAATGAAGTTTTCACTAATTTTATACCAGTAGATGGCTCTGCTGGAATGAAGTCGATTTTTTTGATACTGCTTAACATAGTGATTGGTGCTAAGGTTGCACTTGGTTTGATTGCGATATTTACTGCCTTTCTCAAGGAGGGACGCTAATGAATCCTATACTATCATTTATAGTCATCTTAATCGGCGTTTATGGACTTGCTACGAGTAAAAATATCATTAAGTCAGTTTTTTGTGTAACCATTATTGAAGCAGGAACTATTTTGTTATTCCTAAATTTTGGAGTTTATGAGGGTGGTCTAATTCCAATATTAAACGCGATTGGAATTGAGATTGTCGATCCACTACCTCAGGCTTTAATGATAACAACTATTGTTATCGGATCGACGATTACATCACTTGCTTTAATGCTTTGTATTAAAATATTCCATCATTATGGTTCTATCGAATGGAAAGTCGTATTGAAGGGGGATAAATAATGTTTTTAGCTCCTGTACTCTTTGTTTTCATTCCAATAATTGCATCTCTAGTGGTCTATTTATTTAAGCATAAGCTTGCAAGCTATATCTTATTTGCTGCACAAATTGCTTTATTTGTCCTATTTGCTTTATACATCCAAGCTTTAGAAACCAATCCTGAATTGTCCTTAATTGTATTTGGTGGTTGGGATGAAATGTTTGCTATCAGCTTTTATAACGATCGACTTTCCTTAATCTTTATTGGATTAACTATCTTTATGTGGACAATCTTAATGATGTATACCTTTAAAACCAATCAAAGAGAAAATAAGTTTTTATTCTTCTTAATGTTTTTACAAGGTATTTTCTTAGGTTTAATTCAAACCAACGACTTATTCAATTTATTTGTATTCCTAGAATTGATGACTGTATTGATTACGATACTGATTTCATATAAAAAAACAGGTCCATCCTTTAGAGCTGGTATCTATTATTTACTTTTAAACACTGTTGGTGCAATGTTCTTCTTAATCGGTATTATCATGATTTATTATGTTTATGGAACCATCAATATCCAATATTTAATTCAAAATATTGATTTGCATAGTGATGAAAACTTGATTAAACTGGCATTTGTCATGATGATGTCTGGTATCAGTATTAAAGCAGCCTTCTTTCCACTTTTTACATGGCTTCCCAAAGCACATGGTGTTGCTCAAACCTCAATCTCCGCTTTACTATCGGGTTTAGCAGTAAAGGGTGCTTTATATATGTTTATTAGAATCTATTTAGAAATGTTTTCTAAAGCCAATTATAACATGTCTGAATTCTTCTTTTACTTAGGTGCCACTACAGCTATTGTTGGTGTAACATTCGCTTTAACTCAAAAGGATTTGAAACAGGTCTTAGCGTATCATACGGTTTCTCAAATTGGGATTATGGTGATGGGGGTATCCTCTGTATCTGACCTATCTTATGTCGGTGGGTTGATGCATATCATGAACCATGCTTTATTTAAATCCCTACTCTTCCTTGGTGCAGGATTGGTCATTTATGGGTATCAAACCAAGAAGATATATGAAATACGTGGTGTATTTAAAAGTATGCCTTGGACATCGATTTTACTCATTATAGGAATGCTCTCGATTAGTGGTGCTCCTCTTTTCAATGGCTTTGTTTCGAAAACCTTAGTCAAATATGATTTTAAGGGTGATTTATTGAAGATGGTTTTATTTACAATCATCAATATTGGTACCGTAACATCCTTCATCAAGTTCTCTCAAATCCTATATGGACCAAAGGTTGACGTGATGAAAAGAAAGGATGCCTTACAAATTTTATCGATGACGATACTTGGAATAGGGTGTATCGCAATTGGGATCTTCTATATTCCATTTGGAGAGTTTGTCTTTGGTAAAGATTTATCTTATGTAAAAATATTTGATATTAGACAATGGATTGATTATATAACCTATGTCATGGCTGGTATGATTTTGTATCGCTATGTTATTCAAAGGGATTTTAAACCCCTAAGACTGATTAGAGAATGGACAATCACATTCGAGAATGCGAATTATATGTTTATCCTCTACATGGTATTCATTTCATTCTTCATGTTTTTTAGATAAGGAGCCCAGCTCCTTTTTTTTTAATAAAAAACAACTGCTTATTCGGCAATTGTTTTAATTTGTGAACGATAAATATTTGCATAAACACCATTTTTAGTTAATAAATCCTTGTGTCTACCCTCTTCTACCTTAATTCCATTTTCTAAGACTACAATCTTATCAGCATTTTTAATAGTTGATAACCGGTGTGCGATAACAATCATCGTTCTACCTTTTTTAACGGTTTCTAAAGCCTGTTGGATCATGGTTTCAGTTTCGGTATCAATATTTGCAGTTGCTTCATCCATTACAAGAATTGCAGGATCATGAATAACAGCTCTAGCAAATGAAATGATTTGCTTTTCACCTACAGATAGGTTTCCTCCACCTCTTGTAATAACTTGAGAAACACCTTGTTCAAGTTTATCTAATAGCTTCGATCCACCTATATCTCGGATTACTTTTTCAACTTGTTCATCAGATACATCATGGTTTCCAAATCTAACATTATCTGCTATTGTACCTTTAAACATCACTGGATCCTGTAAAATGATTCCAACATGTGTTCTAAATGATCTCTTGGAATAGGTTTCAATATCGATATCATCGACATAGATTTTACCCATATCTGTTTCTTTTAAATCGTAAAATCTCATAAGTAAGCTCATTAAAGATGACTTTCCTGAGCCAGTATGACCTACTAAGCCTACCATTTCACCCTTTTTGATATCTAAGTCAATTCCCTTTAAGACTGGCTTTCCAACTTCATATGAAAACCAAATATTATCGAATTTGACGTGACCATCAAAACGTTTGATTTCAGTAAACGAGCCATCTTCTTGCTCACCATCGATAATCTTAAAGATTCTCTCTGTTTTAACGATTGCATGCTGAAGGTTTCCAATTTCTCTAAAAAGTGTTCCCACTGGTTCAATTAATCTTGTTAAGTAATCATTATATGCATAGATTACACCAACACTAACGACAAATCCTGGAATGGTTAAATAACCATTTCCAAAATATAGAATAATAACTGATGTTACTAGAGCACCTAAAAGGCGTATCATATTCCAACCAATTGATAGATGTAGTAGGTTTTCCTTAATCTTTTCCTTGACAAAATCTGCGGATAAATCATTGAATTTCTTTTCCGTTTGTTTTCTAAAGTTAAAGATTTGAAGAATACCGATACCATTGATGATTTCGTTGAGCTGTGCTGTAATCATCGAGTTTTGTTCATTAACCTTAACTGCGATGGTATTTAATTTCTTAATAAAGAATTTTAACCAAATATAGATAACTGGGAAGACAATAAATGTCATTAGCGCTAAAGTAGCATCCAAATAAAACATTCCAATATAGGCAAATATAACTGCCATCGTCGCGTTTACTAGCAAATTCATGATGGTTGAGAATAAATTCATCATTCCCCCAACATCAGAAATTATTCGGTTCGCTATTTTTCCTGCAGGTTCTGTTTCAAAATAGGTCATCGGCATTCTTTGAAGGGACGCAATCGCATCTTTTCTAGCATCTCTGACAATATTAACGTTAATCATTGATGTCGAAATACGTTGGATATAGGTAAATAAAACTTGTAGGAAAAATCTAACCATTAATAAGATAATTAAAATGGTAAGTGGTTGTATATAGGGATTATAAAAGTCTAAAACTTCAGATCTTGATAGCAAGACAACTTCATAAGTTAATACTTCGTTTTCTTGAGTCGTAACTGTAAGTGTACTTCCATCAAGCTCTTTAAATCCACTTGGAGCAATCTCATCAATAAAGTAATACTTCCCTTGAATGATTACAATGGATATACCTTGATCATTTTCAATATCTTGAGAAAAATATCTACCTTGATACGTTACTGTCTTTTCACCTTCACTACTGACTTCATACCATGGTCTTTGAATACCAATTAAATAATCATCAAGAATGGTTTTTACAATCAGTGGTGCGAGTAATCCTAACGCTTGAACGATTAACATTGCAGATAAGCTAATGACTAATAATTTTTTATATTTAGAGATATATCTCCATACTTTTTTCATTGTTTTCATATGGCTACCTCATCGTCATCTGTTCGATGTACTGATTCTTATACCAGCCATCAGACTTAATTAGCATTTCATGAGTACCACGTTGTGTAATCTTTCCTGCTTGTAATACATAGATTTGATCAGCATCTCTAACCGCTGAAAAACGGTGAGCAACAATAATGTTGGTCTTCCCTTTTCTAAATGCTTTCAAATGCTCGATGATTGTATCTTCTGTTTTCGCATCGACTGCAGATAAAGAATCATCAAGGATTAAAATTTCAGGGTCCTTAATTAAAGCTCTTGCAATGGATAATCTTTGTTTCTGCCCACCCGAAAGTGTTGAACCTGCTTCACCAACTTGAGTCTGCATACCATTTTGTAGGAATAATAAATCCTTTTCAAAATCAGCGATTTTAACTGCTTTGTCTAGTGCTTCATGGTTAGCCAAAGGATTACCGATCATAATGTTTTCATCCACTGAGCGTTTAAATAGCATATGTGCTTGAGGCACATATCCAACTAGATTTCTAATATCTTCTATCTTATACTCTTCAATGGATAGATCATCAATAAAAACCTGTCCATCCGTGACATTAAATTCTCTTAAGAGTTGTCTAATTAAAGTTGACTTCCCTGCACCTGTTGGTCCAACGATACCAATGGTTTCACCTTTGTTAATTTCAAAGGAGATATTCTTAATAACTGGAACTTTATCAAAAGGGTATTTAAAGGTGACATTCTTAAATTCTAGTTTATTAAACTTAACTATCGGTTTAGAGAATACCTCATCATGAACTTCAGGAGTTTCTTTCATGATTTCTTCATAGCGATCAATAGAAATGGTCGCGTTATTGATTTGAGTGAATATCGTTGAAATAGAAATGATTGGACCAAAAAGTAATCCGACATAGGAGATAAAAGTAATTAAGTTTCCTAAGGTAATTTGTTGATTGATAATGAAGTAGATACCAAAACCAAAGGCTAATATATAGCTTATTCCATAGATGACTTCAAAGAGTGGGTTGAACCAGTTTTCATATTTAACAATATATCTCCACGATTCAATATCGTTGTCAATGGCTTCATATTGCTTTTTTAAGTCGTTTTCTTCTTGAACATAAGCACGTATTGCTCTTTGCCCTTCAACTGACTCTAAGACCTTTTCAGTCATGTCTGCATAGATTTCTCGATGTCTTTTGATATATTTTCTTTTGTTATAACGAATGATATTTAAAATGGTGAGTCCAACTGGCATAATCGCTACAGAGATTAAGGTGAGCTGCCAACTTATTGTAAAGCTCATTACACCAATCGCAAATAGTATTATCCCTACGTTGAAGATTATCCCTTCTAAAAGGGAAGTTGCTGCTTGTGTGATAGCATCTAGGTCTGCTGTTACTCTTGAGATTAAATCACCTTTTTCATATTGTTCATAGAACTTAGAGTCCATATCAAAAAGATGGGATAAATAACGTTGTCTTAATTTGTAGGAAAGCTTTTGAGCAGTTTTGTTACTTAAGTAGTTATACATAAAGCTCAGTAAATATCTACCAAGCGGAAGTAACACTAAAGCGATGACTAGTAAAGTTAAAGTCGTTTTGGTTAACCCACCTGATACGATTGTATCAATTGAGTACCCTAAAACCCAGGCTGGGGTGAGTGCAATGAATGCGATGGATAACAGTAAAAAAAGCATGAAAACATAGGTTTTCCACTCTTCTTTGATGAACCAACTAATTTTCGATAAAATGTTTGACATTGACTAACTCCAACAATTGATTCATCATTTATTGATGATCCTTATTTTTAGGCACGACATCATTATACACCGAATATAGTATTTTACTACCGATATGAACAAGAAAATTTCAATCAACTTTCGAAAGAAAAGCACATGGAATTCATGTGCTTCTTTATCAATTATTCTTCGGGGGTGTCGTCATAATACATGTCATATATTGAATAGGTCCAATCCCAGTAAGGGGTTGTATCTACTCCTTTTAGATTAGAATCAAATACAGTGAAATACTGATTTGTATACGTAGGAATATTTGGTGCTAATTTATACCAGCGCAGCTGATATTCTTTCCATAAAGATAGATAAGTATCGTAGTCTCCAGGTTCCA
>JAHIRQ010000145.1 GCA_018818645.1 Bacillota bacterium
TTAAGATTTCTTCTCTAGAAATCGATAAATCCTGAATAGCGTTTGAAATCTCTTTTTGTTTTTTCGCATCAATCTTATATTGGAAAGAAATAAATATTCCAATTCCCATAAAGAGGAGTGGAGCGAATGTCATGATTAAACGAATCATTAAGAGAGCACTATCAGGTTGACTAACAATTGCAGGTCCATTTAAAGGCTGTTCCTGAAATCCTGCAAGTCCGATTAAAAACATGACTAATGCTAATCCGATTGCTTGAGCAATCTTATTGATGAAGTTGGTGAATCCACTCATTTGACCGTCTAAGCGATCTTTAAATTTGATTTGACCTGCATCAACAACATCCCCATACATCGTGTGGGGAACAAGACCTGGACCTGATATACCAAATCCCATTAAAGCACCGACTGCGTAAATAGCAACAGGATTGACATTTGCTGGAATTAACATAATAAATAATGCAGTGATGATCCAAACATATGCACCAAATCTATAGGCAAATGTTTTACCCTTCTTTTCAATCATCTTTAAGTAGATGGGTAGAGCTACGATTTGCATCGAAAACATAAGTGCAGCAGCAATTAATCCTACCATTGTAGAATTCCCTAATGCTGTTTCATTTTTTACAATATAGAAATCAACATAAAAGAAGAATAAACCACTCATAATAGCCATCGACATTTGAAGGACTAGAAACATTCCTAAATATTGTCTAAATGGGCGAAGACCTAAAGGCTTCGCCATTTCCTTGATGGAAAGCTTTGTCGTAACGACTGGTGTTTGAATTTCTTCTCTTGCAAATAGACCTGTAAATAAAACAGATAATGCAAAGAGTAGACCAAAGGATAAACTCATGACTTGATAGCCTATCGCTTTATCACCAAACATGCCAACGACGATTCCAGGAACTGCTACACAAAGGATGGATGAAAATATAGAAAATCCAAGGCGGTAAGAATTATAGGATGCTCTTTTTTGGTAATCAGAAGTGATTTCACTTGATAATGAATAATAAGGAATCATGACTGATGTTTGAACAGTTGTAAAGATTAAATAAGATAATAACACAGCAACAACTCTTAATCCTGTTGAAGGAAAAGCATATGGAAAGAATAATAAATACATAGAGACTAGAACAAAAGGAGCAGCTATTACTAAATAGATTCTTCTCTTCCCCATCTTAGACTTTGTTCTATCTGAGATATGTCCCATTAAAGGATCTGTAATCGCGTCCCATATTCTAGCAACTAGAATAACTATACCTATCCAATAAGGACTAATTCCTACTGTGATTGCTAGAAAGCCTGGATAAAGAAAATTGACAATGTTAAATGATCCTCCACCAAAGATATCGGCAGATGCGAAAGCGAGTTTCTTCTTTAATTCTTTATTCTCCATTAGAATGCTCCTTATGTTAAAAGATTATTAGTTTTATTATATGATATTTTAGGTGTTTTTAGAATAAAAAAAGGGATTTAGCAAATAATGCTAAACACCTTTATAAAATAATCCACTCATTTAGTTCCTCCATCAGTAATAGAGAACCAATTTTTACTTATAATTAACTAATTCAATCTGGGATGTACATATAGGATTTTATCTTAAAATCACTATTTATTCCACCACCTGGAACTTGAGGTGGATACTCTGGTAAATCTCCTCCAGGAACTGTGCAATTGGGTACATATCCTGACATACTGCAATCGTCATTAGCAGTAGGATCATCAACTAGCAATACACCTGATAGAGATGCGGTCTGAATTTCGATTGAACTAATCTCATCATGTGAACTCAACAAAAAAACTGTAAACACAAATAAAACAGAAAATATAAATTTCTTCATTATTTTAATCCCCCTTTTGCCTTATATTATCATATATTAATAAAAAATGTCAATAATGCGTTTGAATTAATACCAATCTTTATTTAATGTTCTATAATCGTAAAACCGTTATTTATAGCTTCATAAAACCTTTTTTAAACAACATATTAACAGCATCTTCAGTGTTATTTTTTAGATATTCTAAATGTTTAGTAGAATCAGTATCGAGAGTTAAATTATACTGCTTAATTGCTTGATAGACTGAAGGTGTAACTTGAATACTAAAAAGATCAGATATTTCTGGGTCCTCAACATCATCACTTAAATCACTTTTCGTAAAGAAGAGTGAGAGATAGATTGTTTTCATGAAACAAAATAAAGAAAGAGAGATTTCATACTCATCATATTGATAGCGCTTATCTTGTAATATAATTCCACTTGAATCAAATATTACTTTTTCTTCTTGTTCTTCAAGATCAAAAGTGTAGCTTTCTTCTTCCAACATTAAAGGAAGTTGAAATATTTCAGTAAGTGCTTCAATCGTTAATTGTTTGTATTGTTTAGATATATAATAGGGGATTGTTGATGATATCAATCCGATAATAACTGATAAAACAATGATGATTATAAAAGGTAGGGAAGGAAGATCTTCTCGATTTGTCATGATTACATAGGAGACTACTGCAGCTACTAAAGTAATCTTTGAGATAAGTCGATATATTTTTTCTTGTTTTGCTAGTTTAGCAAGTAATTCTTGTTTGTTTTGATCCATCAATAGTATCCCCCAAGTATTTTATATGTTTACACTATACTAATTTTTCCATATCTTTGTACTTCACATGAAAACAAGTATTGAAATTTTGTTTTGATTCCACAAATTAAGGATTCGTTTTTACAGCAATTGATGAACCAACATATACCACATCTTCATTTGGAGAATCATAAAGTCCTATTCCTGCATCCACATAAATAGTATACTCAGTATTTGGTTGCAAATCATAAAAACCGACCCAATCTTGAGATACTGCCATATATTCAGAATTACTAATTGTTGGAATCAGCATTAGCGTTTGAAGTTCATCAGGATTATCCCAAGTAAATGAAAACAGAATATAAGCTGATCCAATCTCGGTTATAACTACTTGAGGTGGATTGATTTCTCTCCATTTTGCATATAGCGTAAGATCATATGCTGGAGTATTCGTAAAATCCAGTGGAACTGTTAAACTCTCATCAACAGACCATTCTTTAAAAAATTTATACTGGACATCCGGTTCATATACGTGATCAAATGGTTCATTGTATTTATGTAAATCAACTCGAAAAATAGTACCATCTATATCTTTATAAATTATCGTGTATTCATTAATCAACCATTTTCCATATAATGTTAAGTTGCTAGCTGGCATTGAATCAAAAACATATAGATTTGTGTATTCAATATCTGTATACCATCCTAAAAAAGTAAATCCTTCTTTTTCTGGTTCAAAACTGATGATTTGATCATTATAGTCGATAAGATCACTTTTCAAAATAGAAGCTGATCTAAAAGGTGTTAATTTAGGATAATAACTATTACTATTTGTTCCATCTCCAAGTTGACCATAACCGTTATATCCCCAAATTAACGATCTACCTTTTGATGTGATTGCAGACGTGTGTGTTCCACCTAAACTCAATTTTACTATTTGCTCATCATTATTAAGTAGAAAACTGTTTGTAATTTCCACAGGTTTCAGTTTTTTAATTTGGGTTCCATCCCCCAATTTACCTTGACCATTGTCACCCCATGTATAAATTCTTCCATAAGATGTAACAAGTGAGGAATTATCTAGACCCAGGTCAATATATACGACTTCCTCATCTGTATTAAATTCAAATTCTAATGTTATATCTATTGGAACGTTACTATTAATCAATGAGTTATTACCGAGCTGTCCTGTATAATTATTGCCCCATACAAATATTCTATTACTGGATGTAACTGCTGAAGCGTGTCCTCCACCTGCCGCTATCTTTGTGATATACTCATCTGCATTAAGTATAAAATAGCTGGTGATATTTAGTGGTGAATATAAATTTTCATTGGTGTTGTTTCCTAATTGACCTGAATCGTTATTTCCCCATGCAAATATTTGTCCGTTGGAAGATAGGGCAAGAGAAAAACTAGCTCCAACTGAAATATCTATTATTTCGTCATTTTCATCTAATCCAAACTCAGATGTAATATCTCTAGGGTCTGAAATAACTTCATAAATTATTCTATCATCAAGAATAATCCCTTCATATGATTCTCCCCACATAAACACTCTACCACTTGTCGATAGAGCCAATACTTTTGCTCCACTTGTAGATATATCTTTTATCTTTTCTCCTAAACTCAATTGAAACATACTAGTTATATCAACCGGGATTGCATTCGCAAAATATGTCATCACCAAACCATCAAAATGACCTGTGAAATTTATTCCCCAGATGAATACTCTACCAAGTGACGAGATAGCAAGTGATATTGAATTTCCAGCAAAGATATTAATAATTGATTCATTGGTATATAAATGGAAATTTTCTGTTATTTCAATAGGATAATATCCGAAATTCTCTGTTCCATCACCTAACTCACCATAGAAATTAGTTCCCCAGGTAAAAACTCTCCCTTTGGATGTAAGTGCGATAGAATACATATAGCCTAATTCAAGCATTTCTATATCTTCTCCGACACTAAGTGGAATTTCCGATGATAAATCCAAATTATCAAACTCATAGTAATCTATTTTATATTGATTTACTTCCCATTTAGCATATAAAACAATGTCCCCTGTTGAACCTTGAGGAATGATACTAATAGGCTCTCCAAAATAATCAGAATTATCATACCAATTAACAAATGAATATCCTTTTTTTGAAGGTTCATATAACTCAAAGTTTTCGATATTTGAAGTATAAGAAATTGGATTACTTCCATTATTCGAACCACCATCTAAAGTGTATGTTATCGAATATACTAGATTCCATTTTGCGTACAAGGTTTGATTTTCTGTTGGAAATGTTGATGATAGATATGGTGATGTGAGATCTTGGTCTAAAAACCAACCTCCGAATTCATACCCTAAATATATTGGATGCAATAATTCACTACCAGCATAATCGACTTCTAAAACATTATCTTCTCCGTTGTTAAGAATATAAGTCACAACATAAACATTAGGACTCCATTTTGCGTATAAAGTAATGTTTGTAGCTGTCATCTTATCAAACAAATATGGATTTGTGAGTATAGAGTTAGAATACCACCCAGCAAAGACATATCCTTGACGAATTGGATTTATAGGTGCCTCAACGGTTGTATCATAATTTTGTGTTATTGGATCTATTAAGTTTCCAAAATTTGAATTAAAGGTAATGGTATATTGATTAATCTGCCATTTAGCATACAATTGCAGATCACCAAAAGATCCATTTGAAACAATGGAAATATTATTACCAATGAACTCTGGATTATCATACCAACCCATGAAAGAATATCCATTTTTTGTAGGTGAAACAAGCACTATATCATCGTCACTAACTGTATAGTGACTTGGATTTTCATCAACAACATTACCACCATTAATATGGTATGTGATTGTGTATTCAATCATTTGCCAATATCCTACAAGCGTCAAATTTTTCGAAGGCATGCTGGTAAAGATAAATTGAGTTTCAAAATCGTTATCGAACCAACCAACAAAATTGAATCCATCTCGTATAGGTGTATAAGGGATAACTTCTGAAGAAAACTCATATATATCTTGATTAACTAATATTGGATTTAACGAAGCAATTTTAGATGGTAATGATGTATTTGAATAAGTGTTATCACCAAGTTGTCCCGAAGAGTTACTTCCCCATTTGAAGATATTACCATCAGATGAAATTGCTAAAGAATGATATCCACCTGTAGAAACTAATGAAATTGCTTCCTCACTGATTAAATCAAATCGACTTGTAATCTCAATCGGAGTATTTCTGTTGATTGTTGTTCCATCTCCCAATTGACCTGATGTATTGCTTCCCCATGAGAAAATACGATTCGCAGAAGTTATAACTATCGTATGAAAATCAAAAGTACGAACGTTCTCGATGACTTCACCTTCAGCAAGATTGAATCTTGAAGTAATCTCAATTGGAATAATTCGTGTAGAGCTTGTTCCATCTCCTAATTGATTACTACTATTAGCTCCCCAAACAAATAGACGACCGTTTGATGTCAATGCAATCGAATGTGAATTACCAAACGAAGTACTGCTAATTTTTTCTCCGACTTCCAAATTAAATTGGTGGGTTATATCTACGGGTGTAGTTCTAGTTTCGATTGTACCATCACCTAATATACCAGCCCAATTATATCCCCACGTAAATACTCTTCCTGATGATGTAACCGCAGATGAATGAGCAGTCCCTAATCCCAAGCTTTCAATTTTTTCACCTGAACTTAAATTAAACTGATTGGTTATATCTGTGGGTACTATTTTTGTTTCCATTGTACCATTACCCAATTGACCAGTCCAATTATATCCCCATGCAAATATTCTATTACTTGATGTTATAGCAGTAGAGAATTCTGCGCCTAAATAGACACTCATAATTGTCTCATCGACATTTAAATTAAATCGGCTTGTTATATCTATAGGATTATTTTTACTAATGGTCGTGTTATCTCCTAATTGACCATAATCATTATATCCCCACATGAACAAGCGTCCTTCTGAAGTTAATGCTGCAGAATGATGTCCACCTAAGAAAACATCGGTTATTAATTCTGTTTCATTTAAAGTAAACTGATTAGTGATTTCTTTAGGAGTATTTTGGGTAAAACCTGTCCCAACCCCTAATTGCCCAAAATTATTGCTTCCCCACATGAATAGACGCCCTTCTGATGTTAATAATGCTGAATGATATGCACCAGAAGAAATCTTAATGATTGATTCGTTCACTTTCAAAAGGAAACTATGAGCTGCATCAAAGTATTCATAGGTGTAATAGTTTACACTATACTGGTTGACTTCCCACTTTGCATAAAGAACCTTGTTCCCTGTCGTCCCTTGGAGTCTATATGTTATTTTACTACCTTCAAATGTTAGGTTATCAAACCATCCAATAAATGTATACCCTTCTTTGATTGGATCTTTGTATATAAAATTACTGGTTAGAATAGAATAATTATTTTGATTTGAAGGATTGTTTTCTCCTCCGTCTAATTCATATAAAATAGTGTATGTGATTAGTGACCATTTTGCATATAATGTCATGTCGCTGACTGGAAATGTAGTACTTGCATATAAATCATTTAATGAGGAATCAAGATACCATCCAGCAAAATCATAACCTAAATAAGATGGTTCTATCATCTCAGTCCCAGCGTAGTTAATCTCGACTAGATTGTTTTGACCATTATTATAAATAAATGTCACTTCATACAGATTTGGGTTCCATTTTGCATATAAAACTATATCTGCTGATGGCATTGTTGAAAACTCATATATAGTTATTAATCCCTCATCTTGAAACCAATTATCAAACGAATATCCTTGTCTAATTGGAATAGAAGGTGCATTCACTTCAGTTCCATAATCTTGTGTCAAATCAATTACAGATGATCCGTAATTTTCTTCAAAACTAATTGTATATTGATTAATACTCCATTTTGCATAAAGAGTGATATCTTCTGCTGGCATTGTCGTAAAACTGAATGGTGTAGATAGTTCTATATCGGCATACCATCCAATAAATGTATACCCTTCTTGAATAGGATTGACTGGTGGTAA
>JAHIRQ010000146.1 GCA_018818645.1 Bacillota bacterium
AAACAAAAAAAGGCATAATCATGGTGATGGATATATCAAATATCTATTTACCATTCAATTAAGCCTTTATAAATCAAAGTGGTGCGGGTGACAGGAGTTGAACCTGCACGCCTTGCGGCGCTAGATCCTAAGTCTAGTGCGTCTGCCAATTTCGCCACACCCGCGCAAAAAGAATTATACCTTTTTTTTCAAAAGGTGTCAATTCTTTTTCTAAATATTATATTCTTTTCTTTTTTACGTAGTAAGCAACTCCAAAACCTAATAGTAAAACGCCTGATGAAACTGAAATATAAAGCAAATATGGATTGGTGTTTTCTTCTTCGATGACATCAATTCTTACTCTTGATGTTTGCTCTAAGCCATTTGATTCGTATTTTAAATAAACATAATAGCTTCCACTTAATTTTTCATTGGATTCATATTCATTCAATAAAATTGTCACATTGTCACTTTCAATTCCAGATAACTCAAGTTGCGCTTTAAACCAAGCGATAATATCTGCATCACTCATCGTATCAGAAACTGATTTTTCTATCACTTGATCATTGGTTTCAAATATCGGACCCTTATTTTCAATTACATGGATATTGATTGTTCTATTGGTTACATTCATGGCTGAATCTGAAGATGTTAAAGAAATTTGATAAACTCCAGGTAAAACTGTTTGATTGTATATATTGTATGTTATTGACACATTAACATTACCATCCACATCATCAGTTGCATAATATCTAGATAAAATTTGCGCATTGGTTAAGGGTGAGTCTGTTGTATAAAGATAGATCAACTGTGAACCATAAATCACTGGTCCTTTTCTATCAATTAATGTGACAGGAACCTCTAGTGTCGTTTTATTACCAGCTGAGTCACTTGCTTCAACTAAGATATGATATGTTCCTATAGTTGTTGCTTCAGTATATGTATCTTCTAATATAGAAAGACTTGAAGTTGCTATAGAATCCACATTATCAGTAACATTGAGTCTTGATTTAATCTGACTAACGTCAATTTTTTCTGCAAGTGGTATTTCAATAGGTGTAGGTATTGAAATCATTGGTGATGTAATATCATAGACACGAATATCCAAGATATACTTCTTCGTGATTAAATTGTGGGTGACTTCAAACATCATTTGATAACTACCTGGAAGCTTTAAGCTAGGAGAGTAGGTATCTTGAATAACATCATATGCCATTGCCTGACCTAGCGAGTTTCTTGCAGTGATATTACTTTTGATTTGATCCATAGTTAATAAATTATCATAGTCCATAGGAATCAATCCCTGATAACTCATAACCTCTGATGGGTGAACATATGGAACAAAACCTTCAAAATCTGCATAGATACCTTCATAAAGCATTACATTATAAGCATTTTGTGCCCCATTCGGCATAAGTTTAATATGAATCCATTCATATCCTGGCATAAACTCGATATATGCTATTTCATTCAAAAAATCCACTATTAAATAATTCGTGTAGCGATCATAGCCATGCAGTTCTTCAATTTCAACAAAAACTCGATCTAAATCTTGAGTGTGTTGTCCAAGAAAGTCAAAATCAAATACAAGTGTGTAGTTTACATTGGGTTTAACTTTGATTGGGTCAATAGTTTCTGAATATTCACTTGGATTATCAAGAATTCGTACATTGCTAAGACTTAAATAATTTTTTCCTTTTGGCAATTCGTCATATTGACCTGCAAAAGAGCTTATAATTCCAAATAAAACTGTAATAAAGCATAATAAAATAAAAGACATTAATTTTTTCATGGTATTTCCTCCTGCCTTATGGTAGAAAGAAATGCATATAATTACTTTAAAAAATAAAAAAAGAACCGAATGGTTCTCATTTATCAGTGGCAGGGCTAGCTGGATTCGAACCAACGATCGCAGGGTCAGAGCCTACTGCCTTACCGCTTGGCTATAGCCCTATACAGAGCTTATACGTATTAAGATGGCAGGCCCAGCTGGATTTGAACCAACGATGAGGGAGTCAAAGTCCCTTGCCTTACCCCTTGGCTATGGGCCTATCTTAAGAAGTGGGGCGGCCGAAGGGAGTTGAACCCTCCAGTGTCGGAGCCACAATCCGATGCGTTTACCGCTTCGCCACGGCCGCCGTGTGATAGCGCAATTACTATTATACAATAATATTCGTTTTTGTAAAGTGAAATTATGTAATTTTAAAGATTTAGTTGTGAATTCTTTTGATTTCTTGTATCCTATTCTAGAAAGGTGGGAATACTCATGTTAAAGTGGCTTATTAGATTCTTCTACTTAATGATTATATCCATAGCAACCATCTATGTCTATGGAAGTGCAAACTATTCTAGGTTAGAAGCTTATTACTCAGATTATATGGAGGAACATCTCGATGATGCGCAGACATACCTAAAAGGTATTAATACATTGATGGGGATAGATTACTACTCTAATTCTGCAGTTTATCAATATATTCAAGATGAAGGTGATCATCAATTGACATTAGGAATCTATGCGATTGGTGTAACATTAAATGACGAACTATACGATGGAATGATGATCTATGTCAGCAATGTTAAAATCTATGAGGATAATGAACTTGTAGAAAATCCTAAGTTAAAGATTACAGTTACTCTAGATCAGAACACTTATAAGAGTGGTGAAGATTTCATTAGTACAGCAAATGTACTTTTTGACCCAGAAAAACCATTTCCTTATTCATATGTACCTAACGTTTTCTTGCTATATGCAGACAATTACTTAAAAGTCGTTGATCAAGAAGTTTATGCGAATATCGAGAGAATTTCAATATCATACTCAAATGGTGATTTAGACCCAGAAAAAAATAACGAATTGATTTATAATGATTCACTTCTATTTTTAGGATCTGATGAAATTCTAAGCGAAGCTGCATTCAATAAGACCGATACGCTAAGTCTCGATCCTGAAGATTTTAAACTCTCTCAGCAATTTGCTGGCGATCATCCAACAGCTGAAGAATTAGCTACGATGAACTTAATTACTGAACGTGGAAATTTAGGAGAATACAATTATTTAATTTGGAGAACGATGTCCATTTATGTTTTAATTGTTGGTGTACTCACTTATGCATTATTCTTCCATAAGATTGTTAGAGCAAAACTACAAGAAAGACGTTATCAATCTAAAGATGGAAAACCAAAAGAAGTCAATGCACAACCGATATTTAAAGATATTGAATATAAAGAAGATGGAAAGTAATTTTCATCTTTTTTTCTTTTCTTTTACTTTATAGATTGCAATTAATGTTTTTAATATGCTATACTTATACATGCGCTTAGGGGTATAGTGTCAACGGTAGCATACCGGTCTCCAAAACCGTCGGTGCGGGTTCGAATCCTGCTACCCCTGCCATTTAAAAATCGAAGGACGTTCCTAGAACGCCCTTTTTTTTATTTCATTTTAAGTTTAACCGTTATCTTTGTACCTTTACTTAATGTTGATGTCAACTCGACTGAACCATCATATTTAAGTGCTATATGTTTAACGATTGCTAATCCTAATCCAGTACCACCATCTAGTCTTCCCTTATCAACTCTAAAGAATCGTTCAAATACTCTTTGCTGATGCTCTGGTTCTATACCGTAACCTTGATCTTTGACGATAAAGACAACTTCATCTTCTTTTTGATCCAGTGTTATTTCTACTTTTTTATTGGGATCACTATATTTAATTGCGTTTTCAATCAAATTTTTAAATAACTTTTGAACATCTAATGGATCACACATCACAATAATTGATTTCGATTGAACGCTTAAGTTAATATTTTTCGAAATAGCGAAAGGTGACTGTGTATCGATTACTTCTTTAAGTTTTTGATTCAAGTCTTGTTTAGAATAGACTTTTTCTTTTAGGTTTTCTAATCTTGATAGCATGAGCATGTCTTCGACTAAAGCAGCCATCGTTTCTGTTTGCTTAACAATTTGATGCGATGAATCTTTAACTTCTTCTGGTTTGATTAGACCATGCTCAATCAATTCTGCATACCCTCTAATTGCAGTTAGTGGTGATTTTAACTCATGGGATGCATGAGAGAAGAAATCACGTTTCATCTGTTCTATAGCACGTTCTTGCGTAACGTCTTTAAATAATGCAAGCACTGTAGCTTCTGTATGATTAAATCCTTGTGCATTCACGAAGAACACTCTGACCTCCATCGTTTTTCCATCAAATTTTGAGTCAAATGTAGATGGGTGATGTTCTATATTAGCTTTAGTGACTGCATCTCTAATCTGTGCATCACGAATTGCATAATAGCTTGGTTTCATATAGGCATCTTCATCTAGATTAAAGATTAGTTTCGCATCATCATTGAAATAGACTAACTGTTCTTCTTTATTGAAAAGCATGACACCTTGTTTGAGTTCATTTAGTATTTCATTGAGTTGGATTTGATAAGACTCGATTGATTTTAAATGTCTTAATGTTGATAAATTAATCCCGTTAATTTCATGGATTATTTCATTAATTTCTGGATAAGGACTGTTCAAAGAAATCATTTGTACGTTTCCTTCGTTAACATTTTTTAAACCTTCTTTGACCTTATCCCAAGGGGCAAGTAAATTTTTACTAAGTTGAGTTAATCCTAAATAGAAGATCGTTATAAAACCTGCAGATGTCAAAACTAAAATGAGAATAACAGAATTATAGGATGCTTGTTTTGATTCTACTGGAATTGCAACTCGTAAATAGTTATTATCATCTAATTTTCTTGCAATATATAAGAGATTGACATCAATGGTATCTGATGTTCTTTGATAGACAGTCCCTAGATTTTTGATCTCTGGTCTTGCACTTTTATCGGTTCCTACTGTATCATCATGTGAGTCAACGATTACGATTGCATTCTCATCTAAAATAGTTATTCTTCGATCATTATCATGCTGATATGCATCAACAAAATCACTTGGACTGCCGATAAAATTGTTATATTTTAGTTCAACTTCATCAATTACAAAGTTCATTAAATCTTCTTGATTATTCTTTTCAAAATAATTCAGCGAGAAAAAGACAATAATAAAAAACAACATAAAAGCGCTTAACAAAAGGATTATATTGTTTCTAATTAATGTAGACTTCATTCGACTTGATATCCTATTCCACGAATTGTTTTTATTTCTATTTCAGCTTCGTTTTGATTTATTTTTTCTCGAAGTGACTTTATATGCATGTCAAGTGTTCTTGTTTCTCCTATAAAATCCGTCTCCCAAACCTCTTTAAAAATAGATTCTTTGGTAACTACAACACCCTTGTTTTTAAGCAAAAGTTTTAAGATAGAAAACTCTTTATTGGTTAGATATATCTCATGATCATTCATATAACATAAATGCTTTTTATCATCTAGGACTACATTCTTTAATTGATATAGTTTTTCATCAATCCGTTTTCTAAGTTTAGCTTGTATTCTAGATGTTAACTCTAAAACACCAAAAGGTTTGGTCATATAATCATCTGCACCTAAATCAAGTGCAATCACTTTATCCATTTCACTTTGTAAAGCGGAAATCATCATGATTGGAGTTTCTTTATCCACTTTTCGAATTGATTTTAAAAGCTCTAATCCTGAGATATCTGGTAGCATCACATCAAGCAAAATTAAATCAGGTTTTTCTTTCTTATATGCGTCTAAAAAAAGCTCGCCTTTTTGAAATCCTTTACCGATCATTCCAGAATGATTGATTGTTTTTTCAATCACATATCCAATTGCTTGATCATCTTCTACATAATAGATTATTGGCATAAGCCCTCCTAAAATAACAATGTATTTTTATGTTTTCCACTGACCATAAATATAATCCACTCTGCAATATTGACTGCATGGTCTCCAACTCTTTCAAAGTATTTAGCAACCATTAAAACATAGATTGCTTCATTTGGATCAAGTTTATCTTCCTTTAATTCTTTTGTCATCTTTAAGATTATCTGCTGAAAAAGTGTATCAACTTCATCATCACGAGCAATAACTTCACTTGCTTGTTTTTCATCTACCTTAACTAAGGCTTGGATACTAGATAATACCATTTGTTCAACTATCTCTGCCATTTTTGATGTTAGTGGTAGCATTCTTTGGTTTCTATTATCTTCTAGATGAAGAGTCATTTCAGCAATATCACTTGCGTGATCACCAATACGCTCAAGGTCTGTAATTAGTTTTAAAACTCCAGTGACTAATCTTAGATCACTTGCTACTGGTTGTTCTTTCCAAATGATCTTTAATGCCTTCTTAGCGATCTCTTCTTCTAATCGATCGACTTCATCATCTTTTGCCATAACCTGCTTGGCTAGCGTTAAATCAGTCGTCTTAAAAGCTCTTAACCCTTCTCTTAGATTAGCGAGTGCGAGATCCGCCATTTTAGCTACTTCTTTTTTTAATTCTTCAATTGAACTCAGTAATGATTGTCTTAATGTCATCTATAATACCTCCATTATAGCATATTAACCGAAACGTCCGGTGATATATTCTTCAGTTTTCTTGTGATCTGGTGTAGAAAATATGTATGCAGTATCTCCATACTCAACGATTTCTCCGAGAAGGAAAAATGCTGTTTTATCAGAAATTCTTGCTGCTTGTTGCATATTGTGCGTTACGATAATAATTGTGTAATTCTTTTTGAGTTCTATAATTAAATCTTCGATTTTAGCTGTTGCAACTGGATCTAATGCTGAAGTTGGTTCATCCATTAAAATGACTTCAGGCTTCATAGCAATCGTTCTAGCGATGCATAATCTTTGTTGCTGCCCGCCAGATAAGGATAATGCAGATTCCTTTAATCGATCTTTAACTTCATCCCATAATGCAGCTTGCTTTAAGGATTCTTCAACGATTTGTTTTAACTCAGTTTTATCTTTAATACCTTGACACTTTGGACCATAGGTGATGTTATCATAAATACTCATCGGGAAAGGATTGGGCTTTTGAAAAACCATACCTACTCTTTTTCTTAAACCAATGACATCAATACCTTTTGAATAGATATTTTCTAGATGATAATTGATATCTCCTTCTATTTTACAACTTTCTATCAAATCATTCATCCTATTTAATGCTCTTAAAAAAGTTGATTTGCCACAACCACTGGGTCCGATAAGTGCAGTAACCTCTTTTTCATAGATTTGTAGACTAATATTTTTTAATGCTTGAGTTTCTCCGTAATGAAGATTTAAGTTTTCAATATTGAAAACGATATTGTTTTCTATTGTCATGATGTTACACCAAACCTTTTCATGTAATTTTTAGAAATAAATTTAATGGATAAATTTAAGATTAGTACAATTAATAAAATGATTAATGCAATAGTTGTCGATAATTCAATGTTTGCAGGCTCATCTGCCATCATTGACCAAATATGAACTGCAAGAGATGTAGATTGACCTGTTAAGGATACATCATCTTTTATTGCGGTCCCAATCGCAAAGACTAATGCAGCGCTTTCCCCAATAATTCTTCCGATTGCAAGAAGCGTTGCTGTGAGTATACCAGGGAATGCACTCGGCAAAATCACATTGAATGTTGTTTGAGATTTACTTGCACCAAGTGCAAGTGATGCATATCTGTAATCATCAGGTACTACCTTTAAGCTTTCTTCTGTCGTACGAATCACTACTGGAAGTAAGATGACTGCAAGTGTCATTGCACCAGATATGATATTACCGCCTGTAGCATCTGTAATATTGACGATAAATGGAACGAATATCGCTAATCCCATTAAGCCATAAATGATGGACGGTACACCGGTTAATGTTTCAATAAATGATCTGACAAGTCTTGTAAATTTATTATTTTTAGCATACTCATTTAAATAGATTGCAGCACCAACTCCAATAGGCAATGCGAGAATCAGTGTTAACCCAATCAAATAAAGTGTTGTAATAATTGAACCCCTGATTCCTCCACCTGTTGTTGTGAACTCTAATTCTCTAAAATCATCTTGTAAATCGAGTTCCATAATCATTCGTTCTGCACCATATCTAGATAATGAGGATGCGCTTGCTTCATATGCAATACGAATGATACTGTAATCTGTATCTAGATAAAGCATTTCATCACCAGTCCCCTTGTTGATTAGCTCATTGAGTGGTGAATCTGGATGAACATAGAAAACTTCAACTATATTTTTGCCAAGTAAATCAATGCCATCATTTAATGCTATACCCCATTTTGATGAATAATATGTTCCTGCAGGAAAACTGATGGTTGCATCACAATCACACAATACGTTATTTTCCTTTGTGTCTGCTATATAATTGAATGCTTGATAATTATTGGTAATTAAATCGACATTTAAGAGTTTCAAACCATTTGATAATACATAAAAAACAATTAAAGAAAGTGTTACTAAACTGAAGAATGAGGCCATGTAGGTAATGATTTGAAGGAATAAATCTTTTGATTTTTGTTTACTTGACATTCACGTTACCTACCTTTCTCTTGATAGCATTTAACGTAAGGTTCGTTAAGACAATAACAACCATTAAAACAAGACCAACAGAAAATCTTATGTTATAGTCTAGTCCTGCTGATTCCTTCATACCTTCAAGCATTGTGGTGGTCAGTGTAGATGTTGTATCAAGGATATCAAAGGATAAACCCGATCTTCTACCACCTGCAACTAGTGATACTGCAGTTGCTTCACCTAATGCTCTACCAACACCAAGAATAGCTGAAGTAAATATTCCTGATTTCGCTGCAGCTAAGACAACTTTGAAATTGGTTTGAGTAGGACTCGCACCAAGTGCTAGTGACCCATGAATCAGTGTTTTATCAACAGAACGAATCGATACTTCAGAAATCGTAGTGATGGTTGGGATTGTCATTAAGGCTAGGATGATGACTGTAGATAAAACCGAGTTCCCACCCTTAGATTGATAGCCAAGAATGGCACTAAAATCATAAACTATCTTTAAGATGAAGCCTGCTCCAAATAAACCATAAATAATTGAAGGTATTGAAGCTAGTATCTCAATGACTGTTCTCAATGTTTCAGCAAGTCTTTTTGGTGCAATTTTCGCAATGAAAAGGGCAGTTAATACACCAATTGGAAATGATATAAGTAAGGATAGAGAAACAACATAGATGGTACTAACAATGATAAAACCTATACTATAGAGATTAGACACAAAGGTTGGTCCAGTAAGCCATGTGTCACCTATTAAAAATGGTAATACAGGTACACTTCCTAAACCACCGTTATCCGTAATAAAAGGCGTTAATCCCTTCGCGATAATAACTCCTGCAATAATAAAGATAAATGATCCTGAAAGAATTGCTAATCCTTTTAGGATTTGTTCAACTGTAATATCAATGAGTGCATTTTTTTGGAATTTTCTCTTGACTGTTTGTTGCATATAATGTATTCCTTTCTACTGAAACAAGGGACTCAAGGAAGAGTCCCTAGTTACAATCTTCTTTATCTTTTTTTATTCGTTAGGAACGTCAGCCCAAGTTAGATAAGTACCATCATATATTTTCTTTAATGTATCTGCAGTAACGTTATCAATTGGATTGTTTAAATGCACGATTGCTACAATTGCATCCCATGCAAGTTGACCATATTGGCTAGCTGTTACATTTGCAAGCTCTGTAGTCGTAAATGGTCTTGATGAGAATCCAACATCCTTACCAACTGTTTGGTCTTTTGTATCACCATTTGTTCTCTTCCAGCCATCACCTGATCCTGTGTGATCATGTTCAGCAACGAAGTTACCTGCTTTTGCAGTAAATGCAGCTGTTAATGCTTCTGCAACCTTTTGAATTGAATCTGATCCACCAAATCTAACAGTAACTGTGCTATTGTCTTGTTGAGTTACTGGGTGATTTGCTTTAATTGAATCCCAAGTTGTTGTTGATGGTAATGCAATCGCTCCAGCGTTATTAATAATGTCTGCTCCATCAGTAGTTCCAAGGAATGCAACAAATGCATGCACTAAATCTTCTACCGTTTCTGATGGGAAGTCTCCATCAACTCTAATCATCCACATGAAAGGACGCTTTAAGTCGTAAGTGTTGTTAACAACATTTGCTTCTGTGGGTGCAACACCATTGAAGTGTAAACCCTTAACAGTATCATTTAAACTTGATGTTGAAATGTAGCCGATACCATATTCATCAATAGTCATCGCGTTTAACTGTGCTGTGTTATCTCTAATTACAAATCCTGTGACTAGTACATCATCACTCTTTGCTGCTGCACTAAAACCAATACCATTCATAAATCCATCTCTAGTACCAGAGGTTGTATCTCTTGTATAAACTGTAATATTACTATCCATTTTAAAATCTTCTTGTGGTGAACATGCTGCTAATGTCAATACAAATGCAAGCATGAACATTGTGATTAATTTTTTCATTTTATTCTCCTTATTTTTTTTTACACATTGATTATATTTGAAACTATAATTTCTTGAAACCAAGAACAAGTAAGGCTTATGTAAAAATCATGTAAAGAAAAAAAAGAACCCTATTTTTTAGAGTTCTAGAACGCAAATTTGATATCTTTTACTATTATTTCCCCATTTTTTTATTCATGTTTCTGTAAGCTATCGCTAGCAATCCAAAACCAAGTAAAACTGAAGCGGCCATGATTAACCAAATATTGACATCACTACCTAAAACACCAATCTCATTTGTTCCATAAAATCTACCAATCTCAACAATTCCTTGAACAGGAAATCCTGTTTCAGAGACAAGTGCTTGATAGGGTTCATCTAATATGACTTGCTTCAATATAATAGTCATGTGTGAGAAGGGTACAACTGACGCTACATAAGCCATCGATTTACCTAAAACAAATAAAGGCATATATATACCAGAAACGAAACCTATTAAAGTTCCTAAAACACCTGATAAAGTTCCGAATGCATTGACTGATTTTAAAAGTGTAGTTAAAAAGATCATGAGAGTTGCAGAAATAAAAGTAAACAGTACGATTAATCCTGAAGCTTTAATAATAGTTTCAAATGAGTACCAATAGCCTGAGAATACTCCAACATAAATAACTGTTAGGAACCACATCATTAAAGTTAGAGTAGCAGTTACCATAATTGAAGTGATGTAATAGCTTAGAATAATCTTATATCGTTTAACAGGAGTAACTAAAAAGCCATCAAGTCTTCTATTTTCTAAGTCTGTGATTACATTACCCATGACACCCAGTGAGAGTGAAACTGTATTAATCACTAACACCCCACCCATAATAACACTTGTAGATAAAAAGGTTTTTAAATTATCACTAATCACAAAATCTCCAAAGTTTGAATCATCAACATATTGTCTACCGATAAACAAGAAATAGAGTGCTAGTAAAATGAGGACGCTAAGAAATGAGAAGAAAACTGCGGTTTTATCTCTTAAGAAGATGAGGGTGTTTCTTTTAGTCATGTTGATTAGATTATACATTTTTCTCACCTCCAATAACATGAATAAAGACATCATCCATCGTACCTTTTAAAACTTCAAATTGCTTAATATTTTCTTTCATTCCCTGAATCAAGTCGATGGCATCTTTTGCATCATCGACAATAATAATATATTGATCTGCGATTTTTTCAAATTCTCTATTGACTGAATCCAGAAACTCAACCATTTTAGCTTTGTCGATTGGAACAACCTTTAAACGATCATAACTATATTTTTCCTTGAGAACAGCTGGAGTTCCCTCAGCAACTATTTTTCCTTTATTGATAATAACAACGTGGTCTGCATTCGCAGCCTCTTCCATATAGTGTGTGGTTAAAAAGATAGTTAATCCGTGGTTATTTTTCAAATCATCTATGACTTTCCAAACTATTTGTCTAGTTTCAGGGTCTAATCCTGTGGTTGGTTCATCAAGAAGTAGAATTTCAGGATTAGAAAATAGAGCTCTCGCAATTTCAGCTCTTCTTTTTTGACCTCCTGAAAGAGTTTTATATCTTTGATTTTCAAATTCAGAAAAATTCAAGTACTCTCTTAGTTCTTGATATCTTTGCATTACTAAGTTTTTGTCATTCATATATAAAGATCCACGAAAGATAAGATTTTCTTTAACCGTTAGATCGTTATCTAGAACATTGTTTTGAAAAACGACACCTATTTTATTTCTAAAATATACATCATCTGTTTGTTCGTTTAAGTAAACCTTACCGCTATTGGCATCAAGCAATGTCGTCATAATATTAATTGTTGTTGACTTACCTGCACCATTAGGTCCTAAAAAAGCAAAAAGACTTCCTCTTCTTACTGAAAAAGAAATATCATTGACGGCTAAGACGTCTCCATAACTTTTAACAAGATTTTCCACTCTCATAATGTAGTCCATAGATTATCCTCATTTCTCATATACGCATTATCTATTTGGTAGTATAGCATATTTATAACCCATGGTAAATACTAGTATATGTAATTATTTCATATATTAATTGCTAGTACAACTGGATACAGCAAGTAAGAACACGGCAGTATAGGCTATGATAGCACTTGCAGGTGATAATAGTATCCCAAGAACAGTTTTATAGATTTTAGTTTTGCCAATTTTCTTTTTAACCTTTGCAAAATAGTAAAATAAACTCATCATTCCATATAAAAAATGAAAGGCATGATAATAGAGAAAATATAGTGCGAAATAAACGAGTGGTAGTGGTGCAGCAACTATAGCTTGAACAAGAAGATATGATATTACAGCAAGTGCAATACTGATAATGAGCATCAGCAAAGTCACTTTAAAATAAATATCTTGGAGTCTTGGAAATCTAGAAGTTGGTTGATTTTGCATAGAATCACTTCCTTTTCTTTATTTTACATCATGATTGTAGCGAAAAAAACATTAATGCTAAATAATGGTTCGGTGCGTATTTCAACTTCATATTTCTAACTTATTGTAAAATTAAAAAAAGGAATGATGAAAATGTTTAAAAATGATAGATTTACCTTTCTTGATTGGCTCGTCTTCTCTATTTTAATCTGGATTCCTATGGTTAATATTTTATTTATCATTTTGTTTGCTATCAAAAAAGGATTTCTTTATACATTCAAAAAAGTGATTTTGGTTTTTGTATTTGGTATTGCTATCACATTACTTGCGATTGCAACCCTTGGCTTTAACTAACAAAAAAAGGAAGTGCTAATATAGCACAACCTTATATACTACTCTAGATGATTTAGAAATGCTTTGAAGGTGTGAATCATATCTGATTCTGCCCTTTTTTTTACTTCTTCAAATGGAAGTTTCAAGTAGTTAGTAACAACTATAGAATCAATGCCTTCAGTTAAATATAAGGATTGATCACCAGAAACTTGACCTACCACTGCGATGACTTTAGTTTTTAATTTTTTAGCTCTTCTAGCAACTCCGATGACAACCTTACCACGCAGTGATTGAGAATCTAGACTACCTTCACCTGTGATGATATAATCTACATCTTTTGCAAGTTCATCAAAATGCATAACATCTAAAACAGTTTCAATTCCCATTTGAATCTTGGAGTTTAAGAAGACCTTCGTTCCATATCCTAGTCCACCTGCTGCGCCTGCTCCTTTAAAATATGGATTATCAAATCGAAGATTTTCTTCAACAACTTTTGCATAATCCTTTAAGTTTTGATCTAAGAATTCAACCATAGCTTGATCAGCACCTTTTTGTGGACTAAATATATAGGCTGCTCCTTCTAGACCAAATAAGGGATTATCGATATCACACATGGTGATAAAATCAATATTTTTTAGTCGTTGATCCATTTTTGAAATATCAATTTTTTTTATTTTTGATAATGTACCACCAACTGGTGTGAACTTTTTATTTTGTGCGTCATAAAATTCCACCCCAAGTGCAGCAGCAAATCCTGCACCACCGTCATTAGTTGCACTACCACCAAGACCAAGAATGATTTTTTCTACACCTTGATCAATAGCATGAAGAATCAGTTCACCAAAGCCATAAGTCGTTGTTTTGGATGGATCTTGTCTGTTGTCAACAAGGGGTAGACCAGCACAAGCAGCCATTTCAATAACTGCTGTTTTGCCATCATCAATTAATCCATAAAAGGATGTCATCTTATCAAAATAAGGTCCGCTAACTTCCGCATATACTTTTTTTCCATCCCCCGCCTGAAGAAATGCATCAACACTTCCTTCACCACCATCGGCAACAGGTATTTTTTTGATCTCAGCTTGATCAAATTTTTCATGAATTTCTTTTTCAAGAATATCGCATACCTGAATACTAGATAGTGTACCTTTAAAAGAATCAGGAATAATCACAAATCTTTTCATAGATGTCCTCCTTTTAATTAAAAGAGATTACCAGGTGGCAATCTCTTTATCATCATCACTTACTCTTATAAGAAGAGTATGCTTAATAGTAATATGCCAATGATTGAACTGATACCAGAAACTAGAGTTCCTAATGTCTGTGTCTTATAACCTTGATCTGGAGTCATACCTGACATGTTGGTAACAACCCAGAAATAACTGTCATTTGCATGAGATACTGTCATTGCACCAGCACCGATTGCCATGACGACAAGTGCAGCAGCAAATGGAGTGGTAAAGCCTAGAGCTGCCATGACTGAAGCTGGATCAATATAAGTTCCCATCATTGCAGCAGTTGTAACAATCGCAACTGTGGATGAACCCTGTGCAATCTTTAAGATAGCAGCAACGATGAATGGGAATAAAATACCTAATACTTTAAGTGAATCTGCATTACCACTGACGAATGCAACAACGCCTGCTTCAGCAATAACTTTACCTAATACACCACCAGCTGCGGTAATAAATAGGATTGGACCAACAATCTTTAAGTTTTCGTTGGTTAAGAAATTGAAATCTTTAATCTTATCTGTTACATAGAGTAAGACCACACCAAAGATAACACCTAGAGATAACGCAATAATTGGATGTCCAATGAATCCCCAGAATGGTAATGAATTCCAAGCTAAAACCTTAGCAATTGTACCCATAGCCATCGCTAGAATAGGAACGATAATTGGAGCAAAAGATAACCATGCATTTGGTAGTTTACCATAGCTTGCTCTTAATTTTGCAAAAGCTTCTGCAGCAGCATTTGGATTCACATCATCATCAAGGTCTGCTTCTACCTTAACTTTCTTGCCAATATAAAGGGCAAAGAAATAAGAAGGAACTAATGCAAATATAGAAACTAGAGCACCGACACCCATAACAAGTAATAGGCTAGATCCTAGACCAACTGAGTTTGCAGCAGCGATTGGACCTGGTGTTGGTGGAATAAATACATGTGATGCATAAAGACCAAGAGATAGAGCAACTGCCATTGCTACAGATGATTTTTTAGTCATCTTACTCATTGATTTTCTAATTGGGTCTAAAATGATAAACCCTGAGTCACAGAATACTGGTATGGATACGATCCAGCCCATAATCATCATTGCCATTTCAGGATGTTTTTTACCAACAACCTTGACAACTGTATCAGCTATAGTTAATGCTGCACCAGTTTTTTCAACGATGAAACCAATCAATGCCCCTAAAATGATGACAATACCAATACCTGACATGATTCCACCGAAACCAGCAGCAATCGTTGTTGGAACGTTAGCTATTGGAAGAGAGAATAATGCGAGTACGATTGATACAGCCATAATTGCGATAAATGGATGAATCTTAAACTTTGAAATCATTAGGATCATTACCACAATAGCGATAATTAAACCTACAAATAACCAAATCCCAGTTAACATGGTTAATAAACCTCCTATTTTTGTTGAATGGGTATTTAAATCTATTTATATTATATGGAAAATGGTAGCCCTTTCATATAGTATGGGAGACAAAAAAAGGCACCTTTTTTAGGTACCCATAACATTTCTTATTATTCTTTTTCAGACTGCAAAGAATCATAAATTTTAATAGCAATAATAAACATATAGGATAAACTGATTTTTCTTGGATCAAACCCTGTCAGCATGTAGATTTTATTCAGTCTATATTGAAGCGTGTTTTTGTGAATGAATAACTCTTGACTTGCATCATTAATCGATCCTTCACATGCATAGAACACCCTCAAAATATCGATATACTCTTTAATATCTGTTTGACTGGATTGGTTAAAGAACTTGTCTAAAAAGTCTTCTTTATATTTAGATAACATGGTATTGATGAAAATATCAAAATTGACAACATCATAAATATTTATTTTATCATTTGATTTAATACTTGCTTGAAGTGCTGTATTGGCATTTTTAAATGAAACTTTAATTGGTTTAGGGTCATCAGAATCAATACCTATAAAAGTTCTACACTTAAACTGATCTGTTAGAATGACTTCAATTTCTTTTGCAATCATTTTTATTTCTTCATCTGGAATTCTATTGAACACACAAATAAAAAGTGTTGAGGTTCTAAATAAAAAGGATTGTGGATATGATTTTAAATGACTTCTTATACGATGCGAGATATCCGTTTGTAATTGATCGTTTGCAGATGTATTATCATCTTTTTTTACAGAGAAAACGAGTACTCTTTTTGGAGTATGTGTATCAATACCTAGCATTTGAGCTCGCGCTTTAAATTCTTGCGGATGGTTTGTGTCATATCGACCAAAGATCCATTCTTCTAAAAAACGATCTTTAGCTTTTTGTTCAATATTTTTTTGTTCCCTAACATAGGTGTCTAAAAGTAATACTTCCGTCATTTTTTTTATGATTTGACCATATTTAAAAACTTCTTCGCTTCTTCCAGTTAATCCAATCACACCAATAATTTCATTGTTAAACTCGATTGGAAGATTGATTCCATTTTTAGCACCGATATATTCACCATCGGCTTCAATCAATAATTCCTTTAATCTTTCTTTGATGATTCGAACTGCTCCACCGTGTGTGGTTCCAATTCTTTTTGGGTCTGTCGAAGATATAATGGTTCCATTGATATCCATAATATTGATATGATGGTCCATGACCTTTGATAATTGATCTACAATTTGTTCTGCAACACTGCTTGATAGTAGCATGAACTTTCTCCTTAAATGATAAAAAACTTCTATTTTATTTCATTCTATCACAAAAAACGGATTACATTCTTCTATTTTTTAATGAAAACTACATATAGCGAAATTTAATAAATGGGATGGTCTAAACCACATTACATCAGTTTCATGATGCCTTTAATATAGTTCGATCGAAACTCCGGATCAAAAAACATTTCAATTTTCATCGGAGTTATTAGCTTAAACTGGGATATTTGCAAAAACAATGGGATACAAAAAGATGAAAATAATAAGACATATCGTGCTTGTAATTCTTTCTCATTGGTAATTTGAGTTGTTTTAGACAACGATTTATAGATCAGTTGCGTAAATGCATTGTCTGAAAAAAAGTGTTTCATCAATGCTCCTGACGATTCTTTTTGCAATTCATCTGAAAGAAATAAGTAATTCAGTAAACCTAAATTATCCAAAGCGAATTTATAAAGATAATCGATGACTTCTTCTAGGACTAAATCAACAGGTTTTTCATGTGAAATCAGGATTTCTTGACTAACATAGGCTTTTAGCTCATCAATCACTTCTTCTAAAACAATCGCCATTAATTTTTCTTTACTTCCGAAATGATAATTGACAGCAGCAATATTGACATACGATGCATCAGCAATATCTTTAATTGTTATCGATGCCTTTTCATGTAACAAACTTTTCGTAACTTCAATCATTTTTCTTTTTATTTCTTCACTTGCCATAATGACACCTCTCATTTGAAACGTGATTTAAAATGATGTTTCATATCTTATTTATATCATATTAAATCTATAATTAAAATAGATATTTGAAATATTCATTTATATATGGAGGCTCTTATGAAACGAATACTAATACTTATCACTTGTCTATTACTGTTACTATTTTCATATTTATTTATACCTGAAACCATTGTGAATTATAACATGAGTCAATATTTACCAAAGGAATCTAACACAAGTTTAGGAACAAATTTACTTGTTGAAGAGTTTGGTAAAGAGTCACAAATCCAAGTGATGATTTCTGATATTGATGTCGAGGATTTACTTGAAATCATAAGTGAGATTGAAGGTGTCAATCATGTATCTACAGTGATTTGGCTTGATGATTATGTTGACCTAAATACTGTTCCAATTGAATATATAGATTCTAGTATATTAAACTCCTTCTATATAGAAAGTGATGCACTCATCAGTATTATCTTTGAACTGGATTCATATAGTCTTGATTTAATGTCTCCAATTCATGAAATAGAAGATATTCTAGCAGATTATCAAGTCTATATGAGGGGACAACCATTAAATCATATTGAGAATAGAGAAATTGCGAATCAAGAAATCGTTAAAATTATGTTTCTACTAGTTCCAATCATCTTAGTTCTGCTCTTATTGTCATCTCATGCCTGGTTTGAACCTGTTTTGATTATTATAACCTTAGGGTTCGCAGCTTTATTCAACTTAATATCCAATGGTCTTCTTCCTAGTGTTTCATTCATCACATTAACCATGAGCTTAGCATTACAGCTTGCATTGTCTATCGATTATGCACTTTTTATGATTCATCGCTATTATGAAGAAAGAGCAACTCATTCAGCAATCGATTCTTCAAAATTAGCACTGAAGCACTCCTTTAAGCCAATTACAATCTCTGCTTTGACTACCATTGCAGGATTCTCAGCGCTTTCTCTCATGCATTATACGATAGGTCTTGATATAGCAATCGTTTTATCGAAAGGTATTCTATTTAGTTATGCATCTACAATGTTAATCCTACCAATTCTTTTAATATGGTTTGATCCAATTTTACAAAAATCAAAACATAAGATGTTCTTCCCAAGCTTTATCTTACTTGCTAGATTTCAATATAAATATAGGAATTTCATCTTCATATTCTTTATTTTATGTCTAGGTTTCGGTTTTATCATGCAATCTAAAACAAGCTATTTATTTGGTGAGAGTTCTGATGGAAACCCAAATAGCCAACTCAACATTGATTTAGACATCATGAATGATAAGTTTGGTCCTAACAACGTTATCGTAATCCTGGTCCCAAATCATGACATCGAAAATGAGGTTAGTCTTGTAGCAGATTTAATCCGAATGGAAGAAATTCTGAGTATCAACGCTCTTGTTTTAAGTGTTGACCCAAATATTCCAAGAGAATTCCTTCCAGCAGAAGTTAAGGATTATTATATTGGAGAAAACTATAGTCGTATCATACTCACTACAAATATCTATAAAGAGAATGAGGAACTTTATCTTTTTGTTGAGGGGTTGAGAGAGTCTATTGATTCAAAATATGATGATTTCTATATTATTGGGGAGTCAACCGCTTTATATGACATCAAAAACTCCATCGAAAAACAGGGTATATGGATAATGTTACTCACCATACTCGGGGTTTCCCTAATCGTTGGAGTCGTGTTTAAATCCTATAAAATACCAATTTTACTGGTTTCAGTTATTCTTTCTGCCATTTGGCTCAATGTGTCTGTCTTGGTTATCGGTGATCTAAGCATTTTATATATAGGTTATTTAATTGTTATGAGTATACAACTTGGAGCAACCATAGATTATGCAGTTTTACTTACACATCGATATATTGAAGAAAGAAAAGAAAATGAAAAGGAACAAGCAATGTTAAATGCATTCTCTAAATCTTCCATTTCAATCATTATCTCTGGCGCGATACTAACAGTTGCAGGCTTTGTTGAAGGTTGGTTTTCAAATATTGGTTCAGTTACTAAAATAGGTGAGCTTTTGGGTAGAGGTGCTTTCATCTCCTTGATGATGATATTATTCTTCTTACCGGTCATTTTACTAGTCTTTGATCGACAAATCATTAAGAAATAAGCAAAAAACGGATATTCAGGAGATCTACAAAAGATCAATGAAATATCCGTTTTTTTATTGTTTACTTGATATCGATTTCTTTATTCTCAATTCTTTGACGTAATAATAGAAGTTTTTCTTTTATCACTTTTGCAGTATGAAGAAATGCTTCATCTGGTAGTCCAGATGGATCATCTAATCCCCAGTCCTCTCTATGCTGTGTTGGAATAAATGGACACTCTACATTACATCCCATCGTTACTAAAACATCAAGTTCTTGAGGAATATCATCCAGTAATTTAGACTTTTGAGTTTGATTCATGTCAACATGGTATAAGTCTTTAATAATTCTTACAGCATCTTGATTGATTCTTGGTTTGGTTTCAGTACCAGCACTATATGGTTCAAAAAAATCAGATGCAAGTTCTTTAGTTATCGCTTCAGCCATTTGGCTTCTGCAGCTGTTGTGTACACAGACAAATGCAATTTTAAGTTTCTTCATAATTCAATTCTCCTTTTGGAAACCAATTTTTGGTTTTATTTGCTATTTTAACTAGCATAAGCATAACAGGAACTTCTACCAATACTCCAACGATTGTTGCAAGTGCAACTCCTGGATTTAAAGGAAATAATGCGACTGCAACCGCTACTGCCAATTCAAAGAAATTGCTTGCTCCAATCATTCCCGCAGGAGCTGCAACATCATGTGTAAGCTTTAATGCTTTTGCTCCAAAATAGGCAATAAAGAAAATTAAGAATGTTTGAATAATGAGTGGAATACTTATCAATACAATATGTAGTGGGTTTTCAATAATTAAATCACTTTGAAGGGAGAAGATTAACACTAAGGTTAATAGTAATCCACTCACGGTAATTTTACTGAATTTAGGCAAGAATCTTTGATTAAAAAATTCTATTCCCTTGTTTTTTATAATGAAATATCTCGTTAGAGACGCTGCAACCAAAGGAACCACTACAAATAGGAATACCGATAAAAATAGCGTTAGCCAAGGAACTGTAATGCCTCCGATGCCCAATAGTAGTCCTACAATCGGTACAAATAGTATTAGAATTATTAAATCATTGGTTGCTACTTGTACTAATGTATATGCAGGGTTACCTCTTGTTAAACTACTCCATACAAACACCATAGCAGTACAAGGTGCTGCACCTAATAATACTGCACCTGCTAAGTAATCTTGTTGAAGATTAGCAGGAATTAATGTACTAAAAATGACATAGAAGAATAAATATGCGATCCCAAACATTGTAAATGGTTTGATCAACCAATTCACAACCCAGGTTAGATATAATCCTTTGGGCTTTTTTCCGACATTTTTAACGGATGTAAAATCAACTTTGAGCATCATTGGATAGATCATCACCCATATTAATATTCCAATTGGAATATTAACACTTGCAATTTCAAAGCGATTTAAGAAATCTGGAATTGCAGGAATAAATCGACCAATTAAGACTCCTATTGCCATACAAATTAAAACAAATAACGTTAAATACTTCTCAAAGAATCCAATTTTCATAAATCTCTCCTTATTTAGCGTTTTCAATAAAAGTCTTTACTTCTTCTAGGGTAGGCACTCTACCATAAGACACAATCTTATTGTTAATGACAAGTCCTGGAGTTCTTAAAATTCCTGCATTCGCAATTTCCATCATATCTGTGACATAAATGAGATTTGCTTCTTTGTTTAAATCCTTAAGTGCGATTTCTGCAAGTTGATGTAATCTTTTACAGTTTGCACATCCTGAGCCTAATACTTTGATTTCCATATCCGTTTCCTCCCTTCCTAAATCAGTAAATAACTAAATGCATTGAATAAATAACCTACAATAAGTATGCCAACTGTGACTGTACCTACAAACATAAATAATAGTTTGGGTTTGATCACTTTTTTGATCATGATAATAGATGGTAGTGATAATGCTGTAACTGCCATCATAAATGCCAATACTGTGCCAATTCCAACACCCTTTAACACCAATGCTTCTGCGATAGGTAGTGTTCCAAAGATATCTGCATACATTGGAATACCGAGAAGAGTTGCCAATAAGACTGAAAACATATTATCATTTCCTAAAACGGCTGTTATAAAGTCTTCTGGAATAACTCCATGAATGACTGCACCAATACCAACACCAATTAAAATATATATCCAAACCTTTTTGATGATTTCTCTTACCTGTTCTATGGAGTAATTGACTCGCTCTTTTTTAGTCATTTGGTATTCTTCCATAGGTTCAATTTCACTACCAGCTGGAGTTTCTACTCTTTTCATCACAAAATCTTCAACATATCTTTCCATCTTGAATAAACTTATTAAACTTCCTCCGATGATCGCGATGATGAGTCCAACCACAACATAAGCGATTGCAACTTTCCAGTTAAAAATACTTGCAAGTAAGATGACAGATGCTAAATCGACTAAGGGTGATGATATCAAAAATGAGAATGTGACACCTATAGGTAAACCTGCTTTCGTAAATCCAATAAAAATTGGGATAGATGAGCATGAACAAAATGGAGTGACTGTACCTAGAAGTGCCCCGATTGTGTTCGCTCCAATACCTTTATGCTTTGCAAGAATCCTTCTTGTGCGTTCTGGAGAAAAAAAGGATTGAACATATGATGCAATGAAAATAAAGACTGCTAATAAAATAAAGATTTTGATGACGTCATAAACAAAGAATGATAAGCTTTCAAATAGCATCGATTCTTTATCTAAATTTAATAAATCTCCAAAAAACCATCTGACTGAATTATCTAGCCATTCCATTCTTAAAAGTTGATCATTTAACCAACTCAAAATACTTCTTATGATTTGCATGTTGTCTCCATATTTTTCAAATTGATTAAAAATTCGATGATTTTGTCGATTTTTTCTTTATCGACGTGGTGCTTAACCCAATTGCCATCTTTATATGCGGTGGTTATTCCTGCATCTGTCAATGTTTTTAGATGATAAGAAAGTGTAGGTTGTTTGATTGTCAGCTTATCAATCAATGTACATCCGCAGGTTTCACCTTGAATTAAAAGTTCAAGAATCTTTAACCTGTTATCATCGGATAGTGCTTTAAACATTAAAGCATAATTTAAGTCCATAAAAGCCCTTCTTTCCTGTATCGATAGTTATCTATATTGATATCTATCTATATTATAGCATGCATGAAAATGAAATCAAGTATAATTATCTTTTTTTACTCCTTTTTTACAAAAAAAACAACCACATTGAAGTGGTTGTTTATCATAGTTTAGATTCTAATTTTACAAACTATAAAACCATGAAATTATGTTCAAAGAAATAGTCTAGCAGTGTTTTTCTCGTTATAATGCCTACAAAATTGTCATTCTGGTCAATTACTGGGACAAAATTCTCATTGGATGCTTTAGATAATAGCATTGGCATCGTAGCAGTAATGCTTACTGGATCATAATCTCTATGTCTTTTGACTTCAGATACTTGATATTTCGATAAATTATCAGAATTTAGGCACTCTACATTTTGCAATACAAACTGTAAAATATCACCCTCTGTGAGTGTTCCAACGTATTTTTGATCTTTAGTGATAACAGGTATTGATGTATACCGATGTTTTGTCATGGTTATCAAGGCATCACTTAAAGGTTGATCATTATATACAAGTGTAGTTTCATAGAAAGGTTTTAAGAAAGATGTTATGTTCATCGTTTTTCTCCTGTTAGTTTTATTTTTATATTTTTATTATACTATATTTATCTCGAATTAGGTTAGTTATCAAAAAAATGAAAAGACATCAAAGAAAATATTGATGCCCTTTCACTAATTACTTTTGTGCTAAATCTATTAGTTATTTGATTTGGATTCTTGTTTTTTGTTCAATTTGAGTAGCCTTAGGAGCTTTAATCTTCAATATGCCATCCTTTAATTCTGCTTCAATTTGATCTGTAACAAGATCTCCTAAATTGATTGCACGTCTCATGGAGCAAACTTTACGCTCGCGATGAATATAGTTTGATTTTTCTTCTTTCTTTTCTTCTTGTCGATTGATAGAAATCATCAATTGACCTTCCTGATAGTTTAACTCTATTTCTTCATTTTTAATTCCAGGTAGGTCAGCTTCTACGATGAAGAAATCTTTTTCATCTTTGACATCGATTTTAAAGGTGTCTTGACGAAGACTTCTGTTTGGATAGAAACTGTCATTGAAGAACTCATCGATCATATTGAAGAAATCGTCTTTTTCATCTGTTCGACGTGCTACACTTCGGTTAAATGGTGTTAGACCAAGCATTTTTTTCGCCTCCTTTATTTTTGGCACTTAAACACATAGAGTGCCATTTCACTTATATTTTACTACACCAAAAATGACGTGTCAAGAGTTTTGAATCACTTTTTTTCATTTGAATTTGACATTATTTCTATAAGATAACGATCTGAATTTAAATATCTTGTTAAACATTTAAAAAAAATATAGATGATGTCATCTATAAGTTTTATGTTATTTATTTTCATTCATTTTTTTGATTTCTTCTTCGAGTTCTTCCATACGTCCCATATGATTTTCCATCCACAAACCTATGATTGCCATAAACGTCCCATTAAATATAGACATATCAACTTCTGCAGTTACTATACTAGCAACATAAAAGACTAATCCAGCAATTGTTGCAATTATAACAGAAAGCCAAACACCTGTCATTGCAAAACTGATAAAATTTTCTGAATGGATAAATCTACGAATCCGAGCTATAAAGAAAACAAGTGCTAAAATAAAATGAGAAACAAATAGAGTTGATACCACTTCACTGATCACAACTTCAAGTGTTATGAATCTAAATAGGAAAGATAAGCGTATGATCATCATTACTAAAGTCAATGATAGACCCCAAAGATATAATTTTTTATACATAAGTCCGCCCCCGTGTATTTATTTTTATATATATTATAGCATTTCCTTTTAATACTTAACTCTATTTTTTCCCATTTTTTTTGCTTCATACATTAAATCATCCACACGTTTAATAGAATCATCGATGGTTTCATGAACTAAATACTCAACCACACCCATACTGATCGTAATTTGACCTACCTTTGGTATATTCATGTTGCTAATAAGTTGATGCAATCGATTGGCTACTTTGAGTGCTCCATCCATTCCTGTATTTGGTAAAGTTATGAAAAATTCTTCTCCGCCAAATCTAAATACTTGATCCTTATGTCTTTTATCTTCAATAATTAATTGGGTGATTTTCTTTAAAACATCATCACCAACTAAATGACCATATGTATCATTAATAGCTTTAAAATTATCAATATCAAACATGATTAATGAGAATGGCACGTCATGATCAAGTTTTTGTTGAATCATTTCGTCGACTTTAACATAGAAAGTTCTTCGATTGTAAACTTCAGTCAAAGCATCTCTTTCTGATAAATCACATAATTTTTGCTCGACTCTTTTTGATTCTGATATATCAAAAACTATACCTTGAATGATGATTGGCTTACCTAAAGTATCTCTTTTTATCACAGTCCCGCGGTCGTAATACCAAATATAGTGACCACTCTTATGCTGAATACGGTATTCTACTTCGTAAGCCTCTGTCTTTCCTATCAAATGATTTCTCATATTATCCATGACGCGTTCATAATCATCTGGATGAAGTTTATGTGTAAAAAACTCAAATCCTATCTCACCAATCACCTTTGGATTATATCCGAGTTGTGTTACTTTTTTTTCATTAAATATAACTCGATTCTCAGCATAAAACCATTTCCATTGACCTAAATTTCCTGCCCAAGGAAATTGAACGAGAAACTCTTCATTGTTATATTTCATTTCCTCTACTAATTCTTGTTTTAGAACTTTAATTTCTTCGATTAATTCATCTTTTGTTAACTCATTATAGTTTTTAGACATTTTTTCACTCTTTCTAAACTGTAAATTGGTATCGAGCACTTATATTCTTAATTATATCATAGAAAAAAAGACAATTTCATGATAGGCAAATAGAATCACCTAGGGTAATATACAAAATGGAGTTAACCTCACAAAATGAGATTAACTCCGCTATTTAAGTATGACTTCAAAAGTTTCTCCCCCATCATCTTTTGAAGTATTCTATAATGTATGGTTGAATGACTTAATCATGGATTGATTTAGCTTTTTGAACTAAACTGATAAATTCTTCTCTATAACCATATTCATCATCACCTAATGCTTCTGATGCTCTTGATAAAACAGCA
>JAHIRQ010000147.1 GCA_018818645.1 Bacillota bacterium
AAAAAGTAAACTTGGTATAACTCCAGAGTAAAACACGCTATTTAAGTAGTAAAAACGCGATAAACTTAGTAATGACAAGACAAAAATAAATAGTAAATTTTGTACTTAACTTTTTGAAAGGTTTATATATGGCTCAATAGAGCCAATAAGTGTATGTCAAAGAACGGCTATTCGTTCCATATTAATGCATAGAAATCGACAGTTCAAAGTGCCGACTTAGTTGAAAAACTATGTTCAAAGTGAATGGTTACATTTTACTCGATTATGTTCAAAGTGAAGACTCTCAAATTGTGAAAAACTTAATAAAAGTGAAAAAAACACACAAAACTATGGTGTAGAAAAAATCTGTTTTTTTGATATTACTATTTAATTCATACAAAAAAAGTTACTGAAATTACTATATTTTCAACAATAAGGAAATCTATTGTTCGATATTTTAGGTTTTTATACTAAAAGAAAGTTGCGATTTCAAGATGTAACCACCCTTTTCTATTGAAACACACTTGGTAAGATACTGGTATCATTTTCACAGTTAACGAAAGTCATTAATGATTCCTCGGAGCAACCTGGTGTGTAGAAACATATTGACTTATCGAGAGCAGTATGTTTTGCTCTTTTTTAAGAAGGAAAACGACTATGAAAAGTTTGAAAAAAAATATAGCATTTTCATTGTCATACAAATGACATACATTACACAAAGACATACAAATGACTGACAGTTCTACAGTATCGATCAATCACAACAGTCCCACTTTAAGTGTCAAGGTCAATCAGCAACATAATTCAAAGTAGTAGATTCATCGAAGTTTGACAATTGAAAAAAGGTAAACTTTACATGAATGCTTAGTTGAAGTATAATCGCGGAGGTAATAATATTATGGATAAAATGAAGAATATCCTATCAGACGACTTTATATGGTACTCGTCGTTCATGGAGAGGGAAAAATACAATAGAATGGTTTCACCTAAAAATACATCAGATATTTTGCTTCAAAAAAGAGCAGAAATAATAAGTAATTCAACAAGATTATTGAGAATATTTATTCATTATAGGAATATTTTTACTCATAAAAACCCAAACAAAGAGTGGGATTTTGAAAATGTTTTTGATACAACACACTATGATTTCTTTATTTCAAATGTATCAGTGGAAATTAAGAATAAAATCAAAGGCATATCTTATGGTGATTTATATTCAAATGATCCAAACGGTATGATAATGAAAACAGTTCATGATCCTCTAATCACACTTGATTCAAGTCTGGACTATTTCTTAAAGTACAGTAACCTTGCTTTGATGAGTGAGAAATTTGAAGTTCCTTATCGAATCAGAAAAAATGGATTATTTATAGCATATAGAGTTATGAGAAAATATGAAGCACTCGATTTTGACTTTGATCCTAGAGGTAAAATACCAAAAACAATAGATCACATCATTAATTCAATGGTTTTTTGGCAAAAAGTATTTATAACTGGTCATGAATTTTCTCATTACTTATTAGGCCATCTTAACAATTCTAATTTGAAAGAGATGAAACTATTTATGTCAAGTGAAGAGGTAACAACATTTAAAGTATATAATTATATGCAACAACAAGAATTTGATGCAGATATACATGCTCTTAAGTTACTTGAAATGAGTAATGTGAACTACAATGATTATGGTGATTCTGTTATCATGTGGTTTTGCAATCTTTCAATCTTTGAGGGAGCTTTAGAATATACAAATCCAAAAATTGGATATCGAAGATCAACACATCCTACTGGAAAAGAAAGATTAAAGAATGTTTTTGATTTTTTAAAGACAAAACTAAACTTAGATGATGATTATTACATTAGTTTATTAACTGTTATAGATAAATATGTTAAAGTAATGCATACTGAATTAGCTTTATCAATCGATGAATTAGAAAAATATGGTTCACTATATCTAGACAAACCTAATACTAAATGGAGAGGAAGAGAGAGAATAGATCGAGTCGATTATTAGTATTAAAAGCAATGAATTGAGGATTTATCTAATGTATTTTCACACAACAGTCCTACCTTAAGGAACTAAGGCTATTCAACCAATATGATAAATATTAAGTTTTCAAGTTTTGAATTCGTATATGAGGATCGTAATCTCTGATTTCTAGATTTAATATCAAAAGACAGTCGCGATTGCAGGATGGTGCTAACCTTTTCAATTGAAACACTTTTGGTAAGAAAAGGGTATCCATTTCATAGTAACCGATAGTCCCAAATGGTCTCTCGGGGCAACATTATTAAACAGATCAAACCAGATGGCAAACTTGATCTTGATAATTGTTTTGTATGGTTTAAGAACAACTGTCCTCTTAATAGAGAGCTCTATGATGATTTAAGATTAGCAGATATCGAATCAGATTCAACCATGTTTGTAATTCAAATAGATAATCAACATAATGGGAATATTTGGTACTGTTTTTGAACGACTGAATGATTTTAGGAACCCACTCTTTCAATCGAATTCAGCATTAAAAATAGTTAATTGGTTAAACACTTTGTAAAAACACTTTATGTAGAGAATAAGGATTAATATAAAAGTTTCAATTATATTTTCTTTTTGAGCAAGAAAATCAAATATTAACATTTTGTAATGAAATGTTTGTATTTTTAATTTTTAGTGGTATAATATGCTATAGAATATTAACATTTTGTTATGGAGGATATTATATGGGGAATTTTATACGCTCTTTATCAGTAAAAGGAATAAAGAATATATGCAATCAAGTTGATTTGATATTTTGTAAAAATGATGTTTCGAAATTTGAAGAAGCAAGAGCTTTCAATGTCAAAGCTATATACGGACCAAACGGTAGTGGGAAGACTGGTATAATACACTCTTTTCAAATACTGCAAAATCTGGTCTTTAAATCAAATTACTTATACGATGATAAAACAACAACGTATTTAAATGAGTTGATTAACAAGCAATGTGATCAAATTGATATAAGCATAAGTTTTTTCTATAGCAATAAAAGGAATTTAGAGGGGTTGTACTTTTATGATACATCTATCTCTTATATTAATAATGAGTTTGAAATTCTAAGTGAAAAGTATTCAAAAAGAGATTATGAAAGTTCAAAGGATATAATCATTTTCACGAGTGAAAAAGGGATAAGTAAACATTCCAAGTTTTCTGATTACTCAATGGATCAATTCAAAAATCTTCTTAACAAAAGATCATTTTCAAACATATTATATGAATTGCTTACTAAGACTAAATCAAGTGATATCGATCTAAAAGATGAATCTAGAGCGAATGACCTAAAATTAGTAGTTCCTCTTTTATCATTAATGGGAAGTATGAATATAATAATTGATAAAAATGATGATCATTTCGCTAAAATCAAAAATAAAATCATTGAATCTGATGATATTATAGAAATTCAAAATAATTGGGATACACTGTCTAAGTTAAGCCAATCTGGATACAATAGCGAGGTTTTGACAAAGAATGAATTAGAAAAACTTAAACTAATACTGAAGAGAAAGTTAAAGTTCATCAGATTGTTTAAACCCGAGATTAAATCGATTGAAACCAAAGAAGATATGATAAAGTCTTCCTCTAGTGAAGAACTATTTGCTGTAAATCAATTGATTAATTATGGGGATTATATGATTGATCTTGAGTTTGAAAGTGTTGGGATAAAGAAACTAATGGAACTTTTCTCAGCTATTGAGCATGTTTCAAAAGGTGGAATACTTATTATAGATGAATTGGATTCACACATAAACGATGTTTATTTGGTTAAAATCATTAATTATATATCGGAATATGCATCAGGACAATTAATTTTTACAACTCATAATATTTCACCAATGGAGACACTAAAAACTAAAAAATTATCTATCGACTTTATGTCAAGTTCATCAATCATAACAACATGGACACAATTAGGTAACTATTCACCTAGCAAATTATATCAAAAGGGTATGATTAGAGGGTTACCATTTAATATTGAAGCTGAAGATTTTGTTGAGGTGTTTGAGCAATGAGTTCTCCCTTTATTCAGATAATCTTTGCAATAGAAACAACAGAAAAAGCCAAAACTGACTATTACTATATTAGGGAAGTACTAAAAAAATATTTCGATATCGGTTATAATAAGCCTAATTTCGTATATATGTGTGGAAAACACAATTATTGTAATGAAAGGGTAACTAAAAAAATAAAGACCTTGATAAAAGAATATTCGCTTACTGGTGGGAAATCATATGTAGTTTATGTTTGTGACAAAGATAAGAATATGTCTGTACCACAAGACCATAGATTTATTCAAGATTTAGAAGTATACTGCCTTGCAAACAGTTATGAATTAGTATGGTTTGTTACAACGATAGAGGAAGTTCTTTGGGGAATCAAAGCTTCTCATAAGGAAAAAATAGCTAAAGCTAAGCAATTTGTAGCACAAAAGAAAATTAATGATGTGAGTAAATCGAATCTATCTGCAATGAGTAATGTAAATTCTAAGGGGATGAGTAACATCTTAACTGTTCTTAATATTTTCACAGAAATCACTAAAAATTGTTAATGGCAATTAAGTAACTGAATTCTTCCAATTAATAAAATCAGTTTTGCTATTTTTAAATACCTTTACTTTCAAGCAACGGCTTCTTAGTCGCTGCTTTTTTCATATCATCCATAGTTAACTTTTTATTGGTAACATTAATGATAAATAAATAATTTTCTGTATCGACTATAACTAGATTACTGAATATGCTTTTGACCATATGAGGATCAATCTCCTGGATGGGATAATCATAAGAGGATATCAGTTTTTTTATCATCTCAGGATATTTATACATATCCCTGTTCTCAAAATACTTATCTTCTAATTGTGTATACTCAACACTGAATTTGGTAATCACATCTTCAAGTTGAAACTTCAAAGCCATATCAGAAGAATCTAGAATCTTTTTATCTTTGATATTGTAATACTCTTGCTTATAACCATCTACAACCTTTTCAATTGAAACGCGTTTGGTAAGAAAAGGGTATCCATTTCATAGTAACAGACAGTCCCAAGTGATGACTTTCATTGTAACCGACAGTCCCAACTCCCTATTTGCTTAGTCGTATTATTTTATTTGATCTTAACACCTATTCAACATTTGTAACTCATTTACTTTTGCCAACAGAAAAAGTGTTACAGCAAGACATGAAAACACCATATGTTCAAAGTAAAGGGTTATGGGGTCGAAAAATTATGTTCAAAGTGAAGGCGATTTTTAGAGAATTTTATTGAGATTAAAAAAGTTAACTTGACATCTCAATGGAGCCATTTTCATAGTAACCGACAGTTGTAAGTGAAGGGTTTCATAATAACCGACAGTCCTATCCAAAGGGTCAGGGCAACCTTGTGTGTGGAAACATATTTACATGTTTTTAAAGGTGATTTAAGCTTTTAACTAAGACAAAAAGTGACTCTTAAATGTTAATGTAAAAAACTAGCTATTTTTAGATTTTCATAAGGACGACACAAGAAAGACAGTTCTAGAGCATGACTTTCATAACAACAGACAGTCGCGATTGCAGGATGGTGCCAAACCAAAATACCATCTGTAGATTGCATTTTGTGCAAAAATTTTGAATAGATAGCTAAGCCAATAAGTGTATCTGTAGATGGCAAAATGTAGTGATCCAAAAAAATGACATTTTTCAATTTTTCATACAG
>JAHIRQ010000148.1 GCA_018818645.1 Bacillota bacterium
CATATCACGATATAATGAACGTAAAGGCACTCGGAGGTTTTTTATGAAAGCATATTCTAAGATTGAGTGGATTAAAGCGGGGTTAATCATCGGCTACATCTTAACCTTGTTTATTCCTGTTTATGCAAAAGTAATCAATGGAAAGGTCTTTAAAGTTTCAATCGTGGGATTGAATGCAGGCACTTTCTTTCTCATAATGTCATCATTATTGATATTAGCGACCATTATATCTTACTTCTTCCTTCAAACCTTTCATAAATACATGTATTTCAGCATGCTTGGGTTTATGTTCATTATGCTTTTTATGCTATTGTTTTTAAAGGAAGATGCGTCGAGAATTCGGAGTGCTGTCATTCTTCAACTATTCTTAGTACCGCTTTTGACCATAGCCTACTTTTTTGAATCATTGACAATCTCTTTTTTTGATAAACTTTATCTTTACCTGAAAACAACGGTGATATGGATTAAAAACCAACTGATTCGTTTATATCAAACGTTAAAAGATGCCAAACGTTCTAAAGAAAAAGTTTCTTTAGAAACCACCGAAGGAGATGATCCTAAATGAAGCGAATATATCTACCCTTGTATGCTATAATTGCCCTCGTTTTCTTATCTTCATGCCGTATGGTAAGTTGGGATATCCCGATTGAAAATAACGGTTCTTATGAAATAGACGATTCGGGAGGAACGATTCTTTATCAAGATCCTTCCTTAATCTCTACACTTTCCATTGATATTCCTGAAAATGCTTATGAAGAACCTGTTAATTTTACGATAACCGTAGAGCCTTTCGATCCAATCGAGGTTCCTGATATGTTTAACCCAATCACACCTTTAATCGTGTTTGATAATGGTCATATCTTTTCAGAACAAACCCTTGAAGTCTCTATCCCTATTGACATTGATCCAATCGTTGAATTTGCGATGGCATTCTTCTATGATGATGTTACTGATACCTATGAAGCTATCCCCACTAAATCAATTAGTCGTAATGAAATCACCATCTTCACCCATCATTTTAGTAAAATTGTTGTCTCATCCATTCTTTATGAAACGATTAGACAGGACATGATTGCCAATCCCTGGTCGTATGACACCGGATTTACTCCTGGAGTTGATGATTGGTCATTTGATAATTATGGCTCAGAGATTGAACCGGGTGGACACTGTGCTGGACAAGCATTGACTATGATGTGGTATTATACCGAAAAGAAAATCAAAGAACAAGAACCATCACTACATACTGCTTTTGATAATGATACAACCGATTTTTGGTATGATGATGTGGATGCTTATAAATTTGCAAGTGTCATTCAAAATAGAATCAAATTTGCTTCAGAAGAACGATTTTTCTATTTTGAGACTCTAAAACAACCCGATATCGAACGTTTCTATTCGTTTGCATACGCGATAAAAATCACTAAACGACCACAGTATATCGGTATCTATCATCTGAATAGTAAAAACAAAATCGCTGGTGGACATGCGATGAGTGTTTACAAAATTGAATACTACATCAACGAATTTCAACTCTATGTTGCTGATCCAAACTTCAGCGGTGATGATCAAAGATACATTCCCTTTTCCTTAGACAATGGCTTTGGAATCTATGGGTCAGGAGACAATGCTCAAGATTTAACGGAAGACAATTTAACCATCTATACGGAGTTTGCTTACTACGCAGAATCCGCTATCATCGATTATAATGTTATCAAAGAAGAGTATCAAAACATGATAGATGGAACAATTGGCAATGATAAATTTACAAGTTATACCTATGAATATTTATCCAGTCATGTAGATGGCGTTCCCACGTGGACACCTCTGACAGATGAACTCACCTATCAAGATATCCAATCAGCCACCTTTAATGCCAATGAAATCGTGATTCGAACCATCGCTAGTAATAAGGAAACGGCTATCACATATTTTCAAGGATTTGAATCACTAGATGAACCAATCATGGTGAATGAAAACGGAATAAATATCAGCGTATTTACCTTAAATGATGGAGAAAATATTCTAGGGATTTTCACGCAAAATATTTACGAACTGGTAATAGATGACAAAACATATTATCCCCTTAAATATTCTAGCTACAAAGAAGTAAAAATTACTTTTGCTAAAAAGACAATAGAGGAACTGGAAGCTGATCTTGTGGGACAATACTACGAGGTTGAGCGCGGTAGTAAAACGACAACCCCTGAGTATGAGATTAAACTGTTAAGTAATGAATTATTTTACATGTTCGACCGAGAGTATATTGCCTCCCATAAGAGTGGTAATTGGTATATTCCTTTCAACTCCGATGGTAACGTACTTAGACTCTACTCGTTAGGATCTGGCGTTGATGATACCTTTATCATCAATCCCATCTATGATACAATCACTATCACAAGAGGTGAAGATGATTATATTATCTATCAAAGACAACAAACAATAACCGATATCTTCGACATTCGATATGAGACCTCTTTTTTAGAACCTGATTTTCTCACCTCGCCCATAACAAGTACGATTACGCTTGATCATGATTGGGCTGTAGCCATGAATCAACCCGATGGATTATCACATCAGATACGATTCTATTTTCACTCCAACTTCTTTATTCGTATTCGTGTAACTGATGTTAATACTTCCCAAGTATTATTTATGACATTTTCAGAAACTCCTGTTTTCATCTATCAACATTTCTTTTATGAGATCGATGATGATGAAAGTGCTTCGTTTAAATTTGAAATTTTAGCTTATGATAATGGTAATTGGGAAGTAATCTATATCACATTTGTAGATGTATTTGCAGATTTTACAAAGTATGATTAGAATGTATAGAAGTTAAATGATAACAAGAAAGCGACTCATATTAATGAATCGCTTTTTACTTATTTAATACTTCACAATGTTTATCAAAAAAAGAAAAACAGGAGATGGAGTTCCCCTGTTATTCCTTTACGGAAAAGAGATTTGCAGTTTCTGATGAGAAGGTAAGGATGATGACGTTTTCTTTCATAATAACGAATCGTCCTACAGTGTTTTCAATCATAAGTTCATCATAGAATGCTTCAGCTTGAGTAGCGTTTTTTAAGACAACAATTTCAGCCCAACGTTCTCTTGAATTTACGTAGCCGACATATAGATCAATCACATCTACATCAAGATCGTACTTATCATTGACCATATTGGCTTGATAATACTCTCTTGAATCTTCATCGCGTTGCTCGAGAGCATAACCATCACCCTCAAGTGTATCAATCATATCACTTGCCGTTTTCGAACTTCCCCCACTGCACGATACTAAGAATAGACTTAGTCCGAGTAAAAATAAAAAGCTAAATACAGTTTTCTTCATCTTTTTCTCCTTAAGTTAATTTTTAATGTTTATCGTGGATGTGCTTATATTTTTAGGATAACACGGTGTCAAATCTTATGCAATCATAAATTATAATATTGTAAATGTCATGAAGATGTCATAAAATAGAAATAAAGACGACACCGAGATAAGCAAGTAACCATGAAAGTAAATACATGGTTTTTTATATTATTAGCAATTAGGAGGGTACCTTATGAAATGTCAGCATTGTCAAGAAGAAGTTTCTGTGTTGAAAAAAACATGTCCTAAGTGTGGAGAAGAAACAGGAAGTAAAGTGGTTTTGTATCTTGAAAAAATATGGAATGGCACTAAGAAAATTGCACGATTCATAAAGAAGGTTTTTTTATATCTTCTCGATCGAGCAATTTTTTATGCAAAGAAGGCATGGCCACATATCAAAAAATTCTTTTCCGTTAGAAAAAACGTCTATATCACGGCAGGCGCACTTGCGGGATTAGTTCTTATTTTTGTCATCCTAGGTTTACTTCGAGAACCAGCTGTTGAATCCCCCATTTTAAATCTTGCCGATCCTGTATCAGAACTGGAACAAAACGTTCCATTCACAGGGGCGGTTTTATCAGTGGATGAATTAACTTCCCCTATTTATGGTTTTGAAATCGTGGTTCCCTTTGGAGCCTACGATGAACTGACACCTTTTGAAATCACAACACAAACCATTGAATCTCATGACTTAGGCGATTCTTTTACACCAATTACCCCACTAATCAATATTGATAATGGACACACGTTTTCTAATGAGCCTTTAACGCTAACAATTCCTGTCGAGATTGAAGAGGGTGAGTTTGCGATGGGATTCTATTTTGATGTAGAAACCAATAGTCTTGAAGGCATTCCTATGAAAAATCTCACATCTACTGAGATTACCTTGTTTACAAACCATTTTTCAAGTATTGTTGTGTCAAAGATTAGCATCGACGAATTACTAAAGCTAACCAATGTCACTGATCAATATGTTGATACCGGATTTATTCCAGGAGTAGATGATTGGCAATTTACAAATTACGGGTCGTTTCTTGCTCAAGGAGGGCATTGTGCAGGGCAAGTTTTAACCATGTCATGGTATTATCACACACAAAAAATTGGTGAAAATGAACCAGCTCTTTACAACCTTTTTGATAATGTTGGGTTTGAAGCAACAGAGGCATTTATGGAAGATGATAATCTCGGGTATCGTTTCGCATCTGTAATTCAAAACTTACTTGATTTTTCATCCGAAGACTTTTACGATTATTTATCGTTTGCTGGAGATGATAAACAACTTATTTATTTCGCTTTTAGTTACGCAATGGTAGTCACAAATAAGCCACAACTCATGGCCATTTATTCTCATAATGAATTGGGTGATATCGTCAGTGGTCATGCGATTATGGCTTATAAGATGCAAGGTTACGACATCTATGTCGCTGATCCCAATTATCCAGGACAGACCAATCGAAAAGTTCATTTTAATACGAGTCCTGGTGTTTATGAATTTGATCCTTATTCATCAGGAGCTAATGCACAAGCTATAATAGACGATGGAGCCCTTCTCTATGATGATATATTCTATATTGGTGAGTCTGCTCTAATCGATTATGAACGTATTGAAGAAGAATATAATAAACTCTTAGAAGGCACGATTGGAGATGAGTATTTCCCAACACTTGAAGCCTCGTTCTTAACTGAGTATGATCAAAATGTCGTTGATCAGGTGTGGATGGATGTCGCAGGTGATGAAATCACTTTAGGGACTACACATAACGATGTGATGGCTTGTTATTTACAGAATAAAGTCGTGATTGCTGTGACAGCAAACCACCTTGATGCAGTTTATACACTATATCAGGGTGATCAATATATCGAGGGACCATATTATGCAGCAGAAGATGGATATGTCTATTACGAAGTTGAACTGATCAACGGTGTGAATGAAATTGGTGTACTTGCAGAAATTGTTGTTGGTGCAGATCGTTATTATGCAGATTTTATGCGAATGAAGATTAACTATACCGCTGGTGTGACTACAGAATGTGCAGCGACGATTGTCGGCAGATATAACTTCTATAGTCGAAGCGATAATCAAAATCTCGTCCAGAATCATTATATTCTTATTCGAGAAGACGGCACATTTACAGAAAGTTATACGGTCAATAATCCTATATATACGAATGTCATCGATGGAACATGGGCAATTGTACCTGGTCAAAATGCAGGAGAGAATATTTTATACTTGACGTTTGGTGGAACAACAGACACCTATGAGGTGTTAGAAAATTATCAATGGCTTCGTTATACAGCAGGAGATATCATTTTTCTCTTCCAAAAAGAAGGTTAGGAGAATATCATGGAGTTTGTGATTATTGCTATTGTATTTATCTTTGTTGGGATCATTGCTGGAGTTATTGGCTTTTTGGTGATGCGTAAAAATCAAGTGAACCAGAAAAACTCACCCATCGAACAAACAGCTGTGGTTGTGATTGGAAATTACACAGAATCACGGATAGTAGGAGAAAACTTTCAACAAACCGTTGATACTGTTCGTGGATTTACTGATAAATCCTATTATGTTCGATTTAGAACCAAGACGAGAAAAGTATTATCCTTTAAGGTTAAACCAAAGGCATGGTATAAATATCATGAAGGAGATCAAGGTATCCTAACTTATCAGGGGTATAAAATTTTAAGTTTTGAACCTAAACAATTAGGTATAAAAGACATCCATTATTTTGATTGTGTAAAAAAAGAAGGAATTACTGGATGGATTTATGGCGAAGCACAAGGTCTTGATCTTAGTATATCTTCTTCAGACGCAAAGCTTTTTGATATGAGAGATTTAGAACTTTTCATCAAAGATATCAAAAATGACGAGAGTGATTGGTTCTTCACAATCAAAAATAATAAAGGCGATGAACGACAGTACGAAAAAGAAGGTAAAACTAAGATTCGTGAAACAAAACTGATTAATAACGAAATTATTATTTATCCTATGACTGAACTTTTAAAGAACATTAAAACATGGATTGAAGTAGCATAGAAAAGAGTACCGAGGACTATGCTCCTCGGTACTTTTTGTATATTTCATTTACTCTATAATTATTGAATAGAGAATTGTATAGTTTTCACAGAGTACAAAGCAATATTAGAGAAAAATACGATATGAAAAAAATATATCATCGAATGATATAATTATTCTAGTTAAGGTATAATTCATACAAGGAGATGATTTTCGTGAATGAAATAAAAATAAAAAGCAACATCAGCTTAGATAATTACATTAGATATAATCTTTTTTCATTAAATAAGTATCATAAACTCGAACTTCAATATAAGTTTTTAGTTATATTTGGCATTTCATGTCTTATATTAAGTTACTTTTCTAACTATTGGTATTTACTATTGTTTTTAGGAATATTTTCTATTTCAATAAGATATATATACCCACGTAGTTTAGTAAAAAAACTCAAGAAACTTGTCAAAGATTCTCCGACCATCCTTAGTAATGGAGAAATAACTTTGAATGAGTATGAGATTATTGAGGTAACGGACATATCAACAACTCACATTAAGTGGAAAGATATATATTCTGTTGATGATGATGGAGATATGCTTTACATATATTTCACCAAAATACAAGCTTTTGTTATTGAAAAGAATCTATTAAGTGATCAGGAGTTGGATCAGCTAAGGAAATGGATAATAGAGAAAGGCAATTAAAAATGAATACAAAAAGCCATATCTCTAAAAAGAAAAACACGAAATTTCTTAGGATAATGATGATCTCTAAAGATGAACATAATATTTTATAATTGCTATACTCATTCAATGATATAATCTAATTACAAACGCTATAATCTGGGGGGTTGAAATGAAGTTTAAATGGTCTTTCTCTATTCATTTTTCCATATTCGCAATCCTTGTCGTTGATATATTATTTTCAATCCTTTCATTCCTAAATTATAATGTTTTACTGATATTCATATATTCTATTGCGTCATCTGCAATATATTTGCTCTTATTCTCTTTGAGTAAATCAGCATCTGTAAAAGATTTTAAATTATACTCCATCACTTCATGGATTTCAATATTCTTATTTACTTATATAACCTTCGGTCCATATTTTGGATATATTGGATATATAGCGATACCAATTCTATTATTTGCACCTATTTCTTACATATACTTTATTCTGAGAACTAGATATTATCAAAAGTATCAAGTATTAATCATTAACTCAGTTTACTTAATCATTAAAGTTTGTTTGATATTACTTCTGATTTTAGCCGTAGGTCTTATGGGTTTGGGTTCAGTTTAAATTAACATTTTGGGAAATAATGGAGGTAAAATATGAAGAAAATAATGGTATTCTTTTTGATGCTGCTACCTGCATTGATTTTATCTAATATGTTTCAGAAAACTCCCTCTTCAAAGGATTAAGTGGGAGATGAATGAAACCAACTTTTTATCTTTAAAATATCTATAAATAAGTAAACTTTCTTATATCATTACATGATATAATATAAGTATAGAAATCGCGATGTAAGGGGGTGGATGATATGAGTGATACCATAAAAGGTTATGTCTATAGACTAAAACCTACTACCAAACAAATCAATCTCATCAACCAAACATTCGGCTGTGTCAGAAAAATGTGGAATATACTCCTTTTCGAACGAAAATCTATCTATGAACTCTACGGAAGGTATCCTGAGCTGTTAAACAGTCATGACTATCTCAATCCTAAACGGATCAAAGAAGAGTTTCCATATATGTATGATGTAGACTCTC
>JAHIRQ010000016.1 GCA_018818645.1 Bacillota bacterium
AATGAAGATTTCAGCTATTGCATACAAAAACAAGAACAAATATGAAAGCGCCCAATCTCTTGTTCCAGATATTTTAAATGAACTGCTTTTCACTTCCAAAAGAATAAATAATATAAGCAGAAACATTAGGATAGGAAACAATTGTAGTATTATTTTATAATCCATCGAAACACCTTCTTCTATACAACTGTTAATGTAATATTAACTATATCACAAAAATATATATTTGTCATCCGTCCTCCTGTAATTTTTAGATGGGTATGCAAATTGATAGGGAGAGGAAAGTTGAGGGTCTTTTGTATAGCATCTTCTGAGGAATTATTATTTGGGAAATTGTAGTATTTCTAGTTGAAATTTAGTCAATATACATCAGCTTGGATATAACAAAACATAAAGACAAACCGGAACAAAAAGACTACCCTTCTTGAATTCTTTGTTCCAAGGTATTATAATGAACATATAGGAGGTGTCTTTATGAAAATTGCAGTTAAAATATGCAAAATCTTCATGCTATTACTAGGAGGTTTCTTTATTTTTATGTCTTTCGATTCTTTTGATGGAACTGATTCTGTTTGGAATATGATATTGGAATTTCTAATCAATGCCTCACCAGGTGTTGTATTAATAGCATTGACGTTTATACTTTGGCACAAAGAATTATTACTTGGAATCATAATTCTTGTAGGTGCAATCGGATTATTTTTCTTATTTAAGTTTTACCGTGATATCAATGAAAAATGGATAACGATTCTAACTGTAGAAGTGCCAATGTTGACTGCGGGGTGCTTATTGCTTTTTTCCAATAAAAATCAACTAAGATAGAGGCAGATGAAAAAAACCTTGATGAGGAGATATAATTTCCTTTAAGTGGATTACAATATATTAGTATGTCATTAGAAATTTATTTAGCGAAAACAAGAGCGTTATTTAGTCTGAAATCTTTGTCAATAGAAAGTTTACATTTTAATACGATTGTGCTAAGAGTTGTAAGCTTCTAGTTCACAAACAGTAAACTTGGTATAACTCCAGAGTAAAACACGCTATTTTTTAGTGAAAAACATGATAAACTTAGTAATGACAAGACATATTGAAAGCATAGGTTTGATACAAAAGCGAACTAGTAATTCGCTCTAGAATCAGACCTTTTTTCATAGCAGTCCACTTTTGATATAGTGATGTAAAGAAAAACGTTATTTATTAACATGATGATTTAATGGAAAACACTGTTAAAAAAACGTTTGATCCAAAATAAGTAATATCAAACATAGATAATTTTAAAGAATCCTAACACAATGGGAGTTTTTATATTTTTACCGAATAGCGACAAAATATGATAGAAATAGCTTATACTTCATGGAAACAGTTTTAAAATAACAAGATTTTATCGTATAATAATACTTAACAGGTTATAACGATGGAGGCAAAAAAAACATGTCAAACTTTAAAAATCTTAGAATCGTTGATAATTTTTATCAAACGAGCAGTTATTTTCCAATGCCAACAATTCTTGTAAGCACAATTGATGATGAGGGGAACACAAGTTTAGGTGCTTATAGTCTATGCTTTCCGTATTATGTCGCAGGAAAATCATATTACGCGATGATTTTGGAATGCAGAAATAGTTCCAATACTGCACAAAACATTTTAAAAAGAAGGAAAGCTGCACTCAACTTTTTACCACACAAAAAAAAATACTTCAAAGAGACTGTAAGACTCGGCTATCCTGGAGACTCTTCAAAAGAAAAGATGGCAAAAACGAATTTGCATTTAGAAGAAGGATTGGCTGGGATGGAAGATCAGTCAAAGAGACCGATGATTGTTTCTGAATCATTTCAAGTTTTCGAATGCAGTTGGGTGAGCGAATTGGAGAACGGTTTTGAAAGTCAAGCTGGACAGTTAGAAGGATATGAACCTCCATATAAGGATTTCAATGGGATAACAAGTAAGTTTGGAGCCCATTTCATCCTTAAGATTGACAAAATCATCATGAAAGAAAAGTATCATCAAGCAATCATTGATGGTGTGAAACCCAAGTCATTTCCAAAAATTCCTGTGGATTACGGGTATCGAGACAATACCAATTTTTGGTATATAGCTTCAACGAGATATATGAAAGAACCCATTCCAGCAGCAAAAGAAATGGATATAAGTACCGTAAGATTTGCAGCTGATAGGACCGATCCCAATATCAAGTTTTCCGATGATGCATGCCAAAAACTTGTTAAGGTCCCAAGGATATTCCTGAAGGCAGCACTTGAGAGCTGCGCTAAATGGGCTAGAGATAATGAGGTTACAGTCATCACATCGAAAGAAATGGAAATCATCAACGATAAACGTAATAAAGAAAAGAAATCTTAATTCATGAGAAAGGTACTGTTGTGTTCATGAGAGTTCTATGACCCTCATTTCGTTACAGTCCTTTTACTTGAATAGTTATTATATGGGTAAAAAAAATGAATAAATTACTCGAATCTTCTTTTGTTTTCGCTCTTTACATAATATCAACTATTTTAATTTAAACTCTTCTTTTAAGCTCTTCCCTAAAATTATGAAGAACCAAATTAAAGCTGTTCCTAATATGGTATGAAACAAACCTGCAATATGATTAAAACCATTCAACTCCCATGAAAGAACCTGTCCCATACCCCTAATTAACAATGTTAAAAGTAATCCAATAAAACCTACATTATAAACAATAAACCATATAGAATAACCTTTTATTTTGTTAATATTAAACAGTTTATGTAATACTAACACAAGACATAGAAACAAAGTTCCCAGGACTAAAGCATGCGTATGCATAACTGACAATTGAGTTTCACCATTATAACCATTCATAACTGTAAATTCACGATAGAAAACGCCAAAAACCAACCCTAAAACTAAATAAACAAATGCGAAAATATATAATTTTTTCATTGTTTCCTTCACCTTAATATGTATATGTTTATGATTATTATAGCATGATATTATAATGAACATAATCTAGTTAAGTTTTGTTGAAAGCAATTTTTATAGATATGAAAAAATCAAAAATGCTTGTTATAGGTTACCGAGTGGAAATCGTTAGTTTTTTCATCGGAAATTTTAGGATAACTAGGATGTAAACATCATGTCGAATTATTGATTTTAACGACTTAATGATTTTGGATGGAATGCACCCTAGTATTCATCTTTAAATAGTGATTTATTCGATTGTATAGGTTATTTTTAACAGTCGTTTTTGACATTTTTCACTTATTAGAAAAACCATCTGCATTATTTTGATAGCAAAAATAATCAACTTTCATTAGAGGTGCAAAATTGTATAAAAAATATCTCACCTCACGTATAGATAGTTTGAAAACTCCCATCGGGAGTTTTTTGTTTATATAGCAGAATGAATACTTCTAAAGTGATATAATTTAATTAATAATGGAGAAAGTTAGATATACAGACTTATTAAGATGAAGGCAATGATAAATAGCGAAAGGGGATTTCATTTGAAAATATATGCAAAAATCATCAATCTTGCTGAAGATTACATAGAAAAAAACCTCAATAAGAATATTTTATTATCAGACATTGCAAATAGTGTTCATCTATCTGAATACCATTTTCATAGAATTTTTCGTGCTTGGTCTTCTGAGACCATCCATCAATTTATATCGAGAATTAAACTTGAAAGATCTGCTATTCTATTAGTTACAAACCAAAACTTATCGATAACTGACATAGCTATGCAATACGGTTATAGTGAAACAAGTTCGTACTGCAGGGCTTTCAAGAAACATTTTAAAATAACACCTATGCAATTCAGATTAGCAAGAATTGTCAAGACTTATGAACATTTTTAGTTCTATAATATAGACAAAAAGGAGTGGTTGCTTATGGAAAAACCTATTATTAGATTTGAAAACAATATCAAGATGAAAGTGATTTATCTTCGTTTTCGTGGAAGCTATATTGAGTTTAGGAAACACAGTAAGTCTATGTATGAAAAATTACTTGATTATGCTGTTAAAAAAGGATTCTATCAAGAAGGCAAGAACATGGTTATGACCATCTATCACGATAATCCTTTTATAACTAAGTCCAAAGATTTAAGAACAAGTGTAGCAATGAGTGTTAATGATGATATTTCTGATGTAGATGATGATGAGATAACATTGATGAACATAGAAGGTAAATACGCTGTTGGAAGATTTGAGATAAAACTAACAGAGTATGGGGAGGCATGGAACTATATGTACCATGAATGGCTATTTAAAAGTGATTCAATACCAAGAGATACATTCCCATTTGAAATGTATGTAACTAGACCGCCTAAAAACTATAAAGATACAAGTACAACTGATATCTGCATTCCAATTGAATAACTATCGTGATTTCAAATTTGCATGGTCTCTACTTTCCTACCATGTCCTCCAAAGGGTATGTTGGTGGACAAAAGAACACTTTTAAGTGTTTTCATCAAAAAACGCCAGTTTATTTGTGCTCCTATGGCCCCATAATTATCTGAACTGACTCCAAAAAGTTGGAGAAAAGGTATAATAATGATACCTGATCTTAAACGAAGGAGTCTTTTTTATTATGACTAAAAATACAAAAACCAGGAAGATTAAAAAATAAAAAAGTTATGGTTGCAAAGCTGTGTTATAATTTTTTTAAAGGAGTGGTCAAATTGAAGAAACAATTACCAAAGCGTCGAGAACTTGACGTAAAACACACATGGGATATTACAAATCTCTTTAAGAGTGAAGAATTATACCTAGAAACTTTTGAATTAATAGAAAATGACGTAGATCTTTTTTGTGAAAAGTTTGAAAATAAACTGAAATCAAACGAGCAAATTAATGATGCAATAACATCTTTTCAAGATATTCAAGCTAGCTTATCTAAAATTGTAGCCTATAGTTCTTTACAAATGAGTTCTGACTCAATATCTGAAGACAATCAAATGAGACACGGGAAGGCAATGATTCGCATTCAAACTATTTCAAAGAAAATGGCTTTCTTCATCAATGAGCTGAAGGAGATTTCTAATGAAATATTATTAGAAGCATCTAAAATAAACAAAAACAATCAATATTATTTAAAAGAAATCATTGAGAAAAAGAAATATGCACTTACTAAAGAGGTTGAGAAAGCTCTGATTGACTTAACTCCAGTTTTAAATGCTTTTTATATGAACTACAGTCGTTTCAAGTTGGCAGATATGAAGTTTGCTGATTTTTCAGTTCATGATACAACTTACCCTAATTCATTTACACTTTTTGAAAATGAATATGAATATGAAGAAAATACATTCGTTAGAAGAAGTGCATATGAGGCTTTCTATCAGAAACTTTCAGAATACCAACATGGATTTGCGAATAACTATCAAGCTCATGTGATGAATGAAAAGATTACATCGGAGCTTAGAGGTTATCAAAGTGTATTTGACTATTTATTGCAAGATCAAAAAGTATCCAAAGATTTTATGGATCGTCAAATAGATATCATTATGGATAAACTCGCTCCAGCAATGAGAAGATATGCGACCTTATTAAAAGAAATTCATGGTCTTGATAAGATGACATATGCAGATTTAAAAATAGCTGTAGATCCAAAATTTGAACCTCGTGTCACCATTGAGGAATCTAAAGCTATGCTGATAGAAGGTTTATCAGTGCTAGGTAGTGAGTATAATCAAATTGTGAGACGAGCATTTGAAGAAAGATGGATAGATTTTCCACAAAATCAAGGTAAATCTACAGGTGGTTTCTGTTCATCACCATATGGATCATCTTCCTTTATTTTAATTAATTGGAATGGTCAAATGGATGAAGTCATGGTATTAGCTCATGAAATTGGACATGCAGGACATTTCCAATATGCAAATAGCAATCAAAGCGTTTTAAACACAAGACCATCGATGTATTTTATTGAAGCACCATCAACAACTAATGAACTATTAATGGCTAATCATTTAGTAAAAAATGCTAAGACAAATAGAGAAAGAACTTGGCTAAAGTCAGTCATGATATCAAGAACTTATTATCATAACTTTGTTACACATTTACTAGAAGCAGCTTTCCAAAGAGAGGTCTATCAAAAAATTGATAATAAACAACCTCTTTCAGCTCATGTTTTAAAGAACATCAAACTTGGTGTGTTAAGAAAATTCTGGGGAGATGCAGTAGAAATTCCTGATTGGGCAGGATTGACATGGATGAGACAACCTCATTATTTTATGGGATTGTACCCATACACTTATTCAGCAGGATTAACAATTGGGACTAAAGTGTCTAAAATGATTGAAAATAAAACTATTGAGCCACAAGATTGGATTAATGTTTTAAAAGCAGGTGGAACAAAAACTCCATTTGATCTCGCTTTAATGGTAGGTGTGGATTTATCCACAGATCAAGTATTAACTGAAGTCATAGAAGAGATATCAACAATTATAGATGATATTATTGCAGATAAATCATAAACCTTATATAAATTTATAATCATTGTCAAAAGACTAGAATCCAATCTAGTCTTTTTTTGTTTTGATTTTTGACGAAAATAATGTATAATTGAAATTCTTCCACCGGGAAGAAAAATGCAAATTGCATTCTAGAACATATCGATAGGTCTTAGTAGATATGTTTTGAGAGTGCCTTATTATGCGTTAGCATATGCTGCAAATGATATTGTCTTAATTATTCTTTGGATTCTAGTTTCAATCGTCTATATTAACTATTTTCCAATGATTGTATGCTTTTAAAAACTGGAAGCATTTGAAAAAATCTCAAAATCTATCAATCATAGTACAAATTGAATAGTATAGTAGTGAACTACTCCCACCACTTAATGAAAAATCATTAGAAGTGGGGGCTTCTTGGGTAAAACAGACTAATGTCTATTAATTTACCAAGCTATTGCGTCTGTTCCATACGCTTTGGTTACATATTTGATTAAACCTTGAACACCAATGTTAATTGCTGCATTTAGGTCTCTATCCATCTCATGTCCACAGATACAGTGATATGTTCGTTCTGATAGCTTGATATCACGCTCTCTACCACATTGAC
>JAHIRQ010000149.1 GCA_018818645.1 Bacillota bacterium
AGTTCGTTTTGTGTCATACCCCTTTGTTTTCTTTTCTCGATAATTTTTTTACTGATTAATTCTAAATTTAGCATGTCTAACCTCCCTACACCTTTAGTATACGACTGATAATACATGATAGCAAGCAACTGTTGGTTGCAAAAGAATTGAACTAACTCATGCAGCATTCTTAGGTGTATATACTGTTTAGATAAAAACGAAAGACCATTGAACTTCAATAGCCTTTCTAAAAAAATATATTATTTTAAAAAATGGTACCTAAAAGATGACTCAAAGTTCACAAATATACTTCTATCATTTTGCTTTGTGATAAGCATATTTGTATTGATCAATATGATAATCCTTAATTTTTGAGTATTTCCTTGTTTTCTCTATGTCTTGTCCACTTGATAGAGCATCTAAGAGTATATTTTGTAAATACTGATATTCAGCATATTGACCTAATGAAGCCATCACAAGGGCACTTCTAAAATATTTTGCATGATGACTAATCAGTTCGGCATTAAAGTCATATCCATATTGTTTTAAGAATAGGTAACCAAATGCTGAAACAGTTCTTGTGTTTCCTTCTCTAAATGGATGTACTTTCCAAATTTCTGCAATCATTCGTGTAAATACATGAATGAAGTCTTCTTTTTTTAGTAATTTCCAATCTTGATTAAAGTATTGATGATCTATACTATTCATTTCCTTGATGATGTTTTTATGTATTGTGTACTCGACACTTTTATTGTTGATGATTGGTTCTTCTTTATAAATATCAATATCTCTTGGATTCCCTGCCCAATCGTAGACATTTTGAAACAACACCTTGTGGATTTTAAAGACATCTTTTGATGTATGAATCTCGAATGAATCTTTGATTAATGAGATCAAAGCAAGATTTGTCATACGGTTCTCAAACTCATCAAGTTTGTTTTTGTCTCTAATGTTAGCTTTATTGATTAAAACATCAGAGTCTTGGTAAATATATGGGTCTTTCATTACAAGTTCCTTCCAAGTGCAAATACAGCTGTTTCATAATCAATTAAGTCTTGAGCGTATAAACTTAATATTCGATTTGCATAGGAAGATACTTCTTTACCGCCGGTTAGGTTAATAGCTTTTGCGAGCTTCTCAACTTCTTTTGATTTTTCTTGACTTGGCAAAACAACATCAAATGGAATACCTCTTTTTGCTTCTATTTGCTTTAAGTACATATTAACTGCATAGGACAAAGTAATCCCTAAGTCACTCAAAATAGATTCAACATTCGTTTTAAGCTCATCAGATACTCTCACATGAATAACATCGTTTCTCATCATAATCACCTCAATAATATTGTATCACATTTGATACACATTTGCAATATTACAAGTAACTGATTGATCTGAAATTTATATATTACTCAAATGATTTTTATATTTTTAAAAAGACACATCAAAACAAAAGAGTGAAGACAATGATATCCATTATCAGAATTAACATTGATCACTCCATCATTGTCATTATAGACCAAGTATCTTGTTCGCCTATTTCTCCTATTTTAATAATGCGAATACATTGTGCAACACCTTGAAATATAATTTCAGATTCTATTGAAGGAGCTTCAAGTGGATACTTCCAATACTGAGCAACATATCTATAATAATTTTCAATATCCTTTATGTAGCCTTGTAGGAATCTTGCATCCCCAATAAAAAACTTGCCATCAAGTAATAATTCAACCAATTGATAATTTTTCTTTCCATTGATTAAAACTTTAAACCAATAATCAACTCCTTGATAATTGGGGATGCAAAAAAGAGATTTTTGTCTAGATGGATATTCATCATATTCTTTTTTTCGGATCTCTTCAAGACAAAGTTCACGTATTAACTGGCCAAACTCTTTTTCAATGTATTGTTTTCTCCTCGTATCATTGATTATATCGTGTGATTTTACTCTCTCAAATAGATTAGCAAAATAATAGAAATCATTAATTGTTATTTTATGAATAATTTGCTCTATTTTATATGATTCATGGTTCAATTCAGGATGCATTAATAGGTCTATTAACATCGATCTAAAGGGGGTATCATCTCTTAAGTAGTATGAAAAATGGTGGTTATAGTCATCGATAACTCTCGTCTCGTCTTCCATCCAATAACTTATATTATTGCTTTGAAATCTATATGCTTTCAATTGATGCACCATCAACTTTCTTTATGTAATCTGATTTTAACTTTTTCATATAAGTACTTTACTAAATGTATATAGTAAGAATGGCGAAAACCAAGAATTTCAGAGAATCTATCTCTAGTACACTACTTGGTACATTCATATAATATCTTGAGTATAAAACAAGATATTCAGGAAAGACCTTAATCAAGATCGAGAAATATTATCCATCAAATTCAATCTAAAACTAAATAAGATTTGCTATACATTCCGATATCTAGCAATCACTTTTTCAGCTGTCTTGATTCCATCTACAGCTGAACTCATAATTCCACCAGCATAACCAGCACCTTCACCCATTGGATAAAGACCTGATATATTCGATTGATGATCTTCATTTCTCATGATTCGAATTGGTGATGACGATCTTGTTTCTACACCAGTTAAAATTGCATCATGCATAGAAAATCCTTTGATCTTTTGATTGAAATTCAGAAGTGCTTCTTTCATGGTGTCTGTTATATATCTAGGGAATATATCCGTCATCTTTACAAACTGATAACCAGGGCGATAAGAAGGTGTCACTACACCCAATTTACTCGATAGCTTATCATTTAGAAAGTCTCCAACCAATTGAATAGGCGCGTGATAGTTAGAACCACCTAGCTTATAAGCTTTTCTCTCATATGCTCTTTGAAATTCAACTCCTGCTAAAGGATCACTAGATCCAAAGTCTTCTGGATTGACATTGACTAAAAGAGCAGCATTTGCATTCTCATAATCTCTCTTACTTTCACTCATTCCATTGGTGACAACTCCACCTTCCTCAGAGGTTGCACACATGACCCATCCTCCAGGACACATACAAAATGTATATGCTGTACGGTGATTGGATGCATGATAGCTTAATTTATAGTCAGCAGCCCCAAGATTTGGTGCTGTTGCATATTTGCCATATTGAGCTTCATTAATCATCTTCTGTGGATGTTCGATACGAACTCCGATTGAAAATGCTTTTTGGATGATCTCAACTTTTTGTTTGTTCAAAACTTCAAATGTGTCTCTTGCACTATGTCCTATACCCATTAAGCAGACATTGGTTTTGATCTCATCTTTATCATTTACAATGACTCCTTGTAGTTGATCATCTTTAATAACGAAATGAGTCACTTTGCTATTGAATAGAACTTGTCCTCCTAAGGAGATAATTTCTTCTCTAATCTTCTTAATAACAACTCTTAACACATCTGTTCCAACATGAGGTTTATTGACATAAAGGATTTCTGGTTGTGCACCTGCATTCACAAGTGATTCTAAGACAAGCCTGCATCTTAAATCACTGATGAGTGTAGTCAGTTTACCATCAGAGAATGTTCCTGCTCCACCTTCACCAAATAAAATTGTTGAGCCTTCATTGTATTCTCCTGTTTCATAGAAATGGTCAACATTTAAAGAACGTTTTTCTACATCATATCCTCTTTCTAATACAATTGGTTTATATCCTCTTCTTGCTAGTAGTAGAGCAGCAAAAATACCTGAAGGACCAAATCCAATAATCAGAGGTGGATAAGTTAACTTTTCATTTCCAGATTCAACTTCTTGATATGTTAAAATAGGAGCTTCACTTAACCCCTTTAATTTTTTATCTAGGTATATGTTTTCATGATTCACTAGTAGATCTACACTATATACAAAATGAACATGATCTTTTTTTCTAGCATCAATTGCTTTCTTATAAATTGATAAAGATAAAAGATCATAATCCTTTATTCTATAGTTCTCTATGACATATTTTCTAAGATTCATTTTCTCTGAATCTATATTTAAGGCTTTATTTAATTCAAGCTTAATATCAGTTATTCTAATCATTTCTTTTCACTACTTGCGCTGATTGCTGCTAAATATGCACTAGACCATGCCCATTGGAGATTATATCCCCCACACAAACCATCAACATCAATAACTTCTCCTGCAAAATAGAGTCCCTTGACAAGCTTTGACTCCATCGTATCTTCATTGATTTCACGGATATCCACACCACCAGCAGTGACTTGTGCATCTTCAAATCCATGACTCTCTTTGACTAAAAATCTCCAATCAAAGAGTAAATGAATCAGTTTATTTTTTTCCTTAATAGATACATCTTTTACAAGCATTGAAGGATTATGTATACCCGCTTCTTTTAGAATAGAGGGAATAATCTTTTTATGAATTAAACCAATCAAACTAAAATCAATTGGTCTATTTTGTGCAAGACTTAATCTTTTCTCAACATCTTTCCTTGATAATAAATTGACTAAAATAACCTTAACCCATACTTCTTCTTTAACTGCCAGAAAAGCATTCGCTTTTCTACTCAGTTGAAGTATAGTTGGTCCACTAATTCCAAACTTAGTAAATAGTATATCTCCTTGTTCTTCCTGCAAGACTTGATTTCTATGAATGAGTTCTACTCTTCCAGGGAACTTCACACCATCTAATTGCTTCAAATAAGGACTATCTAACTTTAATTTAACAAGTGCCGGAAATATTGGGGTAATATGATGCCCCATCATCTTAGCAAGCATATAGCCTGACCCATCACTACCACTTGATGGCATTGCTTTACCACCAGTACAAATGATAATCTGATCAGCATTATACGTTTTCCCATTTTCTAGGGTTACTGTAAATAAATTGTTATTCTTTTTGATGTCTTTGACTAATGCTTCTGTAATAATCTTGATCCCTAAGCGGTTGACTTCATAGAGTAAGACATCAACGATACTGGATGCCTGTTCTGAAAGAGGGTATGTTTTTCCTTGATCTTCTACTTTTGGTGCTATTCCAAGTTCTTCAAAGAAGTTCATGGTTTTAAAAGGACTAAACACTTGAAAGGCTTTTGAGACAAACTCAGGATGGTTATAATCATCTTTGGTTGCAGTGGTATTTGTAAAATTGCAACGACCGTTGCCGGTTGCAAGTATTTTTTTACCTATTTTAATGTTGCGTTCTAAAATCGTAACGTTAAAGTGATTTCTACTAGCAATAATTGCTGCTAGAATCCCGCTTGCTCCGCCACCTATAATGAGAATATCTTGTCTTTTCATGACATCACCTTTTGTTGTTTTACCAAACAATTATATCATATTGGATAAGCTTAGTGAACTACCCACCACTTAATAGAAGTGGAGGCTTCCTATCCAAACCGGTGTACCCACCAGTGTATCAATAGGCTATTCCCGTAGTCCCTACGGTTCTTATACCTTATAGTTAAGCAAATCCCAAGATAATAAGCCCTTGTCTTTTAATGTTGATTGCTGCATTGATATCTCTATCGATTGAGTAATTACAGGAGGGACATTGATACACTCTATCCTTCATCTTCAGTTCACCGTGAACCTCACCACAGCTACTGCATGTTTTACTCGATGGATACCACTGACTCAAATGAATGAATCTTTTTCCTTGATTTTCTAGCTTATACTTCAAGAAGGTGATAAACCGTTGCCAACCAAATCTTTGGATTTGTTTGGCGAAATGTTTATTCGATTGCGCAATTTTAATGAGATCTAATGTTTCTACAGTCACACTATCATAACCCTTGGCTATCGTGTTTGATAGTTTATGTAGAAAATCATCTCTTTTATTCTTAATCCTTTCATAAAGCATGGCGATTTCTTTCTGTTTTTTCTTATAGTTTGAGGAGCTTTTTGTTCTTCTAGATATGCTTCTTTGTAATCTCTTAAGTTTAAGAAAGTCCATTTGAATCGTTTGTGGATACTCTATTTTAGACCCACGATCATCCACATAAAAATGTGTCATCGAAAAATCTAATCCGAGTGTCTCTTTCACTTCAATATCTATTGTATCTCTTTCATAAGCAAAGTTTAAGGATACGAAATACTTGTCTGTTGGTGTTTTAGAGACTGTGACATGTTTTAATGTCATATGACTAGGTATCTCTCTATGCTTATTCATCTTTATCTTGCCAAGCTTAGGTAATTTTAAATATCCATCCACGATTTCGATATTGTTGTTCACTAAATTGGTTGTATAACCGTAATCTTGTTTCTTGCTATGGAATTTTGGGATCTCACTTTTCTTTGCATAAAATGCTTTAAATGCTTTTTCTAGAGCAAGTTGTGTGTTTGCTAGACTTAAGGAATCGATATCCTTTAACCAAGGATATTTATCTTTATATTGAGCGGGTCTATTATAAAGATGCGTCTGATAGAATGCATAGTGCTCTTGTTTATCTTGTAACATTCGATTCCAAAGAAAGCGATTGTGCCCCAGCGTCATCAAAATCATTTTCTTTTGTTCTTCGGTTGGATAGAGTCTAAACTTGAACGCTTTATTCATGATTTCTCACCTTGGCTTTCAATATATGTTTGAATCACTTCAATAGGTGCACCACCAGATGTTAATAAACAAAAGCTTTGACTCCAAAAATAAGATTTCCAAAGTTTTTCTCTTACCTGTGGAAACTCATTTTTGATAAGTCGTGATGATGCAGACTTATAGGCATTGATAAATTTAGACAATTCTGATTTGGGATGACTTCTAAACAAAATATGAACATGATCTAAATCATGATTCCATTCAACAAGTGTGATATGATATTTTTCTGCTATGTAGATAAAGATTTCTTTAGCTCGATTAGATATCTCATCATCAAGTACTTTATGTCTATATTTGATTACTATAATAAGATGAAACCACATCATAAAGACTGAATGTGCATTTGTATCTAATTTCATCATAACTAAGCCCCTATCTTATGTTATTACTGATACGAATTATTACCTTAATTATACCATAAAAAGAGGTTATAAACAATAGTTATAATGTAATAATTATAAAATAAATCAATTCATCCCGCCACCTATAGAGGAGGGGGACTTCTTGATAGATAATGTTAAAGTGTTCATGATTAATGAATATTTGGGGGTTCGTCAAGTTAAAAACCCTTTCCACGAGTGAGAAGAGTGTTTCATGTTATAATTGGCGACCCTTACTGGTTCACGATTTTACCCGAGTTTTTTATTTCTTCTTAGTAAAACTGTCTAATTTACTTATAAATGTCTCTCCGATGACCTGCATCAATGACCAATATAATTAATCGATCATCAAAAATATGAGCAAGTAATCTATAGTCTCCAATTCTATATCTCCAGATACCTTTTTTGTCTGCAACCAATCCTTTTCCATGAATTCTTGGATTTTCACATCCATCTAAATTTTTAGATATCCATGCAAAAATCATCGTTGCTATTTGCTTGTCCATTTTTTTAAAGGTCTTTAGTGCATTTTCACTTAACTCAACCAGGTACATCACTTGATACCTAGTAAAGACTTAGCCTCTTCTATGGTGTATGTTCTAGAGTTTTGTTCGTATGCTTTAAACGCTTTTTCGTACAGAAAAATATCGAACTCGTCTTCGATTTTTTCTAAGATGGCTTTACGCATGACTTCTGAAACAGATGAGCCATTAAGTTCAGCATACTTCTTTATCAGTTCTAATTCTTTATCATTCATTCTAATGGATATAGACATACAATCATCTCCTTGTAATACATTGTACTACACATTAACAAAAAACGCAATACAATGTATTACGCTAAGATGAATCAGTGCACACTAGGTGTCTTATACTCTGATTATCATTAAATAAATTTTACTCAGGTTAAAATATGTGATTGATTTATTCCAATATCCACAAATCTCCATAGTTCACTTCATAACTTATTACTTCTATCTTTGATTCATCCCACTCTGATATATTTTCATAGATAAAGATATATGTACTCCAGTCATACCCTTTTCTAATAATCTTATGTTCTTCAAATACTTGG
>JAHIRQ010000017.1 GCA_018818645.1 Bacillota bacterium
CAAATTTATCTTTGAACACCCAATTTTTGAAAAAAGTTTAGACAATACAACAAACAAAGTAGAAAAGTTACAGGAAAATGTTCAGGTATTAGAAAAATTAATGTCTTATCTTAAAATAGACTACAAAATCATTTTTCTTTCTGAGGCAATTGATAGATTATTCAAAAATTCACATTATCTATCGGAATTTCAAGCCATACTTTCAAATATTAGAGTAGAGAATTTAATAAAAGGATCTAAACTAGAATATATTCCTTTTGATAAAATCGATATATATAGTGATACGTATATCATTGAACCTGCTGATGAGTTTATAGAGATTACTGAAGAAACAAATGTATTAGAAGAAGTGTCAGATCTCATTCATGCTAGAAACCATAAGTATTATGTCTTTTTAGAAAAAGGACAATATAATTTCGTTGACGTAAATCAACAAAGTCTTAGAGTTCAATTCTTTGATTTAGAATTCAAACAACAAAGTTTCACACCGCTACCCTCACATCTTTATGGTATTGAATTATTCATTCCTGAAGATGGATATTATTATATGAATATCAGTCAGGGTTTAAGCAATAATCTTGGATACGCATTTTATCTTGAACCTAGAAATTATGAAACTACATGGTTTGATGATGAAGTTTTAAATATTGGAACCAACACAGTCACTTTTGAAGGTAATCAAGATATTGTTCGTTTCAAATTGGATTCAGAAGATACGAAAATTTTAAAAATAGTTTCTGATAACAAAGATATAAACATTTATCCTCATGACTATTTTTTAGCAGATGGGATCTACTATCTAGAAGTTCCTGAAGGTGTTTCCTATTTTTCCTTAATATCCTCAGTAGCAAGGACTATTCATTTAGAGGTATCAGAAGTAGATTCTTCGAATTATTCTAATCAAGTCTTAAATACGATGGAAGAAATTCAAGAAGTCTCTTCAAAATTGATAGTGACTTCAAATAATCTAGGACCACGATACTTGAAGTTAGTTGTCACTGAAAAAGCTTATTATCATCTTGACTATCTGAGAGCTGGTGAAGGTTATGCACTTCATGGAGCAAATTTATTGAATCAAAATTTAGTCAAAATTTCATCATTTCATCCTGCAGGTCACTTGTTAGACATAGGTACCTATGTGATTCGCATTCATACTTCGGAGTTATCCTTAGGTTATATAAAGTACCGAAAAGAGATAATTGAGGATGAAACGCTTGAGCTCAATATGACTAAAATGGACTATAATGAGGTAACTAGTAAGCCATTAACATATTGTGTAGCAATACTTTATCACAAAGATCATTACGTTGATTTTCATTTTTATACTGCAGAAAGCACTGCATTATACATTTCACAAACCACAGATCACTATCAGTTCTTAGATGAAGAAAGAAATCCTATAACAATGGTTTTTGGAACTAACTTTTATACAGAGGTTAGTCAGATTTTCTATTTTGAACCAGGTGATTATTATCTTCGTGTCTATGGTAGAAATGATTATGAGCATTTTATAGGGCTATTCTTAACCTTTTTATCCAATCCACCAGAAGATGACAGTAAAGCTGGTAGTGATATCCCATGGATTACAATAGGAACACATGATTTTTTAATTGATTATCCTGAGGATGTTGAAATTTTCAAAATAGATATTACAGTTCAAGGTAAATATAAGTTTTATTCAAGTATAATTGGTTATCCGCTTCTATATGATGCATCCTTTAATCAACTTCCTCAACAAACCGACAATTATACTTTAGCTCCTGGACTTTACTATATTTTCCTACCGAATCGTGGAGGATCCCATCGAAGTTTGAATATCAGTAAAGTTGGTTAATCTTCTAAAGCTTATTGACTTAATGCTTATTTCATTATGCGTTTCCATTGTTTTTTTAGTTAAAATGTATTAAATTAAACCCATAATCAATCATGGAGGTTTTCAAATGGTTAGCGCGATTCAAGAATTAACTGTTCATGAAACAGAAGAACTGATCATCATTTTAAAAAAACGTTTTGAAAAGAATATGCATCGTCATCAAGATTTATCTTGGGCTGAGATTGCTATCAAACTGATAAGTGCACCAAACAAGCTTTTATCACTTTATCAAATGGAAAAAACTGGTGGAGAACCGGATGTCGCGGGATTTGATAAAAAGACTGGTGAATTCATATTCGTGGATTGCTCCAAAGAGACTCCAAAAGGTCGTAGAAGCGTTTGTTATGATAGAGAAGCATTAGAATCTAGAAAAGAATTTAAACCTGCTACTAGTGCAATGGATATGGCAAATGAAATGGGTATTGAATTGCTTTCAGAAAAAGAGTATCGGGAACTTCAACAACTTGAAGCATTTGATCTAAAGACTTCAAGTTGGATCAAAACACCTGATTCGATTCGAAAACTGGATGGAGCATTATTTTGTGATTGCAGATATGATCATGTTTTTGTTTATCACAATGGAGCCTCATCATATTATGGAGTTAGAGGCTTTAGAGGATTACTTAAAGTATAAGTAATTTTAAAAAACAATAGAAAAGAACTCGATTTTGTTATACAATGAAACCAACATAAGGTAAGTCTTTGACTCATTTCACATGTTGGTTTTTGTTTTTTAATCTATGTCATCTGGAGGCATTTATGAAATCTGTTATTCATCCAATATATACAAAAAGACTAATTCTACGTCCATTTGAATATAAAGATATCAATGATGTTCATGAATATGCATCTGATCCTGATATCACTAAATATATGCTTTTTGGACCCAACACATTAGAAGAAACTAAAAGCTTTGTTCACCTCATTGTAGAGACTTGGTATCATGAAGAACCATTAAAACATTATGAAATGATTGTTGAGAAGGATGGTCAGGTCTTAGGAGCTGTATCGATTCATTTAGCAGATGACTTATTAGAAGGTGAAATGGGTTGGATTTTGAAAAGTTCTTATTGGAATCAAGGATATATTACAGAAGCTGCTACAGCTTTGAAAGAATTTGCTATAATGGAATTAAAGGTGAAAAGAATCGTTTCTCATTGTGATGCTAGAAATATAGGATCCATGAAAGTGATGGAGAAAATTGGGTTAAAAAGACTCTCACTTACCAAAAATGTAAGAAGAGAAAAAAAGTCTTTAGAATATGTTTTTGATGAGCTTTGTTATGAAGCGACTTTTTAAAACCTTCACTAGAAAAAGAGGCTATGATGTATAAAGAACAATTTGCGAGATATATTCCAAAAAATGAACAAGAAAAAATAGATCAAGAGTTGATTTTAAGCTTTATCAATCGGAATCCAGATGCATTATATCGAACCAATTTAACCGCTCATATCACTTCTTCAGCATTTGTTGTCAATGAAGAAATGACAAAGATACTTTTTGCTTATCATAATATCTATGATTCATGGAGTTGGGTAGGAGGACATAATGATGGAAATCCTGATTTACTGGGTGTTGCTATTCAAGAAGCAATTGAAGAAACAGGTATTCAAACAGTCACGCCTTACTCTAGTGAAATATTTACAATCGATGTTATTTATGTTCATCACCATATTAAAAAAATGAAATATGTTCCAGATCACCTCCATTTAAATGCTACATTTTTACTGATTGCTGATGAAAATGAGCCCTTATCCATAAACCATGCTGAAAATAGTGGTGTAAAGTGGTTTGATATTGAGGATGTCCTTAATCACATATCAGAGGCTAGAATGAAGCCAATCTACCAAAAGGCTTTTGACATCATCAAAAGGATTCGTAAATCATCATGAAAACTATGATAATGGATAGCATTTTAATCGAGGTTTCAGCAATACTCAATCAAAGATTTGACACAATCCCACTTCTGTATGGTTCCTATGCACTTCAAAAGGTTCTAGATAAAGACTATCAAGCAAGAGATATTGATCTTTTGATTGATGAAAATATACTAAAAAATAAAATAGAATTGATATCAGCATTCGTGATGAAGGGTTTCGCGTATATCCACCAAGAGGTGCTTACATTTGAAAAAAATGGTATTGAAATTGAAATATCAAATTTAGAGAAGTGGATTGAAAACTCAAGTTTTGAGATAGAAGAAAATGAATTGATTCAAGAAAGTGGGTCCAAATTTTACCTACTTTCTGCAAATAATCTAAAAAGACTTTATCAGTTTTTATTAAGCGATAAAAGAAGATCAAATGAAAAGAAACAAAAAGACCAAGAGAAGTTAAATGACTTGAGAATGTTTCTAGAAAGGTAGTTTATGATTTCTTTTAGAAAAGCAGTTATCGAAGATGCTGATCAGCTTGGTTATGTACACTATGTATCATGGATTGAAACCTACAAGGGTTTAATTAGTGATTCTTTTTTGTCTGAAAGAAATCCTGAAAAGAGTGCAAAAATGTTTCGAAGAAACAATTGTGAGCGCATTTTTCTTGCTGAAGACAAAAATATCGTTGTAGGATTTATCAGTTACAATCAAGCAAATGATGAGGATTTAGAAAATTATGGAGCAATCTATGCACTATATGTTTTAAAGGCTCATCAACATTTAGGAATTGGAAGAACATTGATGGATTATGCAATCTCTGATTTGATGAAGCTTCGTTTTAAAGGAGTATCGATTTGGGTTTTATCAACCAATTTAAATGCTATCCTTTTTTACGAACGTATGGGGTTCATTAAAGATGGTAAAACAAAAGATGAAATATTAGGGGAAAGAGTTACTGAAATCAGAATGATTAAAAAGTTCATTTAAAAAGGGAGAAAAACATGATTTCATTTCAAGAATTGAATCAATGGGTTGAAAAGATGGCAGAGCTTTGCAATCCAAAGGACATTCACGTAGTTGATGGAAGTGAAGAGGAAAACCAACGCTTTTTAGACCAATTGGTTGTAGAAAAAAAAGCGTTATTATTAAATCCTCAAAAACGCCCAAATTCCTATGCTTTTTTTAGTGATCCTTCAGATGTAGCTAGGGTTGAAAATAGGACATTTATCGCATCCAATCATATAGAGGATGCAGGTCCTACCAATAACTGGATTGATCCTAAGGTTTTAAAGGAAACGATGCTTGAACTTTATCAAGGATCGATGAAGGGTAGAACAATGTATGTCATACCTTATATGATGGGACCCTTTGGTTCACCATTATCAAAAATAGGTGTTCAGATTACAGATAGTTTATATGTCGTCATTAATATGAGAATAATGACTAGAGTTGGTAGAGATGTTCTAAAGAAACTTGAGGAAGTTGGTTCATTTATACCATGTCTACATTCAGTAGGATATCCTCTTGCTGAAGGTATAGAAGATCTACCTTGGCCATCTGCTCCAATTGAGCATAAATTTATTTCGCATTTTCCTGAAGAAAAACTGATTTGGTCCTATGGTTCTGGTTATGGTGGTAACGCACTGCTTGGTAAAAAATGCTTAGCACTACGTATCGCAACCGTCATTGCAAGAGAAGAGATGTGGATGGCAGAACATATGTTAATCTTGAAGCTTACAAATCCTGAAGGAGCTTCTAAATATATTTTAGGAGCTTTCCCAAGTGCTTGTGGGAAGACCAATTTAGCGATGCTAGTCCCAACTCTACCGGGTTGGAAGGTCGAAACCATCGGTGATGATATCGCTTGGATTTGGATGAAAGAAGATGGAAGATTATACGCAATTAATCCTGAAACTGGATTCTTTGGTGTTGCAAGAGGAACATCATATCGTACCAATCCGAACGCAATGATGGCGATTAGAAAAAATACGATTTTTACAAATGTCGCGATTACCGATGACCTAGATGTTTGGTGGGAGGATATCGATGGACCTGTTCCAGACCATTTAATGGATTGGAAGAAAGAAGATTGGACACCGACAAAAGGAATGTTAGCAGCACATCCAAATTGTAGATTTACAGTATCTGCTAAGCAATCCCCAGTCATTGCTAAAGAATGGGAAGATCCTGAAGGAGTTTTAATATCAGCAATACTTGTTGGTGGAAGAAGACCATCAACGATTCCCTTAATACACGAAGCATTTAGCTGGAACCATGGAGTCTTTATGGGCTCTATGATGGGTTCAGAAATTACTGCAGCTTCTATTTCTAATGATTATGGCAAGGTGAGACGTGATCCATTCGCAATGCTTCCTTTTATTGGATACCATTTAGGGGATTACTTGAGGCATTGGTTAGATATGGGAAAGCTTTCTAATGATGCATTATTACCCAAAATTTATTATGTAAATTGGTTTAGAAAAGATGATACTGGTGCTTATTTATGGCCAGGATTTGGACATAACTCAAGAGTTTTAAAATGGATATTTGAGAGATGTGATGGTAAAGCTCAAGCGAAAATAACACCGATTGGAAATGTACCCACTGAAGATTCAATCGATATTAGAGGGTTACCTATGAAACCTGAAGCTTTAAGTGAACTATTATCTATCGATATCAAAAAGTGGCTAGAAGAGGTGGAATCTATCAAGGCTTACTATGAAACAATAGGTCATAAGCTTCCTAATCAATTGAAGGCAGAACTTCAAAAACTTGAACAGAGATTGCTCTATGAAAAAGAACAGGATATAAATTCAGGAGATATTTCATGAAGAAAGACATGAAGCGAGCAGCGCTTATATTTATATTCGTTTTAGGAATCATTAGTTTTTTCTCTGATTTCACCCATGAAGGAGCTCGAAGTATTTATGGACCTTACCTAAATATTTTAGGTGCTGGTGCCTTTATTGTTGCATTTGCTGCAGGTCTTGGTGAATTCATCGGTCAAGCTTTACGAATTTTTACTGGAATTATTGCAGATAAGACAAAAAAATATTGGACCATGATGATAATCGGATATGCTTTAAATCTATTAGCGATTCCATTACTCGCTTTTGTTCAACCTTCGATTTGGTGGGTAGCAGTCGTCTTAATTCTAGTTGAGCGTGTTGGTAAAGCAGTTAGAGCACCTGCTAAATCTGCATTAACGTCCTTTACAGCTCCTCATTTAGGGGCAGGAAAGGCTTTTGCTATTAATGAAGCATTAGATCAATTCGGAGCATTTCTAGGTCCTCTCGTCGTGTTTTTTATGATTAGTTCACAACAAGGAGATGAACTCTCTAGATATCAAATGAGCTTTTTAATGTTAGGGATTTTTGCGATCATTACCTTGATTATCTTATTTGTTGCTCGATTTAAATATCCTAATCCTGATCAATTTGAAGCTCCTAAGTTAAAGCCAAAAGAATTAACAAAAGATAAGCAGTTTTGGATTTATATGCTTGCTATCAGTTTTCTAGCGATGGGCTTTATCGATTATCCGATTCTTGCATATCATATGGATGCCTCTAATTTAGTGAATGTTATTTATATTCCGTTATTTTATTCGATTGCCATGGGAGTCGATGCAGTTGCTGCACTTATATTTGGTCATTTATTCGACAAAAAAGGTTTATATTCATTAATACTTGCGATATCAATTGCACTTTTCTCAACTCCACTGATATTCTTATTCAATGACATCTATTTTATTATTATAGGTATTGTCTTATGGGGTGTTGGTATGGGTGCACAGGAATCTGTGTTAAAAGCAGTCATTGCAAATTTGATTTCTAAAGAAAAAAGAGCAACTGGTTATGGTATTTTTAGCTCAGTATTTGGATTATTTTGGTTTATTGGTAGTTTGATCATTGGATTCGCATACGAGAAGTCGATATTATTTATCATCATCTTTTCAGTAGCAATGGAAGTACTATCTATTTTGACATTATTTCTATTGATGTCATATCAAAAAAAAGAGTTAAAACCACTGAAAAATAGTTAAATTATCTTGTATTGTTATATAATATATATAATAAGACTAAGAGGTGATTTGTTTGGAAGTGTTTTTGAGGATTGATATCAATCTCATATCGATGTTTATGTTGGGTCTCGTTTTTTTGATTGCGTATAGGAGATTAGATTTAAAAAACATTCTAAATAGAGTTTATTTAGGTACAATATTGGTTGTAATGACACTATTATTTGTTGAAGCATTGACTTGTATCATCAATGGTCGACCAGAGCCATTTTGGATACCAGTTTCATACGGTCTCCATATGATATTATTTTCGATTGCTCCAGTTCTTTCCGGTGGGTGGTATCTCTTAATCAGAAACTTTGTGTCTACAAATCATCAACTCAGTCAAAAACTAAAAATAATAGTTATCGTTCCTATAATTTTAAATATAATTCTAACCGCACTCACACCGATTTTTGATTTCTATTTTAAGATTGATTCCAATAATATTTATGCAAGAGGAGATCGATTCTTTGTTTCAGTAATCTTTACCTATGGCTATTTCATACTTGGGTTATTTTATATAATTCATCAAAAGAAAAATATTATTATGCAAGAATTCTTACTTTTAATTACGTTTTCGATATTTCCTATCATAGGTGGAATTGTACAATGGTTAAATTATGGAGCACTATTGATGTGGAGTAGTGCAGCATTTGCATTAATCTTTGTCTATATTTACTTACAAGAAAGATTGATACATCTAGACTTGTTAACAGGAACATGGACAAGAAAATCATTTGATTATTATGTTACGAAGAAGCTTAAACAAAAACACGTTGATCCCTTTGGAGGAATATTCTTCGATGTTGACAACTTAAAAATAATCAATGATAAATACGGACATGCTGAAGGTGATGAAGCAATTAAGGAAGTCATTGATCGTGTTAGAGGATTAATCAACGCAGATGAAATTATTGCTAGAATTGGTGGGGATGAGTTTGTCATCATCAGCAATACCAATGATAATGAAAGACTCAAAAACTTGATTAGTGATATTGAATTATCATTTTCGGTTTTTAATGAAAATAAAGTGAAACCATATAAGCTGTCCTGTAGCTTTGGATATGGAATCTATACAGATGAATTTAAAAGCATCGATCAATTTCTTAGATTCATCGACTTTAGGATGTATCAAGATAAAAAGAGTCATGAGTAAAACTGCTCTCCGGCAGTTTTTTCTTTCACTTCAATCATCATCAACATCAATTTGATGTATAATAATGACATAAGCTTTATCCATAGAAAAGAGGGTTCAAATGAAACATTTTTATTTGAAGCAAAAAGTTTTTTCTTTAACGGATCGATATAAAGTTTTTGATGAAAACCAAAGTATTATTTTTTATGTAAAAAGTAAGGCATTTTCATTACATAATAAAATGAAATTTATCGATCAAGCTAGTGATACAGTGATTTATAATTTTAGAAGAAAACTATTTCGAATTATGCCTGTTTATGAAATGCTTGATACGGATATGAATGTGATTGCTACAGTGAAAAGAAAGTTTTCATTTCTACGAGCTAAAGTTGTAGTAGAAAAAGAAGGAATGAATCTTAATATTGACGGGAATTATTTTGCACATTCCTTTCAAGTTCTAAATGATCAAGATGAAGTAGCGAGTGTTACCAAAAAGTGGCTATCATGGGGTGATTCTTATCAAGTCTCAATTGCAGATGATCAAAGTGAAGCCTTTTATCTAGCTCTTGTGATTCTGATTGATAGAATGTTTCATGAGAATAAAGGAAATCATAGAATATCAGTTTAGGGAGTGTATCCATGTATCATAAATATTTAAGTCCACTTGGAGTCATCACTTATGGAGTAGAGCATGATGCTTTAATATCCTTGACGATTGATGATTTAGACGTCAAAGAGGAAAATAGTAAACTAACTCAAGACATCGATCAGAAGCTAGAGTTGTATTTTAAGAATGAACTCTATCATTTTGATATTCCACTATTCTTTGAGAAGGGAACAAAATTTCAAAAGCAAGTTTGGAATGCATTATTGAAAATTCCATATGGAGAGTCAAAAAGCTATCAGGATATCGCAAATCAAATTGACAATCCTAAAGCTGTTCGAGCAGTTGGACAAGCATGTAAAAGAAATCCAATCGGGATTGTTGTTCCATGTCATCGAGTGATTGGTAAAGATGGAAGTTTAACTGGATATTCTGGTAAGAACTATACACATATAAAAAAAATACTATTAGACCATGAGAAAAAGAATGAGGAGAACGCATGATAGATTTTAAACTTAAAAATTATAGAAGAGACCTTCACCAAATACCAGAACTAGCATTTGATTTGTTTCTAACAAGTGATTATGTTAAAAAAGAGCTAGAAAATATGGGTTATCAGCCCTTAGTTACAGCCAAAACAGGATTAATTGCAGTTAAAAAAGGGAAGAGTAATGATGCAATTGCATTTCGATCTGATATGGATGCTCTGCCTGTTACAGAACTCACAAAGGTTAATTTTTTATCCAAGCATGAAGGTAAGATGCATGCATGTGGACATGATGGACATATGTCAATGCTTTTAGGATTTGCTGAATATGTTTCAAAACTTAAAGATTTAAATCAAACAATTGTCTTTATCTTTCAGCCTGCAGAAGAAGGACCTGGTGGAGCGAAGGTAATTATAGAAGAAGGTATTTTTGAACGATATAATATAAAAAAAATATTTGGGATTCATTTATACCCAGGACTTGAAGAAGGGCTATATGGCTTAGTGAATGGCCCAATGATGGCTCAAAATGGTGAGTTTAATATTCATGTACATGGAAAAAGTGCACATGGTGCTCAACCTCATTTAGGAAGTGATGCACTGCTTGCTGCATCGCATCTAGTGACACAATATCACTCTATTTTGTCTAGATTTTTAGATCCTCTAGATCCTGCTGTCATTACCGTAGGTACGACCTTAGGTGGCGAAGCGAGAAATATTATTGCACAAGATGTAAAAATGACTGGTACAATTCGAAGCTTTAATCAAGTTGTCTATGAAAAGATAAAAAGAAAAATGAGAGATATTGATTTAGGGATTTCTAAATCATTTGATGTAGTGGTTCAAAACGATATTATCGATTATTATCCTCCTGTGATCAATGATTCGAAGCTTTTCCAAATGCTAGAAAGTAGCATGAAGGATAATGAATATCAAATCTTAAAGCCAATGATGTTTGCTGAGGATTTTGCATTCTATCAACAAAAGGTCTCTGGTATGTTTGTCATGTTGGGAACTAAAAATGAAGAACTTGGATATATTCATCCATTGCACAGTTGTTATTTCAATTTTGATGAAAAGGTTTTAATCAAGGGTGTTGAACTCTATATTAGAATTTCTAAGCTACTTAACATTTTCTAAACAAAAAAAGACAAAATTTGATTTTGTCTTTTTATTTTTCCATCACTCTTTATCTTCTGGTATCCATGTTGCAAGTGCTCTACTGAGCGATTTTGGGTCAATAGGCTTTGAAATATAATCATTCATTCCAGCTGCTAGACATAATGCTCTATCTTCAGAAAATGCATTGGCTGTCATTGCTAAAATTGGAGTTTTTTGATTAAATGCACGGATTTGCTTTGCAGCCTCAATCCCATCCATAACTGGCATTTGAATATCTAAAATCACTAAATCAAATGGATTAGATTTGACCAAATCAACAGCTATTTTTCCGTTATTTGCAACCGTTACGTGCATACCCATATTGGTTAAAATACGGTGTGCTAATTTTTGACTTAAGAAATTGTCTTCAGCGAGAAGTATTGTTGAACCACTTTTAGGTTTGATTTGCAGGGACTCCTCTAAATCGATAGTCTTCAGTGTTGACTCATGCTCATCAATTTCCATAGGAATCGATAAGATAAACTCGCTACCCTCATTTAACCTACTTTCAACAGTGAGTGAACCATTCATCAATTCGGATAGTTTTTTTGAGATTGACAACCCTAAACCTGTTCCACCATAGAGTCTCGTGGTCGATGAATCTGCTTGTTCAAACTCTTGAAAAAGTCTTCTTTGTTGTTCTTCAGTCATTCCTATCCCTGTGTCTTTGACTTTAAATGACATGTTAACCTTTGAGTCGTTTTTATCTTCTGCATATATAACTAGGCTTATTCCACCAGTATCTGTAAATTTAACTGAGTTACTCAGCAAATTAATCAAAATTTGTCGAATACGATTCGAATCACCAATCAATACTTCAGGACAACGAATTTTTTCTATATCAATATAAAGTTTTTTTGATTTTACCATTTCGATAACAATTGAACGAACTTCGTCAATCAGTTTATCCAATTTAAAGGGTCTTTCCTCGAGAATCATTTTCCCTGCTTCAATTTTTGAAAGGTCTAGAATATCATTGATAATACTCAAAAGGTGAGTAGATGCGTCGTTGATTCTTTCGATGTATTCTTTTTGTTCAGGATCTGTTATTTTTTGCTCGAGAAGATGTGCATATCCGATGATTGCGTTCATTGGAGTTCTAATTTCGTGGCTCATGTTTGATAAAAAACTGGTTTTAATCTGATTCGATTGATCTGCTTGTATCATTGCTTTTTCGAGTTCTAAGGCTTTATCACGAATCATGTTTTCAAGCTTTAATCGATATTGTTCTGCTTCAATTTGTTCATTGATACGACTTGTCACATCCTGAAGTGTTCCAAACAAGGCGATAACTTCCTGTCTATCGTTTAGCTCAACTGAAGACCTTGCTTCAATCCATAAGGTATTTTCGCCTACGATCACACGGTGTGTGAGTGTATATCCCTTACCGATATCCTTGAAATCATTCCAATTCTTGATTACATATTCCTTATCATCAGGATGGATAAGGTCAAAAAAAGTAGATTCCGATATTTTCTTGTTTTTCGGAATTCCTAGAAGCTCATAAGTTTCATCCGACCAAGTGAACTGATTGGTGAGAGTATCTAAATACCAAAAACCAGTATGAGATACTTGTTGTGCATAAAAACGAAAAGAATTTTTCGTATCTTTTTTTTCTAACTTATTGAATTTTTTCATATTGTTATTGATATGGTCATTGCTATTCATAGGATTCACCATCTTATTTCATTAGTTTGCTACCTTTTATTATACCACTGAAGTGATTCAAACGAAATGAGTCATCGGTATTTTTAAACCATATTCAAAATCATGTAAGCAAAATGAAAATTTTTTACATTTGTGTAGACATTTCAAAATGAATGTGATAAACTTTTCACGTAATTAAATCACTACGAATAAAGAGGCTGCGTCAAATCAATAGTACCCAAAAGGGAAAGGGAGTGACGCCGAAGCATTGAAATTATGCTGGGCATATATTGAATAAATATATGACTGTTCCATTGGGTTGCCCAACTCAAAAGGATTGCGCTTTATCGTAGAAGGGCGAAAGCATTGTTCTATTGAACCACTGGCTTTTGCTGTGGTTTTTATTTTTATCCCAAAGGAGAATGTGATTTTATGAGTGAAAATTTGAATTTAAGTCATCCCAATCATTTAAAAATTGGTGGTGTTGATGTTTTAGAACTAGTGAAGAACTATCAGACACCTCTTTATGTTATGGATGAAACAAAAATAAGAAAACAATGCCAAACATTTATGACTAGTTTTAAGCATAAACGTGTTGCAACTGAAGTCATTTATGCATCTAAAGCATTTTTAAACATAGCTATGTGTGAATTGATTCAAGAAGAAGGTTTATCACTAGATGTTGTTTCTGGTGGTGAGTTGTTTACTGCTATATCAGCTGGATTTCCAGTATCTAAAATATTTTTTCATGGAAATAACAAGTCAATAGATGAGTTGAGCCTTGCATTAGAGTATCAAATTAAAACGATAGTTCTAGATAATGCCGATGAGCTCAATAGACTATCATCTATCATAAAAAAAGATCAAAAGGTAAGAATCATGCTACGAATCAATCCTGGTATTGATGCACATACACATGAGTATATTCGAACAACTAAAAATGATTCCAAATTTGGTGTGAGCATTTTTGATCCAAAGACATTATTTTTAATTCAATCTATTCATCAACATCCTTCCTTAGAATTTGTTGGATTTCATAGCCATATCGGATCACAAATATTTGAAGAAAACTCATTTAAGGAACTAGCGATTACCAATTTAAAATACATTGCACACGTCTATAAGCAGCTTGGTATTGAGACTAAGGAATTGAATCTTGGTGGTGGCTTTGGCGCACACTATACCAAAGAAGATAAACCATTTGTATTAGAGTCTTTTTTACCTCAGCTATTAGAAACTATTGATTTAATATCCAAAGAGTTAGATATCAAAACACCGAAGATTTTAATTGAACCAGGTCGTGCAATCGTTGCTGAAGCTGGTTATACACTCTATACAATTAGTGGTACCAAAGAAACATATGGTGGAAAAAATTTTGTCTTCACTGACGGTTCCATGGCAGATCACCTAAGAACTGCTTTATATCAAGCAAAATATCATGCAACAATAGGAAATAGAATAAATGATATCGTAGAAAAGAACTATACTGTGACTGGTAAAGCTTGTGAATCAGGAGATATTATCATTAAAGAAATTATGTTACCAGTTCCTAAGGAAAATGATATCTTAGTTGTTCATTCAACTGGAGCATATCACTATTCAATGAGTTCAAATTATAATAGACTACTTAAGCCAGCAGTTGTTTTCGCATCTAATGGGAAATCAAAGGTTGTAGTCAAGAGAGAGACTTATCTAGATTTAATCAGAAACGATTTAAGATTAGGAAAATAAAATGGAAAATTCGGTTGTAATGAAATTTGGTGGTTCATCAGTTGAGACCATCGAAAAAATGCAAAAAATAGCAAAAAGAATTATTAAAAAGAAGGAAACATTTAAAAATGTAGTTGTTGTGGTCTCTGCAATGGGTAAAACAACCAATCAATTGTTAGAAATGGCTAAACAAGCAGCTAAGTATCCTTCAAAAAGAGAAATTGATTTATTAATTTCAACTGGTGAACAAGTTTCAATCGCACTACTCACCATGATTTTAAATGAAAATGATTTTGAAGCAGTCGCTTTAACCGGTTTCCAAGCAGGTATCAAAACAGGCGGATTACATACTAAAAATAAAATTCTTGATATCGATACAACAAATATTGAAAAGCATTTAAATCAAGGAAAGATTGCAGTTGTTGCAGGATTTCAAGGGTTAAATGATGCTGGTGATATTACAACACTTGGTCGTGGAGGTTCAGATACCACTGCAGTTGCTATTGCAGCTAAGTTAGGATGTTCTGCTGAAATCTATACAGATGTTGATGGTATATATGGAGTCGATCCAAGACTTTATCCGAATGCTAAAAAATTGGATATCATAAGCTATGAAGAAATGAAAGAAATGGCATTTTTAGGTGCCAAAGTGATGGAGCCAAGATCGATTGAAATCGGACATCGCTATCAAGTGCCAATTTATGTTCAATCTTCAATTCATGAAATTGAAGGAACTTTAATTAAGGAGTATACCAAAGTGGAAGAAAAAAGTGTAACAGGTTTATCCATCAGTGAGAAGGTCATGATGGTGACAATTAAAAATTATCCAAGCTACGCAACTGATATTGCAAAGCTTTTCATTGCACTTGCAGAAAATGAAGTCAATGTGGACATGATTAGCCAGACACCTACAGAAATAGGTTTTATTAATTTATCCTTTACTGCAGGGGCTGATGATTTAGAAGCAGTTGATGAAGTTATTGAACATATTATGAGTCAATATCAAAATGTTGAAGCTGTTAAAAATATCAATGTTGTTAAAGTATCTGTTGTGGGTACTGGTATGAGAACACAATCTGGTGTTGCTGCACAATTATTTAAGCTTTTAGCAGATAATGGAATAGATTTTATGTTAGTAACGACATCTGAGATTAGTATTTCTTATACGATTGATAAAAAGTTAATGAAAAGGGCAGTCGAAGTTATATCTGAAAAATTTGGTTTATAAGGAGAATTTACATGGAATTTCAAAAATATCATGGAACTGGTAATGATTTTATGATGGTTTCATTTGTTCCAAGTCATCCAGAATCACTAGCGTCAAGTATTTGTGATCGTCATTTTGGTATTGGTGCAGATGGACTCATTTTTCCTAGTGAATCTAAAATAGCTGATATCAAGTTCAATTATTACAATAGCGATGGATCAATTGCTCCAATGTGTGGAAATGGTATGCGTTGCTTTGTAGAATATCTACTTGATAATAACATGATTAAAGAAACAAAATTCGCTGTAGAAACCTTAGCAGGAATTATCCAAGTTGAAAAGAATATCAAAACTGGGTTAATCAAAATCAATTTAGGAAAACCAGTTTTTAGTCTAGAAGAACCAGATGTAGCAACTCCAATTCGTGTATTTGAAGAATACGCTTTAAGTATGCATGGGGAAATGATTAAGTTTTATACTATCAATATGGGAACATTACATACTGTAGTCTACAAGACTTCAGAAATGAATATCGATAAAATTGGTCCTGAATTATCAAAAAATAGTTTTTTTCCTAAACATACCAATGTAAATTTCATTGAAGTTATCGATTCGAACACACAAAAAGTAACAACCTTTGAACGTGGTGCAGGATGGACACTATCCTGTGGTACTGGAACTGCAGCAAGTGCAGTGGTATCCAATCAACTTGGACTCGTTCGTGATGTTGTAAGAAGTATAGTTCCAGGTGGAGAACTAAACGTCTATGTTAAAGAAGATATTTACTTAGAAGGACCAGCAGTAAAAATAGCAACAGGAGAATACAAAATACATGAATAAAAAATATAGAGTGGCAGTTGTTGGAGCAACCGGTATGGTTGGTCAAACATTCATCAAGGTTTTAGAAGATAGAAAATTTCCAGTATCAGAAATTACTTTTTTTGCATCCAAAAGATCCGCTGGAAGTCTTGTCTCCTTTAATGGTATGAATTTTGTTGTTGAAGAACTTACTGAAAACTCATTTGACAATGGATTTGACATTGCGTTATTCTCAGCTGGAGGAGAAACCAGTTTAAAATTCGCTCCAATAGCGGCTAGTCATGGTGTTGTTGTTATTGATAATTCTTCGGCATGGCGTATGAAGGATCATATTAAATTAGTGGTTCCAGAAGTGAATAGTCATGTACTTACCAAGAATGATTTAATCATTGCGAATCCCAATTGTTCTACGATTCAATCGGTGGTTCCACTGGATGTGATTCATAAACTATTTACAGTAAATAGAGTCATATACTCAACCTATCAAGCAGTATCAGGCTCTGGATACAAGGGTGTAATGGACTTAAAAAACGGATATGAAAACAAAGAACCAGAATTTTATAAGAAACAAATATTCGATAATTGCTTTCCGCACATCGATGATTTTTTAGACAATGGATATACGAAGGAAGAAAAAAAGATGATGGATGAAACTAGAAAAATACTAGGTCTTAGTCACTTGAAAGTCAGTGCGACATGTGTTAGAATTCCAGTAACAGTTGGACATAGTGTTTCAATTAATGTTGAATGTGAAAAACCAATTGACTTGAATCAATTAATAGAAGCTTTTAAGCAACATCAAGATATCGTCTATTATGAAGGTCGTGACTATCCAACACCTCAGGATGTGGTTGGGAATGACTTGGTTCATGTTGGTCGATTGAGAAAGGATTTAAGTGCAGAAAATGGTATTCATTTATGGGCAGTTGCAGACAATGTTAGAAAAGGTGCAGCAACCAATGCAATTCAAATTGCAGAGTACTTAATAAAGGAGAATCTTATATGA
>JAHIRQ010000150.1 GCA_018818645.1 Bacillota bacterium
GATGTCATGATGATGACATTGGTGATACGAATGAAGATAAACCCGGCACGAAGTATTCCCTCATCATAGATATTTAAGGTATAGCTTGTCAGTGAGATGTAGGGTAGTATGATTTGTAAAAAGAAAATCATGATAACTGCAAAGAAGAAATATAGTATTCTAGTTTTTATGTATTTTTTTGACCAGTTGTAGAAAAAGATAAATAAAATGATTGCTAAAATACTCGTTACTGAGATATACATTTCATAGGATGCAAGTAAAGTCCCGGTATTAACATAAAACAATTGGATGAAAAAGGTAAATGTTAATAAAAATACGATGGGACGTAGTCCATTAATCACTTTTCTAACTGGAACTCCAGATGTAGCTGTAAGTAGGATCACACCAACAAATATGAAAACCATGGTAAGAATAGGAACAAGATCAGATGAAATCGGAATAATAAATGTTCCAACTAGTAAAATCACGAGAGCTAATAATTTAATTCTAGGGTCTAATCGATGTAACCAGGAATTCCCAGGTATATATTGACCAATTGTAATATTATTCATGGCCTACCTCCTTTAAATAAGAAAGTAAACTTTGAAAATCATATTTAGGAATATAGGGTATTCCAAGGTTCTTCTCTAAATGCTTTAAAATCTTTAAAGGTGTAGGAAGGTCTAGATGGAAATCAGAAAAGTTTGGATGCTCAAAAAGCTCTTCCTTTGTACCATCAAAGATTAGCTTGCCCTCATCAAGGACTAAGACACGCTTCGCATATTCAGAAACAAGGTCCATATCATGAGAAATTAAAATAATTGTTTTATCTTCCTTGCTATGAATACCTTCAAATATTTTCATTAAATCTCTTCTACCTCTTGGATCAAGTCCACGAGTTGGTTCATCTAATACAAGAATTTCAGGCTCCATCGCTAGAATCCCTGCAACAGCGACTCTTCTCATTTGACCACCACTAATTCTAAATGGTGATTGCTCGTATAACGATTCATCAATACCTACAATGCTTGCTGCTCTTTTTGCTTTTTCTAAGGCTTGTGCTTCTGTTGACTTAAAGTTCTTTGGTCCAAACATGATATCCTTAATGATTGTTTCTTCAAATAGTTGATATTCAGGAAATTGAAAAACAAGACCAACCTTTTGTCTTAAAAAGTTTATCTTTTCTTTTTTCTTAGGTGGAAGATTTTGTCCAAATACAGTGACGACACCACTTGATGGCAATAAAAGAGCGTTCATATGCTGAACGAGCGTTGATTTACCAGATCCAGTATGGCCGACAATAGCAATAAATTCACCCTTAGGCTCTATAGTTAAATCTATATCTTGAATCGCATCATAATTGACCTTAAGGCCCTTGTATGCGTAGCTTACATTTCTGAATTGAATGCCCATAGCGCCTCCAGTACCTTCTTGTCAACCTTTTCATCCTTAGCAAGCTCATTATAAAGACTGAGTCCGAAAGGAAGCTCTAGATGAGAGGATTTAAGAAGATCTTCTTCTGCGAAAACTTTTTTAGGAGTTCCTTCTAAAATGATTTGTCCATCTTTTAGGACGATTAGATAATCACTTTGTGCAGCAAACGATAAATCGTGCGTAATTGTAATAATTGTTTTTCCAAGTTCTTTATTGAGTCTTTTGATTAATCCAACGATTTCTTCAGTACCCTCTGGATCGAGCATAGAGGTTGCTTCATCAAGGATTAAAATATCTTGTTCCATAGCAAGTGCACCAGCAATTGCTACTCTTTGTTTTTGTCCACCGGATAATTGATGTGGTTCCTTATCTAAAAACTCGGTCATACCGACCAATTCTGCATAATGCTGAATCTTCTCAGCCATTTTGTCATGAGGAATACATTGGTTCTCTAAACCAAACGCGATATCGTGTTTGACGGTGACACCGACAAACTGATTATCAGGATTTTGAAAAACGATACCAATCATTCTTCTAATCTTGGGAAGGTTATCATCATTTAATAGCATGTCACCTATATGAATTTCACCAAGTGTCGGAGTGAGTAACCCTACAAGACATTTAGATAATGTTGATTTCCCAGAACCATTATGACCTAAAATAGATACCCATGAACCTTTGGGTATCTCTAGACTTACATTCTTCAGTGCTTCATCATTTGCGTTATATGAAAAGCTTAAATTGCTTACTTTAATCATCAAATTCACCTACATTTCGTACCTTAACATTATATCATGTATGATATTAATATTAAAGGTAGATGGTGATAATTGAGGTAGAATAAAAAATTAGATGAAAGATGGGTGATTAGCGTTATCATTTCTTAATTCCTCACATAATAGGGTAAAAAGATAGCGTTTTGGGAATATTTTATTTATAATGGGTATGATATTCAATTGAGGTGAAAATTATGGTTATCAATTTTACAACAGAAAATTTTCAAAAAGAAGTTTTAGAAAGTAATGTTCCTGTTCTCGTAGAGTTTTGGGCATCCTGGTGTGGACCATGCCAAAGAGTTGCTCCTATTCTAGAGGATTTAGATGGAGATGTTAAGGATAAGGCTAAGGTTGGCAAGCTCGATGTCGATGAAGAATATGAAATCGCAGATGAGTTTGGGATTATGAGTATTCCAACATTAATCGTTTTTAAAAATGGTAAAGTACATCAATCAACAATTGGTGTTCAATCAAAGGAAACATTAAAGAAATTATTAGATCTATGAAAAAAGTAATCATTATAGGCTATGGACCAGCGGGAGCAAGTGCCGCTATCTATTTAAAAAGAGCAGGTATTGAGCCTCTTTTGATTGGTAAGGATTTAGGAGCATTAGAGGGATATACCGATTTAGTTGAAAATTTTTATGGGCTTGCAGAGCCTATTCCTGGAAAAGATTTAATTAAAAACGGAATTGAACAAGCAAAGCGTTTAGGGATTCAAGTCGTTACGGATTCTGTGATTTCATTGAAGCTCGTAGAAAACCATTTTGAAGTAATTACTGCAAATCATACCTACGAAGCTCAATCAGTTCTTCTAGCAACTGGTAAGACTAGACAAACGCTAACTAGACCTGGATTTGTTAAGTATCGTGGAAAAGGTATTTCAATGTGCGCGACATGTGATGGTTATTTTTATAGAAGAAAGAAAATAGCAATTGTTGGTTGTGGAGCATATATGC
>JAHIRQ010000151.1 GCA_018818645.1 Bacillota bacterium
ACTAAAATTAATGAATTTATGACAGAACTTGTTTATATCAAAGAGCTAATCCTAGACGATGATAAAGAACGGTTAATGAATTACCTAAAGGAAGCCAAAGAAAAGAGGAAATCCTTTGACATTTCTTAAAATGCAGAATTACGAAATTCTTATCGAAGAAGGTGGTTTATCTCACTTTGCAAAACACATCAAAGAAGTTTATGAATTTGATGAACTTTTTGTCGTGACCGACCAAAATGTCTTTGATTTATATAAAACTAAGTTAATCGAGGCGTTGGTTGGATATCGATTATCCTTTGTAGTCCTACCTCCAGGTGAAAAAACCAAATCACTTGAAGTCTATCAACAAGCAATCAAAACTTTAATTGAAAAAGGAATTAAAAGAAACCACTTAATTCTAGCTTTTGGTGGAGGAGTTATTGGAGACTTGACAGGATTTATCGCATCGACTTTGTACCGTGGAATTTCTTATGTTCAAATACCAACTACACTACTCGCTCAAGTCGATAGCAGTATTGGTGGAAAAGTAGGTATTGATTTAAAGGAAGGTAAAAATCTAATAGGTTCATTTTATGATCCTAAATTTGTCTTAATAGACCCTAGTTTTCTAAAAACACTATCCAAAAGAGAGTATGCCAATGGACTGGCAGAAATGATTAAAGCTGGTTTAATTGGAGATAAGAAACTCTATACATATTTACTAGAACATGATACTGTTACTGAAGTCGAAATCTCAGAAGCAATTCAAGTCAAAAGAAATGTGGTATTACTCGATCCCTACGATAAGAAGGAAAGAATGTATTTAAACTTTGGGCATACCTTTGGGCATGCCATTGAAAAGAAACATCAATATGAAACTTATCTACATGGTGAAGCAATTAGCTACGGAATGTTAATTGCGCTTCAAATAGGTATTCAAATTGGAGATACTAAGGAAGAACTATATCAAGAAGTCAAAACACTTTTAAAAAGTCGTGGTCTGATTCAGGAACCACTCCTTCAAATGGATGACTATAGAGATGAAATCGTTCATGATAAAAAGAATCTTGCTGATGGACTTCGTTTCATTATTGTCACCAAACCAGGTGACGTCAAAATCGTTAAATTAAAGGAATCAGATATACTATGAAGATAACCATCCAACCAACAAGACTTAAAGGTACACTTCAGGTGGTGTCTTCAAAATCATTATCACACAGATATATCATTGCTGCAGGTTTAGCTAAAGGAACTAGTGTTATCAAAAATGTATTAGATTCTGATGATTTAACTGCAACAAAAAATGCGTTAGCAGCTCTAGGTGTTACATTTGATCATAACAAAGTTATTGGAAATGAACTCAAACTCTATCATCATGAAATAGACTGTAATGAGTCGGGATCAACTTTAAGATTTATGATTCCAATCGCTATGCTTTTAAGAGAAGAAGTAAGATTTTTAGGACAAGGTCGATTACCCCTTCGTCCCTTAGATGTATATTTTGATATCTTTAAACAAAAGCACTTATATTATAAATTAGATAGTGAAGCATCAAATCTTCCACTCACCGTTAAAGGACCAATCAAACCAGGATTTTATCAGATGCGTGGAGATGTGAGTTCTCAGTTCTTAACGGGAATGCTATTTGCCCTACCCTTACTAAAAAAAGATTCTGTTATTGAAATGACTACCCCAATTGAATCTAAAGGATATATCGATTTAACGCTAGATGTTTTAAAGATGTTTGGGATACACATACTATCAGTTGATCAATATTTCTACATCAAAGGTGGACAATCTTATATACCAAAGGAAGTGACAGTCGAAGGAGATTTTTCTCAGGCAGCCTTTTGGATGGTTGCTGGACTGATTGGCGATGAAATGATTCTAAAAAGTTTGAATCCAATTAGTAAACAAGGGGATTCAAAAATTATCGATATCATTAAGGATATGCACGGTGAGATTGAATATATTGACAAGGAAAGAATATATAAAATCGAGCCTAGTACAACTTATGGAGTCAATATTGATTTATCTCAAATACCTGACCTAGGTCCGATATTGATGGTACTTGCAGGCTTGAGCGAAGGCGAGACAAAATTTGTTGGATGTAATAGATTAAGAATGAAGGAATCTGATAGATTAGATGCGATGTATCAGGTTTTAACAAGACTTGGTGTGCATATGGAAATAAACGGTGATGAAGCCATTATCCATGGTCAAAAGTCCTTCAAGGGCAATGTAGAACTAGACTCATTTGGTGATCATCGAATCGCGATGGCAATCGCGATTGCTGCAATTCGTGCAGATGGTCCTATCACCATCAATCATGCTGAAGTTGTCAGTAAGTCTTATCCGAATTTTTTTGAAATTTATAAGGAACTAGGAGGGCAAATCAATGAATCTTGAAGAACTTAGAAAAGTGATTGATGCAGTCGATCATGAAATGATGGAGCTATTTAAAAAAAGAATGGAACTCTCCTATATGGTTGGTGAATATAAAAAGAAAAACCAACTTCAAATATTGGATCAAAGTCGTGAAAAAGAAGTATTGGAAAGTAGAAGAAATGAGCTTGATGATGAATCATTATGGCCTTACTACGAAGCCTTTATTAAAGAAATCATGAAGCTATCCAAGGAGTACCAAAAATGAGCGAAAGATATGGATTAATCGGTAAAAATATCAAGTTCTCAAAATCCCCTCAAATCCATACGTTTATGGCTAAAAAATTAGGGATTGATGTTAAATATGATCTTTTTGATATTGAAGAATCTGATATTTCACATTTGTTCAAGCATTTAAGAAATGGTGTTTTTAAGGGATTTAATGTGACAATCCCTTATAAACAAACCATTATGAAATATGTGGATATTTTAACTCCAAAAGCTTCTCGTATTCGTGCTGTCAACACAGTCTATGTGAAAAACGGAAAAGTTGTTGGAGATAATACTGACTATGATGGATTCTTAGGGTTAATCAGTCGTAACCGAGTGAACGTTAAGGACAAAAATGTTTATTTACTTGGTGCTGGTGGCGCAGCAAAAGCAGCCTATATCGTGTTATCTGATTTAGGCGCGAAAGTAACGGTGGTTTCAAGACAAACCAATGATATAGATCCGCTATTTCAACATGTCACATCCTATCAGAAAATTGATCCATTTAAAGTAGACATTTATGTTCAAGCAACTCCAATAGGAACTTTTCCTAATGTGGAAGAATCTGTATTGAGTAAGGTTTACGTAGAAAATCAAATCGTAATTGATTTAATCTATAATCCTCTGGTAACAAAAATCATGCAAGATTCAAAACAGGGTATTAGCGGATTATACATGCTTATCATCCAAGCAATTAAGAGTGAAGAAATATGGTTTGATAGAAAAATCGACATCACCGATCGACTTGTCGAAGAATTGAAGGAAGTTATCTATCATGAATAGCTATGGGACATTATTTAAAGTAACTTTATACGGAGAATC
>JAHIRQ010000152.1 GCA_018818645.1 Bacillota bacterium
TTAGAAGTGATTGAAAGCTATCCTCTCATGTCAGATTATTTGGCTTTACAAAGCGACATCAATGAGGTTCTTCAAACGGTCATCAATATCATCGAAGATGGTATCGAAAAGGATTTTAAATGATAATGGTCTAATCTAGGCCATTTTCCTTTAAATTAGGTGAAATAACTTGTAATAAATATAAATTCGTTGTATTATAAATACAAAGAGTTATGTTGGAGGTTTACTATGGCAAGATTAACAAGAGAGAGTATGATTTTGGTAGGAACTAAAGAGTATAAGATCGAAGATTTATTGAAGACGATTATCTATTTACCAGCAAATTACATTAAAACTTTCTTCGAAGAACTTGGGTTAACAATCCCACGAGAACTCAGAATTTTCGTCTTAAGAGAGGTCTTAAGAGAAAAGGTTATTGAAACTAGAAAATCAAGGCTAACATTAGCGGATGAATTGAACTACCGTTTATCATGGTTTACTGAATTCACAGAAACTCAATTAGAAAATCTATTGATATTTTTCGATGACCCAAAATTAGATCGTGACTTTCTAGAAGAATTCTGGACAGACTTATTATCTTATATGAACGATAAAAAGGTTCCAGCTAAAGATTTAAAGAGAGTTCTAGATTCTTCACTTGCTCATGTGAGAGCAAATGGTCTTCAATTACCAAGCATGAAGACTTTCAATCGTGATATAAAAGATCTATTCTTTGATAGCTATGGTCGTATTGATGGGCTAGCACCTGCTAAATTCAGACCAGTGTTATTTAAGAGTTCTACATTACATGAAATTAGAGATCTTGGAGCTAAATATGATGTTGATGTCCCAAGACGTTTAAAGAAGACTGAACTTGCAGATATCATTATTCACGAATTGAAAGAACGTGGACAACATACAGAACAACTTGAAACACAAGTCAGAGGTATGTCTGTTTTAATCATGCAACGTTTTGCTATCGACCATGATATCAAAGCATCTACCGAACTAAAAAAAGAAGAAATCATTGAATATATTCTAGCCAATGCTAGTGAAACTAAAGAAGCATACTTCGTACCTGATTCACCAAAGGTTTATGAAAAAGAAGTTGAAGAAGTTGCAAAGCATGTCGAAGAAGAACCTAAAAAAGTTATACCAACCGTTGTTGAACTCGATGAAGAAGATAAACCTGAGGAACCTACTGAAGAAGTTCAAGAAGAAGCTCAAATCGATGAACCCATTGAAGAAGTACCAACTCAAATTGAAGAAACATTTAAGCCAGTTCAAAGAGAAGTACAACCAGTTCAGTATGCTGCAGCTCCATTTGATTTAGGTGAACTAGTTCATGAAATTAAGATGCTTAGACAAGCAGTTGAAAAAGCAGTGATTGATAATCAATTACAAGTTCAAGAAAAGGATGTTATACCTAAAGCAGGTTCTGCATCTGAACCACTTGTATTAAATACTGCTGAATTTCATGGGAATCCAAAGCAATTAAAGAAGCTCGTCAAAGCTGATGAAGCAGATGCAAGAGAAAGATTTGTTGAAGAAAGAAAAGCTCAATCATCTATTGGAACCAATAAGGATGATGATGACGATGATCTTCCACCAAAAGAAGCGATTATATTAAAGAAACTCGGATTATTCTTGCTTAAGTTCATTTTGATTGCTGCTTCTATTATAGTTATCGTTACTGTGGTTTATTCAGTAGCATCCTATTTCATCCAAGTCCAATTCTTAAGAGATGCAGACGCATGGATCAATGGTCTATTCCAGATCGGTGGTAAGGGTGTTGTACAACACATTCATGAATTTATCAATAATACGTTTTAATATAAGAAATTAGGGGGTCAACCATGGATAAACAAAAATACACCCCAATGATGCAACAATACCTTGAAATTAAAGAAGACTACGCAGATGCGATAGTCTTTTTTAGATTAGGGGATTTCTATGAAATGTTTTTCGATGATGCCATTTTGGCATCAAAGGTATTAGAAATCGCTTTAACATCAAGAGATGCAGGTGCTAAGGTTCCAATGTGTGGAGTCCCTTATCACGCTGTTAAACCCTATGTTCAAAAGCTCATTGAAAAGGGATTTAAAATTGCAATCGTTGAACAAGTCACTGAAGCAGGTAAGGGATTGGTGAAGCGAGAAGTGATTCGTTTAATCACCCCTGGTACTGTTTTAGATGATGGAATCCTAGATGCTCAATCGAATAATTTTATTGGAAGTATCCTGCTTACAGAAAAAGGATATGCCTTAACCTATGTCGATATCTCAACTGGAGAATCATTCATTACAGATTCTTTAGAGAAGAAAAATGTTTTAGATTTGATTTTAAGCCTAGATATTAGAGAGGTTGTTTTACCTCCTCATTTTGATGAATCTTTTATTGCACTATTAAAGGATAACGAAAGACTTGTATCGATATCTGACCAATTTCAAATCATTGAACAAAAATATTTAAATCATTTAGAACGAGAACAAAAAAGAGCAGCATCTCATTTACTCAATTATTTAGTCAATACCCAAAAACAAATGATCCACCATTTAATGCCCTTTAAGGTCGTGCAACGCGTTGGACATATGCATCTAGATTATCGAGTGAAAAAGCATTTAGAAATCGATGAATCACTGGTTAATAACAGTCAAACCACACTTTTATATTGGTTAAATGAATGTCAAACAGCAATGGGTTCACGTATGTTAAAATCAATCGCTAACCACCCATTAAACGATATGAATGCTTTAAATGAACGTTATGATATGATAGAAGCTTTAACTCCTTATCAGCCTAGAGAACGTGTTTTAGATCATTTAAAGTACATTTATGATATTAACCGTATTGTGGGAAGAATCTCATTTAATACTGTCAATGCTAGAGATTTATATCAGCTAAAGGAAACCCTAAAACAAATTCCTGATTTAAAGGAAGCACTATCTTTATATAAAAGTCCTAAGCTCGATCAAATTCTAAAGACTATGGATGATCATCATGACCTTTTTAATTTCCTAGAAAAATCTATTCAAAATGAACCACCAATTACCTTAAAGGATGGTGGAATCATTAAGAAAGGATTCAATGAGAAGCTTGATGAATTAAGAGATATTGCTCTTCATGGACAAGAATGGTTAACAGAATTTGAAGTTAAGGAACGTGAAAGAACAGGGATTAAGAATTTACGAGTAGGCTATAATCGTGTATTTGGTTATTTTATCGAGGTATCCAAGGGAAACTCACTCCTTGTTAAGGAAGAGTTTGGATACGACCGGAAACAAACACTCGCCAATAGTGAACGATTTATTACACCACTATTAAAAGAAAAAGAAGACGATCTTCTTCATGCTAAGGATAAAAGCATGTCCTTAGAATATGAACTATTTAAAGAAATCAGAGATTACGCTGAAGAATTTACCTTCTCCTTGCAAGAACTTTCTACGAAGGTTGCAGAAATCGATGTTTACTTAAGTCTTGCAGTCGTTTCTGAAAAATATAATTTTAAACGCCCTATTTTACATCATGGAAGACAAGTTGAAGTGATTCAAGGAAGACATCCTGTTGTTGAAAGATTTACCAAGTTTGTTGCCAATGATGTCATTATGAATGAAGGGGAAATATTTTTAATCACCGGACCGAATATGAGTGGGAAATCGACTTATATGCGTATGTTTGCAGTCATTGTTTATATGGCTCAAATGGGTTCATTTGTACCAGCAGATAGCGCTCATCTTCCTCTTTATGATGCGATTTATACTAGAATTGGATCCTCTGACGATTTAAGTGGAGGGAAGTCTACTTTTATGGTTGAAATGGTTGAATCCAATGAAGCATTAACCAAGGCTACTGATCAAAGTTTAATTCTATTTGATGAAATCGGTAGAGGAACTGCTACCTATGATGGAATGGCACTTGCTCAAGGAATGATTGAATACATTCATGAGAAAATCAAGGCTCAAACATTTTTTTCAACACACTATCATGAATTAACTGTTTTAGAATCAAGTCTATCTAGACTTACGAATCTTTGTGTGAAGGCAAAGGAAGAACATGATACGATGGTTTTCTTGCATCATGTTGAAAAAGGGACGACAGATAAATCTTATGGTATACAGGTCGCTAATCTAGCTCATCTTCCTAAGGCATTGATTAAACGAAGCAAAGAGATATTAAATAAGCTTGAACAAAAGGAAAATAAGGTCGTTCTAGATTTATTCAATTATGAGAAGTTTGAAGAAGAATCAACCTCAATCATTGAATCTGAAAAGCTTTCAGTCTTAGAAGAACTTGAAAAAATCAATACCGATCAAATGACGCCAATTGATGCATTACTCTTATTAAAGCATTACCAGCAAATCATTAAACCCAAGAAATAGAGGATTATAATGTCTATTATTAAACGCATGGATCCTAAGCTCGCCAATATGATTGCTGCCGGTGAGGTCGTTGACCGTCCGGCATCTGTCTTAAAGGAGCTTATCGAAAATTCAATCGATGCAGGTTCAACTCAAATCTCAATTGAAGTACTAGAAATGGGTATGAAATCAATCATCGTTACAGACAATGGTTCTGGAATGGATTTTTTAGATGCACATTTGGCATTTGATCGACATGCGACCTCAAAAATTAAGGATGAAAGTGATTTATCTCATATCAACACCCTAGGCTTTAGAGGTGAAGCACTCGCAGCGATTGCATCCGTTTCTAAGGTCACCTTGAAAACAAGACAAGAAGGTCAAGAGGGTATTCAAGTGACTTATCATGGAGGCCATTTGGAAAGTGAAGGTAGTGCTACCTTAAATAGAGGGACTGCTGTAGAGGTAAGTGATTTATTTTATAATACACCAGCAAGATTTAAATATATCAAATCTGAAGTTGCTGAACGCTACGCAATTATTGATATTTTTGATCGATTGGCATTGGCCAATCCACAAATTAGAATGAGTTTAACCATCGATGAAAAGATGATTAAGAAAACATACGGAAATAACGATTTCTATAGTTTAATTGATTCTATATATGGAGCCAAGATGACAGTTGGCTTAACTGAATTTAAGGAAACGATCCAGAAAATTAAAATCACTGGATATTTATTATCACCATCGATTTCAAGATCTAGAAAAAAAGATATTTCTATTTTTGTCAATGGAAGATATATTAGAAATTATCAGCTTGTTCAAGCAGTGATTGATGGCTATCATAGCTTTATGATGGTTGGCAAATATCCAATTGCACTGATCCATTTAGAGATGGATTCGAGTCTATTGGATGTGAATGTTCACCCTCAAAAATACGAAGTGAAGTTCGTGAATGAATCGATTCTTGCCTATCACATTGAAACATTTGTTAAAGAAGCATTACTAAAGAAAACGCATCCGATTCCTGAAAATATCAAGGTCATTCAAAAGGGTGAAGCAGAAACCTATACGCCACAAGCAATGCTTTTTGGGGAAACACATATTGAAGAGAATCACCTGATATTCAAAGAAAGAAACGAAATGGGTTTACCAAAAATCCCAGATATGGATTATGTAGGTGTATTTTCAGGAACCTATATACTCTTTCAAAATGAAGAGGGTCTATATTTAATGGATCAGCATGCAGCTGCTGAAAGAATTCGCTATGAGCACTACTTTTCATCCCTTGCTAAACCAAATCCAGCAGTAAAAAATCTATTCATTTCAAAGGACTTATCTTTGACAAAAGCAGATAAAGAAATGATAGAGAATCATTTAGCTGAACTCAGTTCATTTGGCTTTTCATTTGATTCGAATTTAGAATTGATTGCACTTCCAGTATGGCTGCTCGATAGTGAAATTGAAATCGCGATTGAGCAAATGATTTCAATGCTAGAAGAAAAAAACAAGATCGATTTAGCAATATTAAGAGATGCTTTAGCTAAGGATATGAGCTGCAAGGGTGCAATTAAAGCAAATAAGTCCCTATCTTTGCTAGAGATTCAAGCACTTTTAAAAAAACTAAAGACTTGTGAGAATCCATACACTTGTCCACATGGAAGACCAACCTTGATTAAGCTATCTCATCACGATATAGAACGCATGTTTAAGCGGGTGCTTTAAATGAAGAAAGTGATCGTTATTGTTGGACCGACAGGATCAGGTAAAACCAGATTATCAGTCAAGCTCGCTAAAAGATTTAATGCAGAAATCATCAATGGTGATTCTGTTCAAATCTATAAAAGATTGGATATAGGATCTGCAAAAATCAAGGAAAGTGAAAAAGAAGGAATAATCCATCATCTTTTTGATATCAAAGAACCCACAGAAAAATATTCTGTATTCAACTTTCAAAAAGATGTTCGAGATAAGCTTGATACTATTCAAATTCCGATGATTGTCGGTGGAACTGGCTTATATATTAAAGCAGCCTTATATCAATATGAGTTTATTGAAAAGGGTAGAGACGAAGCCTTTGATTTAAGCTATTCTAGCTATACCAATGAAGAGCTATATACATTACTGCTTCAATATGATCCAAATATTAAAATCGATATGAACAATAGAAGAAGAGTTCTTCGCGCACTCGAGCAAGCCTTATTAGGAGAGCTTCGATCCGAGAAGATTAAAAAAGATATTCTTTTATATAATCCTTTGATTATTTATCTAGATTTAGACCGTAGTGTACTAGAAGAAAAATTAAAGTTAAGATTAGATAAACAGATTATGGAAGGCTTTATTGAAGAGGTAGAAGCACTTGATCAAGAAGGAATTCAAGTCAATGCAATCGGATATAGAGAACTGAATCATTATTTAGATGGTAAAATGACATTAGATGAAGCGAAAGCTGAAATCATTAGTGTTTCAAAAAAGCTTGCTAAAAAACAAAAGACATTCTTTAAGAATCAAATGAACCCAGTTATTCTAGATGCATTATCGAAGACATTAGATGAAGATGCATATGAAATTATTAAATCCTTTTTAAAGGAGGAAAAGCTATGAAAATATATTTAATTGGAATGCCAGGATCTGGAAAAACAACCATTGCTAGAAATCTAGCAAAGGCTTTAGGCTATACCTATGTTGATTTAGATGGTCTAATCGAGCGAGATGCACATATGTTTATTGAAGAAATCTTTGAGAAATATGGTGAATCAAAATTTAGAGAGCTAGAAACAGATGCTTTAAAAAAGGTCCCTGCTGATTTAGTGGTAGTCGCTTGTGGTGGTGGGATTGTAACCAAAAAAGAAAATAAAGAGCTCATGGATGGTATCAAGTTTTACCTAGATACCGATTTAGATGTCATTAAAGAACGACTAGAAACCGATTATCATCGTCCACTTCTAAAAACAAAGACTTTAGAACAACTCTTTGATGAAAGATACTTTAAGTATCAGGATTTCGCTGATGCAGTCGTTTCAAATAACTATGATGTTGAGCAAACCGTTAAGGTCATCTTGAATTACATTAAAAATGAGGTTAACCAATGAACATACTCGTTATTCATGGACCCAATTTAAATATGTTAGGAAAAAGAAATCCAGAGATATATGGAAAAATGACTCTAGATGAACTCTATGATCAAATATCCTCTGAGTTTCCAGATGTAGAATTCACATTCTATCAATCCAATTATGAAGGTGAAATCATTGAAGTCATTCAAAATTCTATGGAAGAACCCTATGATGCTTTAATGATAAACCCTGGTGCATTTACGCATACATCCATCGCGATTCGTGATGCATTAGATATCATTAGAATCCCTAAGGTTGAAGTACATTTATCTGATATCGAGCATAGAGAACCATTTAGAAAAATCGATTATATGACAGATGTTGTCGATAAACGCTTTATGGGTAAAAAGCTAGATAGCTATATCGAAGCGATTGCATATCTTCTCAATTTAGGTGAATAATACAAGTTATTCGCCTTTTTTTATTTGAAAACACTCAATTTTATTGTTTATATGATTTTAATCATGTATAATTAAAACGGCAAAAAACCAACAAGGGAGTTAATAATAATGATAAGTACAAACGAATTTAAAACAGGTCAAACCATCGTACATGAAGGTAACCTATATTCAGTCATCGAGTTCATGCACGTTAAACCAGGTAAAGGTGCAGCGTTCGTTAGAACAAAGCTTAGAAATCTTAGAACTGGTTCAGTAACAGATTATACATTCAATGCAGGAACAAAAGTTGAACGTGCACAAATTGATAAGATCATGATGCAATACCTTTACACAGAAAATGACACTTACATTTTCATGAACAATGAAACCTATGAACAAATAGAAATTCCATTTGTTCAAGTTGAAAGAGAATTAAACTATATCTTTGAAGGTATGTCAGTAGAAGTTATGTTTTATAACAATACTGAAATCCTAGGTGTGTCTCTACCAGATAAAGTTGTATTAGAAGTTAGAGAAACAGTACCAGGAGTTAAGGGAGATACCAAGACAAACGCAATGAAGGATGCTATTATGCAAACCGGTTTGTTAGTTAAGGTTCCTATGTTTATTGAAGAAGGCGAAAAGATTATTGTTAATACAAATGATGGATCTTACGTCTCAAGAGATAAGTAAA
>JAHIRQ010000153.1 GCA_018818645.1 Bacillota bacterium
CAACATCATAGACACTCCAAATACCAATTGGTGTTACCTGATAAGTAATTGGGGAAACCTCGACTTCAACAATATTAACACCCCATGAATAGGCTGGATATGCATCTCCTTTTAGTGTTTCTTCATCCCACTTGATATAGGTAGGCTGTTCATAGGTTTCGATAATCTCGATTTCTTGTTGATCTACCCAAGAGTCTTTCATTTTTTTAGCTGCTCTTGCTAAAAGACCTCCGACAATCATTGTTGTTCTAGATGCGACTGTTGGTCCAGAATCTACAATGAAATCCGTATCTGGATTATCAAATGTTACACTTTCATAGGGAACTTCTAGAGTTTCAACCACAATTTTTTTAAGTGTTGTTTTAACACCTTGTCCCATATCGACTGCAGCAACTAATATAAATACATGATTCGCAGAATCTTTTAATAATTTAACCTTTGCATTGATATGCTTAGATTCTCCACTACCTGTAAATCCACAACCATGAAGAAACCAACTCATTCCTATTCCTTTATAGACGAGTGGATCCTTATATTTCATTGTTTTCTCATGATAATTGGATTCATTGACTGCTTTATCAATCATATCCTTCATGATAATTGGGTCTCTAAATAGACCACTTGTCGAAGTTAGATCGTTTTGCTTGGCTAAATGCTTCATTCTGAATTCAAATGGATCGATATCAAGCTCTTTTGCGATATGATTCATAAACATCTCAATAGCAAAAATCATTTGAGGAGCACCAAATCCTCTAAATGCACCGGTTGGGACAGTATTTGTAAAATAGACATCCCCTGTAACGGATAGGTTTTCGATGGTATAAGCTGAAGTTACAGCAATCATAGCTCTAGATAGTACAACTCCAGATAATCCAATTGCTGCACCACTATCTAAGGATACATGAGCCTTTATCCCAAGTACCTGATGGTTTTCATCTATAGATGCCATCAATTTGATTTTTGAAGGATGTCTTTTTGTAGTCACAAGCATGTCTTCTTCTCTTTCTAAAATCATTTTGATTGGTTTTCCTATTTTATGGACTGCAACAGCAAGTTGACAAGCAAGTAATGATGGATATTCTTCTTTCCCTCCAAATGCTCCACCAACAGAAGGTTGAATCACACGAACTTGTCCATCATCACAGCCTAATGTGTTTGCTACAGCCTTATGGACATAATAAGGGCACTGAATCGATCCGATTAGAGTAATCTTACCATTTTCCTCTGGATAGCAAATAAAGCCTTGTGGCTCAATATAAGCTTGTTCCTGATAACCAGTTGAATACTCATATTCAATGGTTTTATATTTTTTTCTAAAGACATCCTTAACATTTCCTTTTTGAAATGCTTTATGAATCAAACTTTTCTTATATTCAAACAAAGGCTTCAAAACTTTATACTCAATTTTTATTTTTTGAATGATCTCATCTATTTTTTCTCGATTTTTTCCAATAACAAGTAAAATCGGTTCACCAATATAATGAACTTCATTCTCTGCAAAAACCTTCCAGTCTTCAAAAATCATTTTTACATAGTTTTCCTTGGGAACATCCTTATAATCTACAACAAAATAGCCAGAAGGAAGTTCCGGTATAGTGATTTTGATTAGTTTCGCTTTTGGATGAATACTTCTTACAGTTTTAGCGTAGAGCATTCCATCCATTTTGATATCAGAAACGAATACTGATTTTCCTGAGGCTTTTTCTTCATGATCAACCTTAGGTACTGACTTTGAGATATCTGGCATGTATTCACATCCTATTCCATAACAATTGCGTGTGTCGGGCATTTGACGACACATAAACCACATTCAAAACACTTCTCTTCATTAAAGGTTATGATTTCTTTCATCTCAATTGCGAAATATGGACAAATTTTAACGCATAGATCACATTTCACACACTTCTCTTCAATCAATTGAGGTAAGCTTCTCTTATATAAAACATGATTCGATAAAGATGTTTCAATCACCTCTTCTACACTAGAAAAACCATAAAATGCTAATCTTTTTGGAAGATCAGTAATAATTTTTTCATACAATTGTTTCCCTTTGAGTAATGCAGCAGATAGCATTTGCACACCACTAGCTCCTGCAAGTAGGAATTCAATCACATCGTCAGCTGTTTCAATTCCACCAACACCGATGACAGTTAGACTAGGTTCAGCTTTTTTGATTGAATAAACCGTTGCTAGTGCTAGATTTTTAATAACTGGTCCGCTTGTCCACACAAAACCGGATTCATTACCATATAAAATAGAACGACTTGTGATATCAATTTTCATCGTTGGTCCAAGAGAATTGATTGCTACAATACCGTTTGCTCCATTTTCCTTAATGATCTTTGCAAATCCTGCAGGATTTGAAATATGAGGACTAATCTTCATATAAAATGGCTTTTTTGTATGTTTTCTAATTGTTTTTACTGTTTCTCTGATGACTGATAAATCTGTACCGACATAATGTGTGGATACCTCAAATGCATCAGCAAATGGATCGAGTAATGGAATGAGTATTTCCATATCTTCTTTTGTATATCCAACAGATATAATCAGAGGTGAATCTTTAACACTTACAAATTCAGGTAAGAACTCCTCTATCCATTTTTCCTTTGGATATTCACTCCAAAGTTCACTATTCATAACATAATCCTTACCTGCATAGATACAAGGCTTTGGAATATGTGCATCATGTGTTGATATTGTTTTTGTAACAACTGCACCACATCCTGCATCCTTCATAAAGATTAGCTTCTCAGTATCTCCAACAAGAGGTCCTGCTGCAGGCATTAGGGGGTTTTTCAATTTTAATCCATCAAATTCTGTTTTTAGGTTCATTTTTCTACCTCGTTTATTTTGTTCCATAGCTTCTTGGCTTCATCTTTTGCTTCCTTATAAAGTGTAGTTAAATAAGGATTTACCATATAGTTTTCAACGACATATAAGCCATTGACAAAGACATTGGTTGGTTTAAAACTATTGAATAATCCAAAGAAAAGATGCCCAAATGCATTATCTTGATTCATAGGAGTGGGCTCAATATAAGGAATCATTAATAAATCTGCATCATAGCCTTTCTTGATTCTTCCAACTTTGATTTTAAATAGATCGTTTGCATATTGATAGGTGTCCTCTATCATCTGTTTAAGTTCATTTAAACCAAAGAGCTGTGGTTTTTGATCAAGTAAATGTGTTGCATAATATAAAGCAAGATATTCAGTAGTCATGGATGAAGATATACCATCATTACCAATAATGACTTGAATCCCATGCTTTCTAAATTTATTTAAGTTAGGTATTCCTACTGAGTTATTCATGTTCGAAGAAAAATTAACAACGATACTAGCATTATTCTCCTTTAGTATTTTCAATTCATCGTCATCGACATAGATTGCATGTGCAATTATGCTGCCAGGATTGATTAGTCCATGGCGATTCAATCGATTTATGATACGTTCTCCGTATTTTTTGAGTGAGTCTTCTTCATCCAATTCACTTTCTGCAACATGAATATGAATAGGTGCAGTTCCTACTGCTTTTTTAACCTGAACTAAGGTATCTTCAGAAAGACTCATTCCTGCATGGAGTCCAAATAATCCTCTAGCATTTTTAGTTTGATTTTCTTCATAAAAAATTCTATTTTCCTCAATTGATTCTTCGATAGGAAACCGGTCACTAACTTCAAATGCGAATGCTCCACGAAGACCAGCATCATTGACTAATGCTTTTTTAAGTGATTCAAGTGAATAGGTGATGTCGACACCACTTGCATGGTGATCAATAATTGTAGTCACACCATTTTTCATAAAATCTACTGCACTTACAATTCCTGAATAGTAGGTCATTTGATTATCTAGTCTACGATCGAGTTTCCACCAAAGCTGATCTAATATATCTTGGAAGTTTTTTGGATCAAAATGAACACTCATCCCTCTAGCAAATGTAGAATAAATATGTGTATGAGCAGAAACTAAGGATGGCATCGTTAAAAAATCTTTCCCGTCGATGATTTCGTAGTCCTGGTCTTTAAACTGTGACATTTCTCCAACTTCAAGAATCTTTCCATCAAAAATGACATAACCATTTTGGATAAATTGATTAAAATCGTATATTTTGGTATTGATAATCGCTTTAGACATTGAAATCACTTCCCTCAATCCATTGACCTTCGCCACCTAATAATTCACCATTTTTTAGAACAAATTTCCCTCTAATGATTGTAGAAACAACTTTACCAGAACCATGCAATCCCTCATAAACCGAGTAATCACAAGTTCCATGGTTACCATACATTTTTTCGTTTGGCATTGGTCTAAAGATTGCAAAGTCTGCATCATAGCCAATTTCGATTTTTCCTTTTTTTCTTAACCCTTGAGTTTGTGCAACATGAAGTGTCATCTTATCAATTGCTTGATCTCCTAAATGATGTCTCATGATGGATAATGAATGCTCAATTCCACCAATACCTAAAGGAATATCATTTAAGTATCTCTTCTTTTTATCCTTTTCCATAAATGCACAATGATCTGTTCCGATGGTATAAATGTATTCAGCATGCTTAAAAAGTAACTCCTTTTCCCGAAGAGATCGAAGTGGAGGAGCAAATGTATACAAATATCCTTTATCTGTTTGAAGAACATCTTTTGTAAATGTGAAATACTGAGGACAACTTTCTATAAAAAACTTTTTGTTGATCAAATCCTTATATTGATCGATTAAACCAGCAAGGGTGTGCCCACTTGAAAGATGTACCATATAAAGATTACCCATCGTATCATATACAAATTTTGCTAGCTTCAAAGCTTCACTGGTTTCAGCTATGGTTTGTCTACTTAATGGTAATTCCCTATAGGTATATGTTTGATCAATTTTAATTAAATCATCATTTTCAATATGTGCCATAATTAGAAAATGATGTTTTCTAGATAGTTTTAATAGTTCAATAATATGCTGATCATCAGTTCTTCTATTCGATTCTGAATAGGTTGTAAAAAGCTTTAATGTATGCATTCCTAGTGACTTCATTTTAATCACGAAATCTTCAAGATTGCACTTTGGATTTTTTATAGTTGCGTGAAAATGATAGTCAGATACACTTTTCTTTGCTAAGCTCATTCTTGATAAAAAAGCCTTCTCTAAGCCTTCAACTGTATCGACAGGCTCTAGAAAATCAACATAAGAAGTTATTCCACCAAAGATTCCTGCTACACTTCCAGAGTAAAAATTATCTACTGATTTAATCCACCCTAAATCGAGTTCAAAATGAACATGGGGATCAATAATACCTGGAAGAATTTCTAGACCTCTTAGATCAATAGCTTCAAGAGCTGGAAATACCTCACTGGATATTTCAACAATCTTCTCATCTTGAATATAAATATTAGTATGTACCCAAGCTTGATTGATATAAACCTTACCATGCATTAAAGCTAAAGTATACATGACTACCTCCTCTTAAATATGTATCGTTTGAACATCCTTTAACTGATATTTTGAGATGACTTCATCCACTAGATCTTCACGAACAGAAATTATGAATGCTAACTTAGATTGAATCATTTTTCTAAAAATGTAGTCATATCCATAGCCCTTTAATTCCAGTACACCAATCTCATCTAAATAAATAGGTTCAACCTGACTAGCAATCATTTTCATAATTGATTTTTCAATGGTTTCTAAAGTTAAGAGATTAATAATGTAGGGTCCAATTTTACCTGCTACCAAAAAATCTTTAGAAAAGAACTGCTCATGCACCAAAATGACTTTCTCTTCCTTCGTTGAAAGTCTTGTTGAAATGTAGCTATGCACTCTATCATTGATCATTTTTTTGACAGAGATAAATCCATCTCCTAACTGATTTTTTTCATAATGATTTTTGAGTGCTGTCGTCTTGCCTTCATTGATTTTTCCAGTAAATATAATGTTCATGATTAGCCTCCCTCATATGTTTATGGCCTTTTTTATCATGATAGATTGCAAGTATTTCAGAAGCAATCGAAATAGCGATATCCTCAGGTGATCCTCCACCAAGATCGAGTCCTATTGGAGAGTAAAAATTGGATAAATTAACATTTTTTCCAAATTTTTCATAGGTCTTCTCTAAATAGTCTTTCAGCTTCTCTGGTGAACACAGCATGCCAATATACCTTGGCTTTAGTTTTAACTCTAATATTTTATTAATGACGTGGTAATCATAGGTATGAGATGGTGTGCAAACGACCACATAACTCCCCTCTTTAATTCCAAATTCTTCTATATATGGCGCGAAGTGATGATGAATCTTTAGATCTCCTTCTTGAAACGAGTCAATGACTTCTTTTCTTTCGTCAATGACTGTGATGTAAAAATTGAGGGGCTTTAATACCTTTGCGAGTGCCTGACCAACATGTCCAGCACCAAATATATAAATAAAATTTCTGACTCCTAGAAACTCATAGAATAGAGTAACTGTTCCTCCGCATACCATGGGTAATGTTTTCGCATCAACAACAACCTTCCCCTTATCAAGTAGATATTTTTCAGTGAGATGAACTCGTTTTCTAATCAATTCTTTTGATTTTTCGATTGCAAAAAATTCTAATGCTCCTCCTCCAACCGTACCAAAAGATTCACCAGTCTCCAAGACTAGCATTTTTTTTCCGATTTCTACTGGTCCTTCTCCTGTTTTTTCAACAGCAGTGACTAAAACCATATCGATATTCTTAGCTTTATATTCTACAATTTTTTCATAAATGCCTTTCATTTCATCAGCTCTTTTCTAGTTATTATAAGAAGATGGTTAGGAGTATTGCGATAGCATATGAAGAAAGTGAAAGTGCTAGATTCGGTCTAAAGGTATAAGATATTTTTGTTCTAATAAGTTTAGATGCAAAAAATATCAATATTGCAAATATCGCTTCAAATAATCCATAAAGGAAAACGAAAGAAATCATGCTAGAAATGCTTTGAAGCTGTATAAACTGAAAACCTGTTAGTGCATGATTGATTGCAATATTGCCTAAAAATAACAATCTCCAAGAAAACCCTAGAACTGCTAAACCAAGGATGACTTGACTTACCTTTTTCTTTTCGAGTCTTGGAATAATGACAACCATCACTAGTGATTGAAGCATAATTGCAATCATTGGATTATAGGTTTTGATTGGTAATAATCCAGGCATGAAAAAATTAACAGACTTAATCGATGCAGCAATCATTGCAACATAAAGAATTGCACTTTTAGACTTTGTATGGTTATAAGTTAAAATCATTAAGGATGCAGCGATTGGAAACATTACACTGCCTGAAACAAGTGGTGGTAAAAATTGAAGCACATAGCCTAAACTGGCTTCTAAAATCCCCCATAGTGCTCCGAAAAAGATAATATATGCTAAAATTCCTTTATTTTCTTTCATAGTCCTACTCCTTTAGCTTTGTTTTCTAATATTCCCTTTAGTATTTTTTCAGGTGTTATTGGTAATCTTTGAATTCGTACCCCAACTGCATTATAGATAGCGTTAGCAAGTGCTGCTGGTGGTGTATCAATTCCTATTTCACCAACAGATTTTGCTCCAAATGGTCCTGATTCCTCATAGCTTTCAGCAAATTCAGTGGTAAGTTTTTGAATATCAAGTGCTGTAGGAATCTTATAATATAGGAAACTATTTGATAGTAAATTACCTTTTCTTCCATATTTGACATCTTCAAATGTTGCCATCCCTAGCCCTTGAACGATACCACCTTCAACTTGACCTTGAGCGAGTTTGGGGTTAATGGTAACCCCGCAATCTACAACACTCACATAATCTTTGATATCGAACTCTCCTGTTTCAGTATCGACATCAACTTCGATGAATCCTGCCATAAATGGTGGTGGTGATTTATGACCAACATAGCTGGATGTTGCAGTCAATTGCTTTTGTTCATGATTATAAGTGATTTGATTTGCTAGATCTTCAAGACTGATTTCATGCTTACCGGATTTAAAACTGGATCCATTAAAATCAATATCTTTAACTTCAACATTTAATATTCTTGATGCTTCTTTGATGAGCATATCCTTCATGATTTTAGCTGCTTTGACGACAGCATTTCCTGAAACATAGGTCGTACTTGATGCATATGCTCCTGTGTCAAATGGTGTCAGGTCAGTATCAGATGAGTAGACAATCATCTTATCGACGGTCGTTAAAAGTTCTTCAGCTGCAATTTGCGCAAGGACAGTATCACTTCCTTGCCCAATTTCTGTAGCTCCTACCATTAAGTTATAAAATCCTGCATCATTCAATTTGATGGTTGCTGCTCCCATATCAATATATGGAATACCACTTCCTTGCATCGCTAATGCCATACCTACAGATTTAACTTGGTGATCATTCATCTTTACTCTTGGATACTTTTTCTTCCAGTCAATGAGATCATAGCCACGCTTCACACAATAATCAAGCTTGCAAGTCTCCATCATCATTGCTGTACCCTCAGTACCCTCACCCATAATTTCAAATATTGGAGAGGTTTCACCTTCAAGAATCATATTTTTTTGTCTAAATAAAATAGGATCCATCTTTAGTTTTTCACATAGAATGTCTATTGCAGATTCTAAAGCAAAGTTACCTTGAATTGCG
>JAHIRQ010000154.1 GCA_018818645.1 Bacillota bacterium
AACATGGCCGAGGAAGATTTCACACTAAGATTATATCCTACACAACCATGGGTTAGATATTCTACAAGTTTTTATGCATCTAATTATTCAAGTAGTACATATCAACCACGATAGAAATCAATCTAGGTGATTGGTTTGTCCCAGACACGCGAACATATGTCAACTGTTATGCATTTGCTATGGGTTTTGATATCGAATCAAACCCAAATAATGTCTCTAATTATGTGGATGTAAGCATTTTATATGATAATGTTGTAGCGGATTTGAATAATAGAAATATCACTCATAGATTTCTATCTTCATATAATGATGTGATTTTTCAAGGGGAATATAGGGTTGGTATGAGAGTTGGGGATATGTCTGGTACACAAACAACATATGATTATCATTTTATCAAGCAATTAAGTAACGGAACATGGGTCACAAAAATAGCAGCAAGTCCTTCGAAATTTCATTGCCCTGATGGTGTGAATCCTGATGACATTTATTGGTATCCCTTTGTTGATTTATACACTGGTGATACAATTGATTTATATGATTCGGAAACGATATATATTGCAGTATCTCCATAGGAGGAATAATTTATGAAAATCAATAGATTTAAGAAATATATACTAACATTATTTTTATTATTACTTTCAGTTCTCCTTATTTCTTGTTCAAATAATAACACATCAGGATCAATAGGTTTGAACTATGAATTTATCGAGGAGTTAGATGGATACAGTGTAACTTCATATGATGGAACCGAACCGGAGGTGGTTGTACCAAAAACCTACAATGGTAAACATGTCATTGCTGTTAAGGATTCTGCATTCAAAAACAATTCTAGTATAACTAGTATTCAATTGCCAAATACTATAGAGTTAATTGATGATTTATCCTTTCAAGGAACATCATTATCAACATTTACAATTCCTTTTGCATTAGAGGAATTTGCACATGCATTTGGATATAATATGACTGTCGAAGTATACCTGCCTAGTAGCCATGAGTTTTTGAAAGAAATAACAGTATCGGGACAAAGACTTATAGTTTCAATGGATGAAGAAAAACTTGTTTATGTATATCGTTCGAAGATAGATACAGCAAATATTACTATTCCTAATGGAATTAAATATATAGCTCCATATGCACTTTTTCAAACAGGATTCTTCTCAGCACTTATTCCTAATTCAGTTGAAAATATAGAGAGATATGCTTTTGCTGAAAATCCATTGTTGCAATACAGTATTCCAAGTAATATTAAAAATATTGGTGAAGGTGCATTTCAAAATACTAGATATCACAGAAAACTAATACTTCCTGAGGGATTGCTTTCTATTGGATCGGGAGCATTCAGTAGATGTGGAATAGATGAAGTAGTATTACCATCTACTCTATATAAGTTAGGCAGAGGTGCTTTTGGGAACTCAGCACCAAATAAGTTTATCAATTTAAATGCAATTGTCAAAATAACATTCAATTCATTCAATCTTGATCAGGAATCACTAACAGACTTCACTTATTATTTTACGATAGATAATTTCTTGTGGGGTTATTACGAAGAAGTGTAGATTCAAATAATATTACCGAATAATTCAATGGAAGCTGATAGTTTAATTGTTGCTCTAAATCAATCTTATCAATATGCTAAAAGTGCAACTAATGAATTCATGCTTGAACCATATGAGTATCAATAATATAATATGTAAAAAAATCACTAAACATATCAAAATATTTTTTATAAAGAGTACTCTGCCAATAATAGGAGTTGTTAGAATAATATTTTAATCGATTGACCCAATGAACTTATTGAATACAGCATAAATGTTCAATCAACTTTAATATAAAATCGCATTCAAAATCTTAAGGTGCACACTTTAATAATTTAAAGCATACCTTATACCCTCTAATAATTTAAATACCTCTTAAAAAAAGAGGTTACTCATTCGAGTAGCCTCTTATACTTTTTAATTGATTAAATCTTATAATCCGCTTTCTAGAATTGTAAACCAAGTCGCATATAAGTTACCATAGTTTACATCATTAACACCAGTTGTTGATAATAAATATTCATTTAACTGACGTCTATTGATTTCTCTAATGACTTCAAATCTAGCAGTACCGTTATTATCTGCATAAGTAGCATCTTCTAATAACTTGAAGATTAACTCTCTTTGCATATAAGTGTTGTTATATCTTGTAAGTACTGGAGTTAAGTAGCTTGTTACTGCAGTTTGTACAGCAGTTGGAAGTACTACGCCTTCATCAGATTTTTGTTCAGTGATATAGAACTTAATTTGAGATGGAGTTAATGTTTCTGAATCTTCATTATAAACATTTAATGTTTCATCAGTAGATGATACGTATTTACCGTCTTCATCATCAGATGCGCTAAATACTGCAGAAGTTGTTTCCTTAACTGATGTTGCTAGAATTAAATGCCAACCAAATGATGATTTCACTTCATCAAGTGCATCTTCAGTGATGACTGTTTGATATAAATCAAGATATGGGAATTTAGATGCGTCATCTTCAATATTTTCTAATGTTGCATGAAGTTCCATAGCTCTATCGTAGAACACTGGATCAAGAACAGTTTGACCTGTTATGACATTTGAAGTGTTTGTAATAGCTGATGAAAGTGTTTCAAACTTCAAGTAGAAACCTAATTGACGATATTCAGACCATAATTGTTCGATTTGGTAATCGTATGGAGGTGTAACACTACCACGTAGGATACGACCTGAATTATTGAACTCAGTAGCAAGTGCAGTTAGACCTTCAGGTAATCCCTTATAGTCTCCGACCTTGTTATAAACAAGTTCAACAAGTTCAACTAAACCATCAAGAACTTGTGCAGCACCAGCAGCACCTAGATTATCAAGATATTCTTGAGGATCATCTGGTGAACCGTCGCCATTTGCATCTACATAGATTAATAAATGACTGACATTAATTGACTTAAAGTTATTGTATTGTAGTTCAGCAAGATCTGCTAGTTTTTCGTAGATAGTATAATTCGCAGTTCCATAATGGCCTTCGATATCTTCCATATATTGTCCTCTAAGCTCAGGATATACATAAAGTTGATTCACAGCTTCTGTATTGGTTGTTGAGCCAAAAGCTAGATATAAGAATTTTTCTCTACCCATTGATGCTGGGAAACCAGAAGTAGCGAAGTTGTCAGCTGAAAATTGGCTGATAATGTCTTCGAATTGTGTTTTGTAATCTTCTAGATCTTCTTCAGATACTGTATATTCATCACTAGCAAGTAAGAACTTATTGGATGCGATATCAAGTGCTAAGTTAATACCATATGATTTTTCAAGTTTATCAAAGAAATCATCGACTAAAATATCTTTACCATCGATATCAGCTATAACATCACCACTATTATTCTTAGTAGATCCTTCATAACCGTAGGATTGTTCATAGAAAATACGAACAACTTTATCATAAATGTTTAATTCCATGTCTTCATAAAGTTCATTGACTTTAGCTGAGATATAAGTAGAAGATAGTTTGGATTCAAATAATTTTTCAAACACTTCAGCTTTAATATCTAAGGCTTCTTGTGATGTTCCGAAAAGTTGTATTTCTTCATCTTCTGCATCTTCAACAAGAATTCCATCTTCTGAAGCTTTTTCATCAGATAATTTGAAGACTAGGTAACGAGAGTTTCCAAATGTTTGTACACGTGATGAGAATGGTTTTTCTGTAGTTAAATCATCTGGGTCTGTCATTGAAGCTTCAGCAGTTAGTGTTGTGTAGATATGGCTTCTTAAAGAAGTATTTAGTTTAGTTAAGTCATCATAAGTCATTGTTGAACTAAATGTTGAACCTAATGCACCAACAATTGAACCATCTACAGCAACTTCAACTTGAGCAGCTGGATTTAAAATGTTATAGATATTTACGAATTCTGCTTTAACTTGTGCTGTTGTTAAAGCTTCATCAGCAAGACCAGAGTCTCTTGATGTAGAAATGACATATCTCTTATAATAGTTTTCATAATCTAATACGCTAATTTGAGCGCGGTCTTCAAGGTCAGCACCAAGCTTACCTAAAATACCTAAATCACTTAAAATCGTACGTACGTGACCAAAACCAGTTTGTGATAGATCATCTAAATCGATATAGCCTGGGTTACCTTCTAAAATTCTAATATCAGGAATCTTGTACCAAAGACCTCTTGAGTCTGATTTGATACTTGCTTGATATAATGCAGCATTTGCTTCATTTAAGTTAATGAAACGAACGATTAATGCATCTACATCGTAGCGACCTTCCATATTATTCTTATAATAGGTAACTAAGTTTTGTTCAGTGATATAATTTGCATTATCTTCATCTAGAACTTCATCATCTAGGATGTCTTTCGCATGTTGTCTTTGAGTGACTCTTAAGACATAACGTTCCATAAGTGATGGAATTGCAGAATATCCTTCGTATGCAACAGGTAATGCGTTTAAGCTTGCCTTAACGGCTGCAATATCCACGCTATTATCTAAAAGATATAGAGAGTCTACAAATTGCTCGATGTTTCTTGCAAATCTTTCAGGACTATCAGTATAAAGACCTTCTAAAGCTTCTTTATCTGCACTGCCATGGATTGCGTTGTTAATGGTTTCATCCAAGTAGTCATTTAGATCTTCGTCACCTTGTAGAATTAATGCTTTCATTGCTACAATTTGATCAGCAAAGATCGTTTCGTCAACCATTGTTGCTAAAATAGAAGCACCTTGTAAACGTAGTTGATCATATAATTCTTTTTCCGTTACTGTGATATCACCTAGGGTTAAGTATGCTTCATCTGTGATGCTTCCATAAGGTGTTTTGTCGCCGCTCTTGCATGCAGCTAACGTAAGTACACTCGCTAATACTAGCACTAATACAGCAAGCTTCCTTAATGTTTTTATTTGATTCATGTTGTGTTCACTCCTTCAATGTATTTCATACAAGCATTTATAATATAGCATTTTTCAGGGGGTATTGCAACCACTTTCATTTTATTTGTTAATCTCACATATTTTCGTGATATCATAAAAGAAGGTGATCACAGTGGAAGTATTTGTAATGGCTTCTGGGTCGAAGGGAAATATGACCTACTTAAAAGTAGGTGATATTAAAGTCTTCATCGATGCAGGTATAAGCTATCTAAAAATGAAAAATAAAATGCTTGAATATCAAGAGAATATATATGACATTAAAACGCTATTCATAACCCATGAACATCACGATCATATAACGGGTTTGAAAATGCTTTTAAAGAATGGTGGAATTGAAGATGTTTACCTGACTCAAGGTACATATGATAGTCTTCCAGTTGATGTAGTCAAATTATTTATCAATATACACATTATTCGTGCTGATATAGTGTTTCAAGTAGGCGAGATGAAGGTCACGCCTTTTATGCTTTCTCATGATGCAGCTGAGCCTGTTGGATTTGTGATTGAAAACCATGTCAAAAAAATGGTTTTATTAACAGATTCAGGTTATGTAGATCAAAGCTATTATGAACTCTTAAGTGATGCTGATCTCTATATCGTGGAAGCCAATCATAATCCGTTCACACTTTTTCAATCCGCTAGACCATTTTTATTAAAAAAACGCATTGTTGGGGAACTCGGGCATCTATCAAATGAGGATGCAGCCAGACTGATGAACATTCTCATTAAGAATAAGGTGAGTAAGTGGGTCGTTGCCCATATCTCTGAGGATTGTAACTGTATTGAAGATATTGATATGGCAATTGTTAAGGAATTTGATGATCCAACAAAGGTAGAAGTCTTTTATGCTTCTCAAGAAGGGCTTCCGGTCATTATTTTATGATTAAGATCATCGTTGTTGGAAAGTTAAATCAAAAATATCTAGAAGAAGGTATTTTATATTATCAAAAACAAATCCCTTCAAAAGTGGAGTTTATCGAAGTACCCGATGAATCAACGATTCAAGGTGTAGATATCGAAGGAACCAAAATTTTAGCAAAAATAAAGGATTCTGATTATGTCATCAGTCTTGCTATTTTAGGTAAAATGATGGACAGTAATGAATTTAGTGAAATGCTTGATCAAGTCTCTACCTATCAACAAGGTGATTTAGTCTTTATCATTGGTGGATCTTATGGATTATCTAATGATGTGCTCAAAAGATCAAATAAGCAAATCTCTTTTTCTAAAATGACTTTTCCACATCAACTCATGCGTCTGATTTTAATGGAACAGATATATAGAGGATTCATGATCTTAAAAAACCACCCCTATCATAAGTGAGGTACTATGAAATATATTTTTTGGGACTTTAATGGAACGATTTTGGATGATGCAAAATTATGTTTTGATATCTTAAATGAAATGTTAATCGAAGAAAATAGACCAACCGTAACATTTGAAGAGTATTTGATGATCTTCACTTTTCCTGTTGAAGCTTATTATGCAAAAGTCTATGATTTGAATAAAACTCCTTTTAAGGTACTCGCTCATAGGTTTATCGAAAGGTATCAGCCAAGAAGCTTAGCGCTTAGTCTTCATCAAGAAGTTGTTGAAACCATCAAGCACTTTGAAAATAAAGGAATTACCAATATTCTTTTATCAGCATCTGAAGTTAAAAATTTAGAAGAACAACTCAGTCACTTCAACATCAGACCATTATTTAAGTATATTTTAGGAACTTCTAATGTTTATGCTCAAAGCAAAGTCCAGGTAGGTAAAGACTTTATTGAAAAGCATAAAATTGATACCAACGGAGCAATCATGATTGGTGATACACTCCATGATGCAGAGGTAGCAAAAGAGCTTGGAATGGACATTATCCTTTTTACAAAAGGACATCAACATAAAGAAAGACTAAAAAACTATAAAAATATTGATAGTTTTGATGAATTAATTGGTAAAATATAAATACAAGTTATATACGTTTCAATTAAAGAGGAGATCTTATGAAAAAAATCGCGATTTTAACATGTAGTAATGCAGGTTTAGACTATCTAGACTATCCAAAAGATATTAGAATCTTACGTTCAGTCATTCATTTTGGTACAGATGAATCCTATGATGATTTTATCGATATTGATGCGAAAACATTTTATGAAAGAATAGCAAATGATCCTAACGATATTCCAAAAACATCCTATGTTTCACCTGGTAAAATGATTGAAATCTTTGAAGAACTTGAAAAAGAGGGATACGAAGAAGCATTAGTGATTACCATTTCCTCACAACTCTCAGGTTTATTTGAAGCAGTCAAAAGAGTAGCAAGTGATGTCAACATTAAAGTCACTGCATTCGATTCTAAAACCCTAGCCTATGGTGAAGCTTATATGGTATTAGAAGCACACCGTATGGTAGATGATGGTAAGTCAGTCAAAGATATCGTCGCTCATCTAGAGACCATTAGAGATAACGACACCATCTATTTTGCTGTAGATACACTCCTTTATTTAGTGAAGAATGGTCGTCTATCCAAGCTTCAAGGTACACTAGGAACGATGTTACAATTAAAACCATTACTCGTTTTAGGAGATGATGGAAAGGTTGCATCTTTAGAAAAGATTAGAACGACACATAAAGCTCAACAACGTGTTCTAGAAAAATATATCGAAGAAACTAAAGATTTAAACGTCTTAACATTTATTTCACATGCTCATAATGAAAATGCTGCAGAGTGGTTTAAATCTGAAATTCAAAAGGTATATCCAAAAAGAGATGTTATTGTTGCACCACTGACTCCGGTAGTCGGTGCTCATACTGGTCCTAAGGGCATTGGTGTGGGATTTATAAAATTATAAAAAGGTTAAGGATGCACATCAAAAATGTGCATCCTTTCATTTTAAAGTGTTATAATATTTCATATAGAGGAGATGAAAAAATGAAAAAATTTATGACTGAGTTTAAAGGATTTATCATGAAGGGGAATGTGTTGAATCTAGCAGTAGCTGTTATTATCGGTGGTGCATTTGGTAAAATCATTGCGAGTCTTGTTAAAGATATTTTGATGCCTGTGATCAGTTTAGTATTGGGTGGCGAAGGATTTGAAAACTATAAATATGTGATTACTGCAGCAGACGTAGATGCTGGAATCGCAGAAAATGCTATCTATTATGGATTATTCATTCAAAACATCATTGATTTTATTATCGTTGCCTTTGTCGTATTTCTAATTGTTAAACTATTTGCTAAAGCATCAGAATTAGCAAATCAGAAACAAATTAGAGAGGAAGCTCTAGCAAAAGAACTAGAAGCTAAAAAAGCTAGTGAACAAACTGCACTAGATGCTAAGAAGCCAAAAGTTGAAGATTTACTACAAGATATTAAGTTATTGTTAGAAAAAAACCTCAAAGCATAAGTATATATATTTTAAACAGAAAAGCATATGAATAAAGAGTATGCTTTTTCTTTTTAGAAAAAACATTTACAAATTTTACCAAATTATATATAATATAAATGTTCGTTTATCAAAAAATCCATAATGAAATGAGGAATGTTCTATGAATGATATGAGAATTGTATTTACCCAAAGAATGAAGGAGGGCATTTTTGTCATTTAACCCTCCAAATAAAATAACGGAGGAATTATGGAAGAAATACGTTTAAAAAACGTCTCTTTGAATAGAGAGAGACAAGAAGAAGCAAAATTGTTTTACCCACTTGAAATCGCACGAGTAGTCAATCAACAAAAAGACAAATATACACTCGATTTCAATGGAGAATTAGTCAGTGCTTGTGTTTCAGGAAAAATGATGTATCAAGCAAAAGATGTGATGGATTTTCCATCAGTTGGCGATTATGTCATGATTGGTAATGATCAAGATACTAAAATCATCCATCATATTTTAAAAAGAAAAAGCATCCTAGAAAGAAAATCAGCAGGAAAAAATACAAATGCACAGGTTATAGCAACCAATATTGATTATATTTTAATCTGTATGTCATTAAATGAGAATTTCAATTTACGAAGATTGGAAAGATATCTATCCATCTCTTGGGTTAGTGGAGCAATTCCAGTGGTTGTACTTACAAAGTATGACTTATATGATCCATCGAGTCAAAAACTAGAGATGGTCTATAAGATATCATCAGGTTCGGATGTTATCGTAACATCTGAAATAACTGAACCCATGTATAAGGAACTTGAAGATATTATTTTTGAAGGTAAAACCTATGCATTGATTGGATCATCAGGTGTAGGGAAGTCAACCATCATCAATCATTTAATTGGTAAGAAAGTTACAGAGACAAAAGAAATAGGTTACTTAGATAGAGGAAGGCATATTACAACATCTAGAGAACTCTATGAAACCAAAGACCACGCATATATCATTGATACACCAGGTATGAGAGAGCTACAGCTAGATGATGTCGATTTAGATCAAACCTTTCAGGATATTGAAAGCTATAGTAAACTTTGCAAATTTAGTAATTGTACACATCATCAAGAACCAGGATGTCATGTTAGAGAAGCAATAAGAAATGGATTATTATCAGAAGAAAGATTGAAGAATTACAAGACCTTGCTGAGAGAGTTTGAGTATCAGCAAAGAAGATTAAAACAAAAAGAAAGAAAAATGATGAAGGCAACAAGAGTAAACAGGTAATCCCTAAAGGGTAGAGTAATCTATCCTTTTTTGTTTAAAAAGAAAAACCCTATCCAACGGGGGGGGAAGGGATAGGGTTTTTAAACACAAGTCTATCTAGCTTTGATGATAGATAGAAAGTATTCGTGAAGGTAAGTGCTATCTGTCAATTCCGGATGGAATGCAGTAGCAAGCTGGTTATTTTCTCTAGCAGCAACAATTCGATCATTAACAACAGAAAGAATTTCAACACCAGGACCAACCTTTGATATATAAGGTGCTCGAATAAAGGTCATTGGAATTTCTTGATCACCAAATAAAGCATTTGTGAAAAAACTTCCTAACTGTCTTCCATAAGCGTTACGTTCAACTTCAATATTCATGGTTTGAAAATGGATATGCGAGTCATTGGTTAGTTTATTTGCAAGTAAAATCATTCCAGCACACGTTCCCAATACAGGAAGTCCCGATTTGATTAAATCCTTTAAAGGGTTAAACAATCCCAAATCATGAAGTAGCTTACCCATGGCTGTTGATTCACCACCAGGTAAGATTAATCCATCCATACCTTTTTTTAAATCTCTCAATTGTCTAATCTCAAAGGTTTTTACACCAAGCTTTTCTAAAATGTATTGATGCTCAATGAACGCCCCTTGAACTGCAAGGATGCCGATCGTTATCATTATTTACCTCGTTCAGCCATTAAGAGTTCAATTTCAGACTCGTTAATACCAACCATGGCTTCGCCTAAATCTTCAGAGATTTCAGCTAATATTTTTGGATCATTGAAGTTGGTTACAGCCTTAACAATCGCTTCAGCTCTCTTTGCAGGATTTCCTGACTTGAAGATACCTGAACCAACGAAAACACCTTCTGCACCGAGTTGCATCATGAGTGCAGCATCTGCGGGAGTTGCTATACCACCAGCTGCAAAATTAACGACTGGAAGCTTACCATTTTCATGGACATAACGAATTAAATCGAGTGATACTCCCATTTGTTTCTGCAAAACAAAGAGTTCATCAGCACGAAGAGATTGAATCGTTCTAATTTCTTTTTGGATTGCGCGCATGTGTCTAACCGCTTGAATCACATCACCTGTACCAGGTTCACCCTTGGTTCTAATCATTGCTGCACCTTCTGAAATTCTACGAAGTGCTTCTCCTAAATCCTTCGCTCCACAAACAAATGGAACATTAAATTTAGTTTTTTCAATGTGATACATGTCATCAGCAGGTGATAAGACTTCACTTTCATCAATATAATCGATTTCAATAGCTTCTAGAATTTGAGCTTCTACGAAATGACCGATTCTAACCTTAGCCATAACAGGTATTGAAACTGCTGCTTGAATTTCTTTAATCATTTTAGGATCGCTCATCCGAGAAACGCCACCAACAGCGCGAATGTCTGCAGGTATTCTTTCTAGTGCCATGACTGCAACTGCACCAGCAGCTTCAGCTATTCTTGCTTGAGCTGGGTTACATACATCCATAATGACTCCACCTTTAAGCATTTGAGCTAATTCTTTGTTTAATTTATATCTTTGACTTTGCATGATATTGTTCCTCCTTGAATTCTATTCATGAATAGTATATACTTATAACTGGTATAGGTAAATATTCAGATTAGAAAAAAATGAGCATACCAGATGGGTGAATCTATGGAGCATGTAAAAAAGCCAATCTATGTAGAACTATATGAACAATTCAAGAGTATGATTGTTGAAGGTAAATATGAGGAAAATCAAAAACTACCTTCTAAAAGAAAGCTTTCAGCAGATTTAAAAATCAGTCCTATAACTGTAGAAGCTGCTTATCTGCAATTGATTGCTGAAGGATATGTATATTCTGTTGAAAAAAGTGGTTACTTCGTCTCTAAAAGGGTTGAAGTTGTTTTAGGGGCTAAAGAGTCGAAAGTAGATATTGAATATGATCATCAAGAAAAGAAAGATGACTATCTTTACGAATTTAATACCAATGTAGTGGATACCTCATTATTTCCAAATTCAACATGGGCTAAGTTATCTAGGGAAGTGCTATCAGAAAATCATCATGAAATGTTAAATATTACGCATCCTGAAGGGATGAGAGAATTAAGAGTTGAAATTGCTAGATATTTAGAGCTATATCGAGGAATGCATGTGGATCCTTCTCAAATCATTATCGGATCAGGAAGTTCATCACTCATTGGATTAATCGTTGAGATACTAGGTAGAAAAGAATGTTACGCGATGGAGAATCCTGGTTATTCAAAGATATATCATTTGTTTAAGGGAAACGATGTGCAATTAGCTTTGATTGGTTTAGATGATCTAGGAATTCGTGTTAATGAATTGATTGAATCGAATGCAAGTATTGTTCATATCACACCATCTCATCAATTTCCAACAGGCGTCGTGATGCCAATTCAAAGAAGAAATGAATTGTTAAACTGGGCCAATGAGAAAGATAACCGTTTTATCATTGAAGATGATTATGATTCTGAGTTTAGGTTCCAAGGAAAACCAATTCCTGCACTTCAGGGGTTAGATTATAATGATAAAGTCATTTATATGAACACATTTACGAAAACACTAGCGCCATCATTTCGAATGGGATATATGGTATTACCCAGAAAGTTGTTATCTATATATAATAAGATTAAAGGCTATCATGGATGTACGGTACCTAACTTTGAGCAATACATTATGTATAAGTTCATGAAGGGTGGCTATTTTGAACGTCATGTGAATCGGATGAAGAATCATTATCGCCAAAAGATAGAACTCATTATGAAGATTGTCGAGAAGTATCCAAAAATTAAGTTGAAAGGCTATGAATCAGGTTTACATTTTTTAATGGAAGTTGATTCGAGTACTTCAGAAGAAGATATGGTTTTATATGCGATGAAAAACAAGATTAAAGTTTCTGGATTGACTTCCTATCTTCAAGAGAATTTTGGAAGTTTAAACAAAGCGTTGGTTATTGGTTATTCAGGAATAGAAATAGAGAAATTAGAGCAAGCAATGAACTTATTAATACAAAGTGTTTTAGTAGATCTATGTTAGTAACACTTTTGATGGTTACTATTGACTCTTATGTTACAATTCACATTTTAAAAAAATATGAAATAATATCAGTTTTCTTAGAGATTAATTGAAAGTGCACGTTCTTGCAAAAAAAGTCGATTTAGAACTTTATTAACTATTGATAATCTCCAGTAAATGTTATATAATACAATTATGTGGAGGAAATAGCATGATTTTTACAACATTAAGCCTAAAAGAAAAGTATAAAGATTATACAGATATTAATGGTAGGATTAAAAGAGATGTAGATAAAGGCATCTTATTTCCGCTTGTAAGAGGTATATACGAGACCAACGGTAATACAGATGGATTCTTGCTTGCTTCGTATATTTATGGTCCATCATATTTGTCTTTTGAATACGCACTTTCGTTTCACAATTTAATTCCTGAAAGAGTTGTTGTCTATACGAATGCGACATTCAACAAAAGAAAAACCAAGTCATATCAAAATCATTTTGGTCTTTTCACTTATAGGGATGTTCCAGATAAAGCCTTCCCATTTTTTGTAAAAGCTTATGTAGAAGATACTTACGCATATTTCATTGCAAGCCCTGAAAAAGCATTATGTGATCTACTCTACATAAAAGAACCAGTAAAAAGCGTTAGAGAACTAAAAATGTTATTATTTGAAGACCTTCGATTGAACAAGGATGCATTTAAACAATTAAACTTTGAAGAAGTTTTGTTTTTGTCCGATAAGTATATATCCAATAATATTAAGCACCTTGTGAAATATATTGAAAGTGAGTATAACAAATGACTATCATTCAACAAATGATTAATAAGTACAATTCAAAAACATTAGAGGATAAAAAGAATGCGATTAAAGAAGTTTTACAAGAAGTGGTTTTAGCAGGACTTTCTAAAACTGACTTTTTTACACATGCAGCTTTTTATGGGGGAACTGCTTTAAGAATATTTTATGGGATGGATCGTTTTAGCGAAGATTTGGATTTTTCATTACTTGTATCGGATTTTGCTTTTGATATCGATAAATATTTAAAACCAATCAATGATATTGTGAAATCTCTTGGGCTCAATTTTGAAGTATCAAAAAAGGAGAAAGTGAGAGATTCGAATATTGATTCAGCATTTATTAAAGGGAATACAAGAGAAACATTAATCACTATTTTTCCGAATTCGACAGATTCTAATCGAATCATTCACAATGAGAAAATCACTATCAAATTTGAAGTCGATGTGAATCCACCCATGTATGCACATACTGAAATAAAATTTCGCTTATTACCTTTTCCTTACCAAGTTAGAGTTTATGATCAAAAATCCTTATTTGCAGGTAAAATTCATGCAGTAATTGCTAGAAGTTGGAAAAACCGTGTAAAGGGTAGAGACTTATATGATTATATCTATTATTTGAGTTTCGACACAAAAGTGAACTTAAAACACTTAGAAGCAAGACTTAAGCAAACAAAAACAATAGAAGAAGATGTCAATTTAACTAGAGAATTATTAATTGAAATATTAGAAAAAAGATTTGATCTTATTGATTATGAAACAGCCAAATCAGATATTAGACCATTTATTAAAGATCAAAATAAACTCGACATTTGGAGTAGTGATTTTTTCAAATCAATTACAAAAGATTTAAAGGTTGATTTGTTAGATAGTTAGATTAGACCTAATTCTATGTTACTTTGGTATTCTATCGATTTTTTACCCATGTAAAGGGAAACTTATTCTACCCAAATTTGATATTTCTTTGATACACACAAGTCGATTGGTATGGAAATAAATCAGTGGGTTGTGATACCGTTTCATATGTGGATTCAAACACAAATGGAACAATCACAACTGAGTATTTCCTTGACGGTACTTTAGTTTTATTTGAAAAAACCGGAATGGAGAGTGTGGGAAGATGGTAGTAGCACTTAACCACAGGAATTCAACTCATTAGTGAATATACATAAAAATTGAAAAGTGACACAACAATAAAGATAATAACTCAATATTCTCAATAAGTAGAAAGGAATATATTAGCATCCAATCAATGTCTTCTTGGACTTATATATAAGGTACTGCAATGAACCTCATGGATTATATTAACAATAAGAATTATGAGTATAAGATTGAGAAATATTTGGGAGAAATCAATAAGACAGGATTTAGGGATTCCATCTCATTAAAATATTTTGTCAACACTATAATTGAACCAGATAAATCATTAATAGGATGTTTTAACGAGATCAATCTTTTTGATGTCTATCAATATCATATGCTAGACATCTTTAAAATTGTTATAGAGTTTGCGAAAGGTAATATTGTAGTGATTACCGAATGGACTGTTCCATGGGAGGGTGATTCGTGTTATTCTGAGTTTATTAAAAACATGCATGCAGAGTCGATTCCAGCATATCCTTATCCCAAAGTTAGAGAATATTGTGGATTGGTATTGGTGCTTCTGCAAAAGTTGGAGTGTTGAACACGATTTATGGTGTAAAACTTGGGAATACAGTTTCTGTTGATTTAGAATTGTATTTTGGGGTTGGAGCTGCATTTGACTTATCAGAAGGAGTTAAAATCGGTGGACCGGGTTGGGAACTATCAATTTGTTTTGATTGGAACTTGGATATGGCTAAAATTTTGGGCTATGATAAAATTAGTTTTGATCTTGATTAACGAAATATTATGAAAAGGAGCAATTACTATGTTACGAGACATATTAATTCGTATTTGAAATATGCTGAGTATATTCGGACGTTATAAGTATTATAAATATTTAATGTGTATTCCTGGTATTGGAGGAGTTATCTCCTTTTCAATTGTATACTCCAAAAAGAACAAAATTAAGGATTTTTCCATTTCTACATATTATATGAATTTTGTTTATTGTCTAATGTTGATATTTGCATCATTCATTGTTTTTGTAGTTATAGAAGAAATAATGAAGTTGACTATAGATAACCGATTATTTTTATATATTTTGTACATTATTACTGGAATTCAATTCAATTTATTATTTTATTGGTACTATAAGAAATACATAAAGGGGAATATATGAAATTATTTAATAAAGACAAATATTTATTTTTCTTGATTTTAATCCCTTATGCTGGACCAATTTTGGGATTTAAGATTCTGAATTATAGATATAATAGCAACAAAGATTTTTCACAAAGAACATTTTATTTAAGCGTGTTTGTATCGTCGATTGTAATTACAGTCTATATCGCGTTACTTCTTATAATTTACCATTTACTGGAGATTAGTAAGAATTACTACTTTGATTTGATACTTATCATACCAATCAATCTCATTTTAGTTTTTTCACTAATAATTTACTACAAAAAAAACATCTCCAATATCTGATATAAAAACTGAGGGATTTTTCAGTAAGAACCATCTGGTATTGAGTGCTTCTAAATCACAAAATTACAAGGAGATGTCATAGATTTATTGGACAATTATTACCAAAGTACTATGAAACAAAAAAAATGATACTTTTATTATAATGTCTAACATGATTCATATTTAAGCAGTTTAAAGCTTTAGAACATCTATTATGTTTAAAGTTAAGCAACTACGTGAAATTTAGATATGTTCCTAACTGATAAAAGGTAGGAGTTGTGGAATTTTGAGTGGCTAAAAATATGTATCCGGCATATATGAATCGACATATTTTCGAGCAATTAGATATACTCCACACACGGCTTGGTGGGTGATTGGTGCTGTTGTAGGGGGAGTTGTTGGAGGAGCATTAGGAGCATATTACTCTTATCAAACAACTGGAAAAGTAGATTGGAAATATGTTTTAGGCGGAGCTGTTGCTGGTGCATTAATTGGTGCAGGATTAGGCGCACTAGCTCAAAAACTTTATGCAGTATATGCTGTTGCAGCACCAGCTGCTGGTGAAGAAGTGTTATCCACAATTCTTGAGGCAGACGAAGTAATAATTCATCAGCACCATAGTTATCCCGTATATCTAGGAGGCGATGTAAATCAGATTACAACCCCTATGATTGCTTCTGAACATAGAGCACTTCATGCTGGGTTTTCTAGATTTGAAGGTGGGTGGCTTTATCCCAAAATAGGTTATAATGGTAAAATTATTATAGATTTGCATGGAAAAATCAATATTATATCAGGAATAGAAAGATACTACAAAGATAACTATCCAAATCTTTTGATTGATTTTTATAATGCAGTAAGGTTCACTGCAGAAAAAGGAAAATAAAACTATGAAATGTATACAATATATTCATGTATCAAAAAGCTATGAGAATGAATTGCTCGATTGGAAGGATTTTATTAGTTATGAAAGCGAAGATGTGAAATTAGGAAAGGTAATAGCATTTAAATTGATAGAAGATACAGAAAAATATAATCATTTAATCAAGTATTTAAACATAAATAAGATTGAGTATCTTATATTTAGAAAAGATTATAAATTTAACAAGAAGGATATTGAGAACGCTCAAATTTACTATTTGCATTTATATAAAAGCATTGAGCAATACTTTGATCACTTTACTGAACGAGAATCATGCATGAAATGTCATAAGAAAATCAACACATTAACAAAAAAAGTCTATTTAGATAAGAAGATAATAACTAAGTTTGATATTTTTACGCATTATTTTGGTTATGAGGAAATTATTGTATCAGAAAAATTGAAGAATATATTTGAAAAAGAAAAAGTTGCTGGAGCATCATTTGAACCCTTCCTTGGTGAGAATGAGGGATATTATCATTTGAAATTAGAAGAAACTAAAATGGATTTAACAGAACAGTCCTTTTCAGTGAAAGATGGATATTGTGAAGTTTGTAAAAGATATGATACTCTGTTAATTTATCCATTATTCTATTTCAATAAAAGTCTTTATGATAACTTAGATATTTTTTACACTAAAGAATGGTTTGGTGACGAAAAAAAAACACAAGGAAAATCAATAATCATAAGTAAAAAACTTTATATGATACTTAAACAAAATAGTATAAGTAATGCTGAATGGAGTGTTCATCCTGCTTTTCTTATTTAGCAAACTCTACCACTGTCAATAGCCTTTGATGTCAAATACAAATGAGTTGGTATTGGACTAAATATAGCTATTGATATGTTTCCGACCTACACGAAACAATATATTTTCAAGCAATTGCAGTAACTCAAGCAGCATGTTTTAGACAACATATCTAGTGAAATATGTTTCCACATTGAAAAAAGCCTAGTGTGACAAAACATATTTTGGCCTAAAATATGTTACATGCCTACATTTTACAGCATAAATTCAAGCAATGGGAGTAACTCCACGCAGATTGAATGTAGCAACATAAAAAAGATTCAGAGTACTAGATCTACTAGTAATCTATGAATCTTTTTTCTTTGATAAGGCAAGATTAAATCAATAATAAACCAGTTATTAAGTATCTTGAGTATGACTAGGTAAAAATTAGAGCGATTAAAGACATACACTTTTTACGAACACTTTTTCTTGTATATTTTCATGTTCAAAGTATATCCTTTTTCGTGTATAATAAAAACTAGGAATGCAATTAAAAATTTAATCACAAATGAAGAAGAACGAGGTCAGTATGAAAAAAATCGTTTTAGGAATCCTAGTATTTCTAGTTTTATTTGTTGCAAGCGTTGGTATTCAATTTGGAATCAATATGGGAATTGATCCACTACCGAGCAGACCAGTAGAATCCATAAATTCAGGCGGTGGAGATCGCCTTCTTTACTATTACTATCTAGATGAGATTGGAGAACCTCTTCCTGAAGGAATAGTTCTCACTGAAGAATTTGTAAATAGTGAACTTGAAGGAACATTTGAATATGTCAATGGAAGATATGACGTATCTGACTTTAGAGTCAATGCGTTAGTTCGTCTATATCTAAGTTATAAAGATGTACTTCCTTTGAGTGCTAAAGAAGATATTAAAGAAGTACTTCTTGATTTTAAATATTGGATGGACCAAGGTGGAGAGGATTCGATGTGTTTCTGGTCAGAAAACCATCAAATTCTATTTGCTGTTGAAGAGTATTTGGTCGGTCAAGAATTTCCAGATGAAGTTTTTTCAGTAGACGGGAAATCCGGAGCAGTACATATGATTATGGCTACTGCTAGAATTGAAGCCTGGATGTCTCAACGCTTCACCTACGGGTTTACTGAATGGTATTCAAATAACTATTACCCAGAAGATATATCTCCAATGGCAAACTTTATCCAATTTTCTAATGACACAGAAATGGTGAATCGTATGAAGATGATTATGGATCTTCTATGGTTCGATATGGCTTCTCAAAGCTTTAAATATGAAGGACTTGATCCAAGTGGTGCACCAAGAACCTATTATATCTTTAACCCAAGTAGTGGTAGAGCTTATTCTGATAATAGAATGAGCGATGATACAGGAAATCGTATGCGTAATTTCATCGATTATGTCATGCAACCTGATGAAACTAAAGATTTTGAAAATAGTTGGGCTACATCTGCTAATGGATTCTTTAATTGCTTTAGACAAATGATGGAAGCCTTAAATATTGATAACGAACCTTACTACACAGTCCCTGAAGTCATTAAAGAAATATTTAATGACGATTCAGAAGAAAAGATTCTTAAATCTAGCCAATCCTTAAATGTTGAAGAACTTGAAGGTGAAGGTTTACTGGGTTTAGAAGATCATCAAATCATGATGCAATGGAATATGGAAGCCTTTAGTAATCCTGAAGTCGTTGATAATACAATCAAGTACATGTCAAAGCATAACATGTTTACCAATGAATTTTTAAATGACTTTAAGTTAGTGAATTTATGGCCCCTTAGAGCTTTCAATTTACTAGGTATGGTTTCAACAACACTTCAACCATCAACAAATGGGGTAGCAATTGAAAGAGCGAATGTTTATACCTATAAAACAGATCATTACTCAATGCATACTGCACAGGCTTACCAACCAGGAGAATATGCAGATCAACACGCTGTATCTTCGATTAACTTAAGTAATCAGGTTTCAGTGTTTTCAACACAACCTGCAAAAATATCTAGAAGAAGTGGAACACCAACCTATTGGACAGGAAATGGTAGACAACCTTATAGTGTTCAAGAAAAAAACGTAAATATCTCGATCTATCTTCCACCTACAAAAACTGGATTTATGGAACCAATGATTGTTAAAGATACTACACATATATTCTTTCCTTATGAACTATTTGATGAAGTAGATGAATCTTATATTGACCAAGGATTCATATTTGGAAGAGTAGGTCAGGCGATGATTGCTATTTCTTCAAGACATCCATTAGCATGGGTTCCATTTGAAACGAGTAATCAAGAAGGAAACCGTGATGATATGTTGGCTAGAGGTAGTGTTAAGGATGTTTTAACTGAGAAATATGATTTAGTTCAAACAGGATCAGGAGATCACTACTTCGTCACCGAACTTTCATCATTAGAGAATGAAACATGGAGTGCTTTCATAACAAGATTTATGGATAATGATCTTTCTTATGATACAAACACTCATCAACTAACGTACATAACCAAGTTAAATGGTAATTCCTCATTAACAACAATGATTGCTACATTTGACCAAAGCTTTACTATAAATGGATCTTTACAAGATTTAGAATATAAGAGATTTGATAATCCCTATGTAGTATCAGGTGGTATAGAAAGAAAACCAGAAGTTATTCTATTTAGCTTCAATGGGCATACACTATCTCTTGATTATATAAATAATACAAGAACTATAGGAAACTAATATGAAAATAGGAGTACAAACGTATACCATTAGAAAGTTGGCTAAAAAGAATTTAGGCTTCGCATTGGATGAATTGCTCAGAGTTGGAGTCAATAAAGTTGAATTAGCACGTCTGGATTTAAATGATGAACTCAGTTTATTATTATCAAAGAAAAAAATAGAAGTGTTATCGATTCAAATGACAGCGAATAAGTTACTTAAAGATGTTGAGCAAATATCATCATTTGCAAAACAAGTTCATTGTAACTTAGTGATTGTTTCAAGATTATCTATCCCTGCAATTCTTGGAGGCAAAAGTAGTTTACTCAAATTTTCGAAAAAGCTAAATCAATTAGTAGATCTATATCATCAAAAGGGAATTCAAGTTGCATTCCATCATCATGATTTCGAGTTCAAAAAGATCGGAAATGAAACTAAGCTTGAAATACTACTTAAGAATACTTTAGATGAATTAAGGATTGTTTCAGATACATTTTGGTCTAAAAAATCAGGCTATGAGCCACATGAAGTTATTGAAATGATAGGAAAAAGACTGATAGGTATTCATTTAAGAGATTATATGATTCAAGAAAATGGTCGATCAATGGACACTGAAGTAGGGTCAGGATTGATTGATTTCAATCAAGTGATGCTCGTATCAAATGATGCATCCTACGCAGTGATTGAACAAAATACGAAACATGAAATAGAAAGCATTGAGAGAAGTTTTAATTATTTAAAATCAAACTATAAGGAGTATTTTCGATGAGCACAAAAATGTATGATGTAGATCAAACTCAAATGAAGACAAAGGAAAAATTAATATTTGCATGGGGTGACGTATTTGGTGGTGGTGCACAAGCAATGATTGGTGTGCTTTATCTAATCTTCTTGACTGACGTGATTGGACTCAATCCAGCAATCGCAGCCACTGCAATACTAATATCGAAAATTTGGGACGCAATTAGCGACCCAATCATGGGTGTTGTTAGTGATAATACAAGAACGAAAATGGGTAGAAGAAGACCATTCATTATGGCAGGTGGTTTTCTAGTTATTATCGCCTTCGCTTTAATGTGGTTACCTATTGGTGGTTGGGAGTCTGATACTGCGAAGGTAGTATTTGCTATCTCTACGTTCTTATTCTATAGTACGATATCTACAATTATTGCTGTTCCCTATAGCTCATTATCAGCTGAAATAACAACCAATGTGAAGGAAAGAAATCAAGTGAATGTAATTCGGTTAGTTGTCTCTACACTAGCTTCAGCTGTTTGTACTTTAGTTCCTTCAATGATTCTAGAAATATTTAAAGCTGGAACTATTGGAATTAATACATTCTATTTAGTGACTGGTATTGGCTTTGGTTTATTCTTTGCTCTACCTCTAATCTTGATTGGACTATTCACCAAAGAGCGTGTTGAGCTTCCAATAGAAAAGTCAGTATTTGAAGTCAAATCATTTGTTAAACCTCTGAAGGTCAAAGCATTTAGAGGCTTAGTTTATATGTATCTATGTCAAAGTATATCGATGGATATTTTATCTGCAGGTATTATTTATTATTCGTTATATGTAGTTCCAGGAAGTGCTACAGTTTTCTTAGGAACATTCATCGGTGTGCAGCTCCTCATGTTTCCTATCATCAGTAAACTCGTTAATACAGTGGACAAGAAGAAGATTTATTATTTTGGATTGCCTGTCGCTATAATTGGATTTATTGGAGTTGGATTATATCCTTCTGATTGGTCAGTGATTGGTGCATATGCATTAACTGCGGTTACTGCATTTGGATTTGCTGGAGCGCAGCTGATGAGTTGGATCATATTCCCTGATGCAGTGGATGCAGGCGAATTGAAGCTTAAGGAAAGACCTACAGGAAGCTTCTCAGGTATTATGACCTTTATTAGAAAGACAAGCTCTGCGATTGCGATTCAAATATTTGGGTTAATGTTATTTATTTCTGGTTATGTAAAACCAACAGAAACAAATTTAGTTCCAACACAACCAGATAATGCACTATTAGGAATTAGAATCGCGATGTCTCTATCTTTTGTGATCTTAATGACGATTGGTTATTTCGCTGCGAAAAAATTTGTATTAACCAATCATAGAAGTTTACAGGTTAGAAAGTTCTTGAAGCTAAGAGAAGAAACAGGATTAGAGAACTTAAGTGAAGAAGATCAAGTGGAGTTAAGAGAATTAGAATCTGTTATATTTTAGGAGGTCATCATGGCTGTAAAAGAAGATGTTGGAATGCTCATTAAAATGAATGTCAAATGCTTTAAGGATATTAAAAAGCTTGATGAAGGATTGACAATCGATGAGTCACAAATATTCGAACTCACTCAATTTGTGAATAACAGATATGACTGTGCGGACTTTAGACTAATCTCTTTAATCAAAACATATCTAGCATATAAAGATTTATTATCTAGCAAAGCAGTAGAGGCTATAGAGGATGCTATGCTTAACTTCAAATACTGGATGGATGAGCCTGGAAGTGATGGGATGTGTTTTTGGTCTGAAAATCATCAACTACTCTTTCATACCTGTGAATATTTTGCTGGGGATTTGTTTCCTGAACAAACATTTTCTAATGACGGACATATCGGACTTTATCATCATCTAAAAGCTAAACCTAAAATATTAGACTGGCTTGAAAACAGATTTAAATATGGATTTACTGAATGGCATTCCAATACGTATTATGAAGAGGATATCGCTCCACTTTGCGTTTTAGTGGATCACGCTAAAGATATAGAGATTGTGAATAAAGCAAAAATAATATTAGATATTATCTTTCTAGATTTCGCGATGCATAGCTTCAATGGTTATTTTGTAGCGAGTAGTGGAAGATGCTATGAGGAACAAAAGAAGAATCCAGAAAAGGCTGACGTCAATGATATACTTGCCCATGCATTTGGAATTCAAAAAAGAGAATATGATTATGAAAGAATTTCTGCATTATTTATTCTATGTAAAAACTATCAGGTTCCAAAAATCATTATCGATATCGCGAAAAATACGGATAAGCAAGTGATTAAAGACTCAATGGGCTTGAATTTAAGTGAAATTACGCATGAATTCAAGGACAATGACATCAACAAGAAAGGGATGTTTCTTTGGTCCATGGAGGCATTTACCAATACTCGGTCTATCAATATGACCATGAATATTTACAACGCATGGAACCTAAAAGAGAATAATTTCTTAAAAGACCTAGAGTCAGTCAATATTTCTATCCTAAGAAAGCCTGGATTACTTCCTTTGGTCGTCAAATTGCTCAATCCAGCAACTCAAGGAGTAGCAATTGAAAGAGCGAACACCTATACATATAAAACAAGTAATTATATGCTATCTACAGCACAAAAATATCACCCCAAAAAATTTGGGGATCAACAGCATATTTGGCAAGCAACTCTAGATGAAAATATATCCATTTTTTCGACCCATCCAGGGTCTCCTATGTTTGATGATGCAGCAAGAAACTTCTCTCCATCATTTTGGGTTGGAAATGGAATCAATCCACATGCAGTCCAACATGAGAATAAAGTCTTCTTAATGTATGATTTAACGCCAAGAAAAGGCTATTTAGAGCGAAAAAGACAAGAGCTAGTTCATTTCTATTTTCCCATTGAGAGATTCGATGAGGTTATCGAAAAAGATTCGATTATACTTGCTAAAAAGAGACAAAATTATATCGCAATTATCGCATCAAAAAAACACAAAAAAATGGAAAACTCTGAAATTATTTATGAAGGAAAGAAGAGTCAATTCATCGTCATTTTAGGTAGTGAAATAGAAGACGTTTCCTTTGAGAAATTTAGTGATTATATTCTATCAATGAAAACTACTTTTTCCAGTCAAAAAATAACCATGAAATCAGATCATTTATATGAGCTTAATATGCTAGGTGATTTCAAAATAGATGGCAATAGAATAAACACAGAGTACTCTAGGTATGAAACACCTTATGTGAATGCGAAAAGAAAGCCTGAAGAGCTACTTATTTCATATAAGAATAAGAAGTTATATTTAAATTTTTATCAAATGATTAGGGAGGAAAAGTAATGAACGATAAAAGCTATTTTACTAAGGTTATAGATCTTGCAGATTATATCGCTCAAACATGGAATCCTAAAATGAAGTGGATGTGGGGAGAAGCTTTATTTGGATATTCACTAACACTACTTGATGAGCATTTAAAGAGTGATAGATATACAAAGTTTTTAACTGACTATTGTGACTACTATGTCTCTAACCCTCCAAGAGTTGATCAAAGTGATACTTCAGCACCTGCTTTGATCACTTATCAGATGTATAAAAAAACAGGGAATGAAGATTATAAAAAATTAACAGACAGAGTTTTATACTATATCAAAAATGAACCCAGATTAATTGAAGATTCAGTCAATCATCTAGGCAATAGCTTAGAGGGGAAGTTTTATCCAAAGTCTATTTGGGTGGATAGCTTAATGATGTTTTCTGTATTTCCTTCGCATTATGCTAAGGATAATAATGATCAAGACATGATGGATATAGCAAGTCGTCAGCCAAGAGTAATGTCTAAATATATGCAGGACCCAGATCATAAATTATGGTATCACTGTTACTGGACGAAGGCAAAAACACATTACCCGAGAAGAAAAATATTTTGGGGTAGAGGTAACGGTTGGGTGATTGCATCCCTTCCAATGATATTAGAAAATATTGGTGAGCACGCAGAAAAAGAAAATATTATAAAGAAATTTAAAGAAACATCTGAAGCATTACTTCCATATCAAAGAAGTGATGGAGCGTTTGAAACAGTATTCAATAAAGTAGGAAAGACTTATCGAGAACTATCTTTTACAGCTCTAGTTGCTAGAGGTTTCCTACAAGGATATCGTATGGGGCTACTTGACGATAAGTTCCTTGAAGCTGGAATCAAAGCATACAAGGCAGTAGTCGATGCACTCATCTATGAAGACGGTGGAATCTTTATGCCAGAGATTAGTGGTCCTACCATTCCTCTCCCACTATTTCCTTATCTAGGATATAAGTTTATACCAAAAGCTAGAAACTGGTCCTTTGGACTAGCAGCACTCATATTTGCAGCAATCGAGTTTGATCGAATAGAAAAAAATAAGGCAGAACTCATTTGAGTTTTGCTTTATTTTTAAAGTCTCTTCAATTTGAAAATTTTTCTCTTCAGTCTTTTAATTTGTAATCCGAATTTTTCTCCCAATTTCTTTCTCATACTTCTAAAGAAATCAAAGAGCATAATCCATACTACATAAAAGATCAATAAGAAGTGAATAACACGTACTGTCATTCCTACAATATTATCGAAAATAGGACTTCCAAGGAAATAGAGTGCAATCAATCCAATGATTGCTAGGGTTCCGATATTTTTCATATGAACAAGAACCCGAGTATTCCAAAGATAATGAGATAGTAAAAATTCAATCTCATTGTCTTTTTTATTGTAAAAATAACTTCTTTAGGTATTTTAATCTTTGTATATTTCTTAACAATCATTAATACAATCCATAAAACATTTAAGAGTGCCCAAAATATGGATAACCCAATGCATACATAAGCTATAATCATGCGGCACCTCCAAATATGAGTCTATAAAGTCTTATGAAAAAGTCTATCGCATTTTGAAAGAATCTAATAATCGCATCTAATCTGATAAACTCTTTTACTGTTTCTAGTTTTTCAGTAAAATTGATTTGAGCGAGTAATGCTTCAAGCTGATTGATACCTACAGTGTTTAATACATAAATCATCATGATAATTAAACTAGATAGTATTAAATGATTTAAGATCTTGTTCGTGAAAAGAAGAATGTGCACTGCACCTTTTTTATTCTCTAAAATAAATTGTCTCATTTTTGCGTGATCTTTTGTATCACCTGTCGCACAAATAGGACAATTGGTTATACTTTGATGGTAATAATGGTATTCAGATGTTAAGCATTTTTTACTCTCAAATGATAACTTAGAAAGCACACTATGCCATTCACTAGGTGAAGTTCTAACAATCTTCGTTGGGTTTGATACAATCAAAGCCTTTTTCATCGCTCTTTGATAGTAATTCGGGAAAAGTTCAATGAGTTTTGTTTTCTCATCGATATCAACTCCAGGAACTGTTTCTTTATGGAGATAGTAGTTCTGTTCAACAAAGAAGGATAGTGGTTTGCTAGCGAGTTTATGAGTACCCTTGAATGGATGCGCATCATGGAGAATCATATGGATAATGACAGCGAGATAGTACCTGATGGTTTGTTTACTCTTTGGTTCGAAAGTATATTCCATCGGAGTTACAGGAACAACCTCTTTTTGTTTAACCTCTTTTTGCAAAACTTGATTTGATTTCTCGAATTCAAAGCCTTCAACAGTTGTTGATGACTTAAGGTCAATGACTTTCTCTTCCTTTTCAACCTTTTCTTTTGTCTTAGGTTCTAAGGGGGATCTGATAAGTTCTAAATCCTTCTTTCTGATTTCCTCCAAACGTTTTCTTTCAATCTCACGTTCTTTTTCCTTAGCTTCTTCAAGTGTTTTCAAGTATTTTTTATAGTTTTGTTCATAGAAGTATTCCTGTGGAAGATAGTCCTCTCTTTGGAATGCCATTGCTTTGGTTGTATCATCGGTGGCTCCTAGGAAAACAAAGTCAGGAATAAAAGGATTCAAATCCTTATCTATAAAGATCTGATTAAATTCAATAGGAATGTTATGTTTCTCGAGAGTAGAAAACATCGATGCGATATTTTTAGCAACGTTAATTTTTACTTTATCAGTAATCTTTAGTTTTCCAAGTCGATTATTCTTTAAAAATGTTTGAAGTCGATAAAGATTTGGCATCCGTTTACTCACATAACCAATCACCTTATCATGCTTCATGATGAGTTCTTGAGGTGGAGCGAAATATGCTGGCATTTTTTGATATATCTTTTCATTTCGAAGGGCTTCAATACGTGTTCCCAATTGATATTTATCAAGCATCTTCGGATTAAAAAAGACAGCGAGTCGTTTACTACCCTTTAAGGTATAGCTCTTGCTAGCAAGTGTTTCATCATAAACATGGTTTTCATCAACAATTATTTCTTTATCATCGGTGTCGTATTTAACATATTTTCTAGAAATAGTTTTAAAGTAATCGAGTAGATAATCATAATCCTTTGTCTGTTCTCTTGCACAAATTGGACATTTTTGAAAATGATTTGGATAGTAGTGTTCTTTATTTTTTCTACATTTTTTTATATTATCCTTAACCACTCTTAAACCAGCAGCCCATTCATCAGCAGTTGGTCTATTGATAACATCGTTATGCTTTTCAAACGCTCTTGTAAATAAATCCTGAATTTGTTTTGGGAAAAATCCAAAAGGCATTGAATTCTTTGGAGGGATAATATTCGAATTTTGTGTACTATATGGGAATATTTCATGCTCCATATTATAGTTGATCGCGTTTCCATCAAATCCCATAACACCCTTGATTCTTGCTGAAAATGGATGGACACCCATCATTAAGATTTGAAATATAAGAATCGCTAGGCCATAATTGTCATGGTTTGGTATTCTTTTAACTTCAACTTTAGATTTCTTTTTCGCTTCAATGACTTCAGGTGGTGTATAGTCTGGTGTAAATACCTTGCAGTGATACAACTTAGATTCTGAGGATACCTGAAAGGAGTCTGTATCAACAACACCAATTTCAAATCCTGGATAGACAAAGAAGTCACTGGTGTTAATATCACCAATCACCGTATCATTCTTATGAATAAAGCTCATGACTTTCGCTAAATTAATTGATATTACAAGTCTGTCATACCATGTGATATTCGGAAATTTGGTTTTCTGAAGTCCTGGGGTAATGACGTGAGATAATTGATTTTTTGCTTGAACTCTACGCATTAAGTATCCAATGAATTTTCTATTTTCATCATAGATTACATAGCTTGGCCACGCAATAATTGTTAAACCATTATAATCTAGAAGACCTGGTTTCTTTTGAACCATCGCTTTAATTTTATCCACAATTTCTGGCATTCTTTCTAAAGCACGGTCAGTATAGACCTTCACTAAAATATTAGGATTTTTAGCAAGCTTAAAAACACTACCTTCGCCACCGCTTCCAATAGGTTTTGTATCATCAACTAATATTTTAGAACCGTCTTCTAAATAGTATTTTTTCATTCATCTCTCACTTCAATAAATAATAATGTTTTATCATCGTCTGTCTTCTTATTAATTCTTTCCGATGCTAAAAAGCGCTCTAATGATTTTTGGACTTCCTCTTGATTATAGTTTTCATGAGAAAAGACCTTAAAGAATGGATCATAAAATAAGTGACTGACTGTTTTATCCTTCGCTGAGATACTAATTGACTCAATACCATCACTCATTAAGGATACCATTGGATAAAACTTGTCACATTTTTCATAAATTCCATTCTCAATACTCTCTAAATTACAAATTGAGAATGTCGCGTTCGCGTATTCTCCTCTTTGTTGTTTCGCAATGACTTCATAGGAATCTCCAATCTTGCCAATTGCTGCACAATCACCTACCTGACCATAAAACTGGCGATCGTGAAAGCTAACAAAAACAAGAAGAGTCGCATTTAAATCTTTGATATTGACTTCGTTTTGATTGGCGACGTCATGCAATTGATCATTGGTTTCAATAAAGCCTTCCTTAATCAAAGTGATGATTTCTTCATCTGTCATTTTGACATCAAGGTATTTTTCTAAAAAGTCAACGATAAAAGTAGAAGCGGTTAAACTTCCTAATTCTGCATGAGACGCACTGCCCATACCATCACTAACGCATGCAATAAAACCTAACCCATTTGGTAATATTTTATAAGCGTGATTGTCATGACATGGTGTTTCTGTAGATAAATGCGAGGTGCCAACAACAGATGCACCATATAGTCTAACCAAGATTAGACCTCAAATTCAAAGACATCATCACTTGGTTTTTCAAGCTTTAATGTATCTCCTACACGACTTGAAGAAACTGAGGATAATGATGAGGATACCCATTGGAAGAGTTCCTTGAAGTTTAGACCATTGAGTTTGAAAACACGGTCTCCAGATCCTGATATTTGACGTAATCTTTCGATATTTGCGTTTTCAACACCAATACCAAAGAAAATAACTTTCTTGCTAGAAATAGCACTTTGTAGCATACCACTTGCTTCACTGACGTTATCTGTTGGTTCACCATCAGTAATGACAAATAGCCATGGTCTATAATAAGAAATACCAGCATTTCTATATTCTTGTTTTCTGCTTTCAATATTTCTAAGTGCTGTTACAATCGCTTCACCCATTGGAGTCATCCCATTGACCTTTAGTTCAGGAGCTTGAGACTCAGAGACTGTTGCGAAATTTTGTACAACAGATACACTTTGACCAAATGTAATCACCGATAAATCAACTCGAACACTTGCTAGATCATCATCACGCAGTGCAGCATATAGTGCATGAACACCTTCATTGAGTTGGTTGATTGGATTACCAGACATGGAGTAAGAAGTATCAAGTAATAAAACGACTGGGCATCGTGGTTCTGGATTATCCAGAAGGGCTTCATCAACGACTTCCTTTTCAAATTCAAAATCATTTCTTAAATCACTCATAAGTCACATACCTCTCTTATTTTTAATTTTTTTATTCTTTAAAGTAGGAATAGAACAATCAAAGATACAAATAAAGCTTTTAAACTGAACTTACTCTTGATGTAGACTATTGTAGCAAATAAAATGTATACCAAACCAAATGCAAGCTGAATCCAATTGAAGCCATCTGGTGATGTTGCTAGCACCAAACCATAGAAGAATAAGGCAACTAAATATCTAAGAAGCATTGAAAAGGGGAGTTCCATATTCATTTTTTGGATTTGATAGAAATAGACAAGAATTCCTGCTATATAGATTGACATCAAAATCGTTCCTATCGTATACAAAGCATACACCCATACGGATTCAAAAACAAGTAAATTGGAATAGTTATCTTGACCAATTAAATACCCTATGATACCGAAGTGATAGGATAGATTCATAAGGATTAATACAAATTGAGATATTAAGACAAGTAATGCGGAAAATATAAAGACTTTGAAAAATTTATCAAGATCAAAAACATTATATTTTTTACCGATGGTATAGTGGTATAAATTGAAATTCAAAAAAAGAAAGAACACAATTTGAATCACATAGATGAAGATATAGCTGTAACTACCTCCAAAAAGCGAACCAAATAGCGTACCATCCCATATAGACTCATTAAAAAATGGATAGAGATAAAAGACACCCCAAATGATAGAACCAAAGAATATTTTATTGATATTATTGTTCACAGGATTTGGATTCATCTCTACTCCCCCTGTTGTATTTCTTGTTATCATTATAGCACGCATTATGTGCGCGAGTGCTTTTCAAAAGTTGATTTTAATTGAAAATTAATAAAAAATATACAACTAGAAGCTGTATATCTTTCTTTTTTGTTTCTATTTACTATTGTCTTAAGTGTTTTCGATGATTGCTACAATTGGAATTAATAAGAATGCTAACCAAGAGATGTAAAAGAGATCAAAAAAATATCCTAATGAGAAGAATAAGATAACTGCAATAAATGGCATGAGTGCAGTAAATCTGACTTTGTCGAAAGCGATGATTGCTACCATAGGAATGAAGAGGAAAGCTTGCCATGCATATGCCCAACCATCAAGCGCGAAACCTAGTCCTAGGAAAATCGCTGTAGAAACCACGATAACAGATACCATAAAGATTGCTTTACTTCTTTCTCTTCCTTCAAGTCGGTTATCCCAGACAAAGTGCATATCTCCAAATATAATACCTACGATAACAGGTAGTGCAAATCCTAATGCACCATATCTCCATTCCCCGTAAGTGTAGCCCATGTATAAATAGAAGAGAATCGAGATAACAAATGCTGCTTCATAAATAATAACTTTCCATACTTTTTTGTCATTTAAGATTCCTAGCATTGGTATACTTAAGAAAACTAACCAACCAGGATTCCATAGATTATAATATGTCCCTAATAGAATGAAAACAATGACTGATACAAATGGAGAGATTGCTACAAATACTTCCTTTAACTTCGTGTGAAGAAGTATAGATACCATTGGGATGAGTAGAAATACTAGCCAAGCTGGATGCCATAAATCAAATCCCCAACCTAGGATTAAATAAGCAATGACGCTAATGAATGGTGATAAAGCTACAATACCATCTTTAAGTCTTGTGTGTAGTGCTATTGATGTCACTGGAATAAGTAAGAATACCATCCAACCAGGATTCCATAACTCAAAATAAAAACCTAAGACAAAGAAAATGATTAAACTTAGAAATGGTGTAATCGCGATGATTTTATTTCTAACACTTTTTTCTTTTTTGAGTTTTAATGTATCGATTAATTCATATGCAGCATTTTTAGGATCACCTAGCATGTTCCATACTTCCTCATCCGTTTTACCTGTGCTTTTCGCATCCTCATAAAGCTGTTCATAATCAGTAACAATGTCATTAATTTCTGATTTACTTGCTTGAAACTCCTCTAATTGAGTTCTTAAACTACTTAAATATTTATCCTTCATTTTCAATACCTCCCAATAATTTGAATACCCCTTTTAAGAATGTTCTCCATTCGCCTTCATACTCATCTAACTTTTCAATGCCTACATCTGTTATTTTATAATATTTTCTAGGTGCTCCTATATTTGTATTTTCCACATAAGTATCGAAAAGACCTTGTCCTGTTAATCTTCTAAGTATTGGATAGACTGTGTTCTCATTGACATCAATTTCGGATGACAGCTTTTCGATGACTTCGAATCCGTACATGTCATGATTCCTAATGATGCTTAGGATGCACATTTCTAGAATACCTTTTTTGAATTGTGTATTCATAATTTCCTCCTTACTGTGTGTTGCACACTACTATAATAACACCTTACTGTGCAAAACACAATACCTAAAATAACAAATTTTTATTTTTTTTATTACGTATGGATATCTTGTCTTTTCAAAGCGAATATGATACTATTATTTCAAACAAAGATAGGTGATATTGATGTTAAATGTTAAAAAGGTTAGTTATTATTACGCATATCGTTGAAAATGAGGATTGCTAGGGCATTCCTTTTTGAGTAATAAAGGAACAGCCAAACCATGACAAACGTTCATCCTTGGGGTTCCTCAGGGATTTTTTTATTTAAAAACCAAAGGAGAAAATATTATGATTGTTCAGATGAAAAAGGGTTCAACCAAAAAAGAGTTTGAAAAGATTGTTGAGTTTTTAAAGGCTAAAAAATTAGATATTATGGATGCGAGCTCAGACGAGATTCGTGTGTTTGGTATTATTGGGGATACAACATCGATTGACCCTAGTGATTTATACGCATTTGAAGGCGTTAAGGAAGTCACTAGAGTATCCACACCATTTAAGAAAGCAAGCAGAAGCTTCAAGAAAAAGGATACCATTATTAAAATCGGTGATGACATCGAAATTGGTGGTGATCAATTCGTGATGATGGCAGGTCCTTGTTCTGTAGAATCAGAAGAGCAATTAAGAATTATTGCGAAAGCTGTTAAAAAAGCAGGTGCTACACTACTTCGTGGTGGAGCTTATAAGCCTAGAACATCTCCTTATGCTTTTCAAGGTCTAGAATTAGAAGGATTAAAGCTACTTAGAAAAATTGGTGATGAGGTTGGTTTGAAAATCGTTACTGAAATACCAAGTGCTGATTTACTCCCTTTATTTGAACAATATGTGGATGTAATTCAAGTTGGTGCTAGAAATATGCAAAACTTCCATTTGATGAAGGCATTAGGAAAATCAACAAAGCCTATTTTATTAAAAAGAGGGTTGTCTGCAACAATTGAAGAATGGTTAATGTCAGCTGAATATATTATGGCTGGTGGAAATGAACAAGTGATATTGTGCGAACGAGGCATTCGCACCTATGAAAAATATACAAGAAATACCCTAGATATTAGTGCAGTTTTAGCGGTAAAGGAACTTTCTCATTTACCAGTCATCATCGATCCATCTCACGCAGCTGGACGCTGGAATATGATTGAAAAGCTATCCTTAGCATCGCTTGCGGTAGGGGCTCATGGTTTAATTGTTGAAGTGCATCATGATCCTGAACATGCACTATCTGATGGAGCGCAGTCACTCAAGCTTCCTAAGTTCGCATCTATGATGGATGAACTTGAAAAGGTAGCTCAAGTATTGGGTAAGAAGCTCAGATGAAGATATTTGTTGTAGGACTTGGGCTCATTGGTGCGTCTTATGCCGAAGGACTTCATCAAGCAGGGCATCATGTTTATGGATATGATTTGAATGAATCTAATATTGAAAAAGGAATTCATTTAGGATTTCTAGAAAAAGAGAATAGCTTATCAAAGATTAGTGTTGTAGATCTAATCATTTTAGCTCTGTATCCTAAGGATAATGTAGATTTCATTCAGTCCAATAGAAATTTACTAACTGCAGGGCAAATACTAACTGATGTTAGTGGTACTAAATTATGGATGATGTCTGAAATAGAAAAAATATTACCAAATGGAATATCCTATACGTCTCACCACCCGATGGCGGGTCGTGAGTCCTCAGGTTTTGAATCTAGAAATTACCACATGTTTAAGAATGCAAATTATATCATTGTACAAGGTAAGAAAAGTGATCAGAAAGATATTGAAGTGCTTGAACTTATCGCAAAACAACTGAAATTTGGTAAAATAACAGTAACAGATGCGAAAACACATGATGAGCTGATTGCTTTTACATCACAACTCACACATATACTAGCTGTAACCTTAATTCAAAGTGATCATTTGAAAGAAACGAAAGAAGCGACTGGAGACTCATTTAGAGATTTAACTAGAATTGCTAAGATCAATGAAGTGATGTGGACAGAGCTTTTCTTAGAAAATAAAGATGCTTTAGTCACTAAAATTAATGAATTTATGACAGAACTTGTTTATATCAAAGAGCTAATCCTAGACGATGATAAAGAACGGTTAATGAATTACCTAAAGGAAGCCAAAGAAAAGAGGAAATCCTTTGACATTTCTTAAAATGCAGAATTA
>JAHIRQ010000155.1 GCA_018818645.1 Bacillota bacterium
AAGCGTCACCTCAAAACAGTCAAGGCTGTAAAAAAATGACACAGATCCACAGTACATTATTATTATATTAAATTAGAAAGAAAGGGGAAAGATTTAAATCCGTCTTAAGTACTAACTTAATACAGTTTAAATCTTACATGAAATAATGAAAGGATTACTTGTATTAAGTCATAACGTAGAAGATGGAGAGGCACTTACAACTAGAGCACTCTTAAGACGTGCTGGACTTGATGTTGTTACAGTCACTTTCGAAAACACTCTAGATATAAAAACTGCATTTGGTTTACAAGTTAAAGCCGATGCTTTTACACATCAAGTTCATTTAAAAGAGTATGATTTTGTAGTGATTCCTGGTGGAAAATATGTAGCCCAAGTCGTTGATCATGATGTTCATATCAAGGAACTGGTTCGATATTTTGATCAAAATCAAAAATTGGTTGCTGCAATCTGTGCTGGGCCAAGATTTTTAGGTCAAGCAGGATTATTAAACGGGCGTTCCTTTACTGCTTATACAGGCTCAGAAATTGATATGCCAAAAGGTATATATTTACCAACATTAAAGGCAGTAAGAGATAAGAATATTATCACTGCAAGAGGTGCTGGAGCTGTTTATGAGTTTGTGTATGAAATAACAAATTATTTACTAGGAGAAGAAAAAGCAAAGGCTTTACTAAGTAGTATACTCTATTAGTTTTGCATAGTTTTTAGGTACATCATGAAATCCAAGAGAAGCTTTAAAGCACTTTTTTGGCCGACTTTTATTGAGCTGTTGTTTTTTATGCTGATGGGTACAGTGGATACACTAATGCTATCCAATTATAGCGATTATGCAGTCGGTTCAGTCGGCAATTCAAATACATTGATTATGATGTTTGCAGTCCTGTTGCTCGTTGTAGCAAATGGGGTTGCTGTTTTAGTTTCACAGTACTTAGGTGCTAAAAAAAGTGATGTTGCTCATCGTGTTATTGGTTCTGGACTTATCATCAATTTATTTGTTGGATTTATCCTTGCTTCAACATTGGTTTTATCAGCAGATTTCCTACTCAATCTAGTCAATACTAAGGTAGAATTATTTGCAGATTCTAAAACGTATCTACAAGTCATTGCCATGAGCTTGTTTTTTGTTGCGATATCAAATGTTATCACTGCATCCTTAAGAAGTTATGGCTTCGCTAAATACATTACCTTTGTTGTAATGGGAGCTAATCTATTAAACATCTTAGGAAACTATGTCCTAATCAATGGATATTGGGGTTTTCCAAGATTAGGAGTCTTTGGAGCATCCTTATCTACACTCGGTGTTAGAGGATTGATGATGTTTGTATACTTTTTCTTATTGTTTAAAGTGATTAAGGTATCTATCAAAGATATAAGACTAGATATGGCTACAAGCAAACAGATTTTTAGAATAGGACTTCCAAGTGCTGCAGAATCATGGACATATACACTCATGCAGGGGATTATCTTAAGTATGATCAATAGTCTTGGACCAGATTTCACAACAGCACGAACCTATATCAATACAATACTTACTTATATCTATATTTTTAGTGTCGCGTTTGCATCAGCAAATGCCGTTATGACGGGTTATTACATTGGTGAGAGGAATTATGAGAAAGCACACAAAGAAACGCTTAAAACAGTATTTAGGAGCTTTGTAGTAGTACTTTCAATGACACTCGTCGTGAACCTTTCATCAGGACTCATTTTAAATGTTTTTACTGAAAATCCAATCATCATAAAGACGGTTAGAACTATCCTTTGGTTAGCTATTCTTCTTGAGTTTGGTAGGAGTTTAAACTTAATTTTAATCCAAGCATTAAGATCAGCTGGAGATACTACTTTTCCGCTTGTTATGGCTGTCCTTAGTATGTTTGGTATTGCAGTAACTTCAGCATATTTCTTTGGAATTTACTTAGGTTTAGGATTGTTTGGAATTTATATGGCTTTTGTATTGGATGAAGTGTTTCGAGGTATTCTAATGTTCTTTAGATGGCAATCTAGAAAGTGGGAAAAGAAGAGTTCTTACCTTGAAAATACAGTCTAATCACATTCATTTTCTAATGATTCTAAGATGAAGTAAAAAAGATAAAAAAACCTTATTTTTTGTCTTGACAATTCTCGATAAATTGGTATAATTATATATGCGCTTGTACATTGGCCCGTTGGAGAAACGGTTAACTCACTTGCCTTTCACGCAAGCATTCACGGGTTCGAATCCCGTACGGGTCACCAAAATGTTTTTTATAAAAAAGCGCACAGAATTTATGAGTTTTAATGATTAACTCAAGAGTAGTACCCATAGCTCAACTGGATAGAGCGTTTGACTACGGATCAAAAGGTTGGGGGTTCAAGTCCTCTTGGGTACGCCATGTTTCGGGAAGTAGCTTAGCTTGGTAGAGCGCCTGGTTTGGGACCAGGAGGTCGCAGGTTCAAATCCTGTCTTCCCGACCATTTTAATCGCGGGTGTAGTTAAATGGTAGAACCTCAGCCTTCCAAGCTGATGACGTGAGTTCGATTCTCATCACCCGCTCCATATTGAAAACATAGGTTTGATACAATTGTATCAGGCCTTTTTTTGCGCTATATAGGGCCGTTTCTCCAATTGCTCATATTTTTCGAGTTGAAAAGTGCTCTGATTTTACTGGATTTTTGATATTTCAACATAATTTTTACACGATTACATTTTGAAATACACGATTTAAAATGGATTTACACGATTTCAATGATTTTTAGTTAATAATTAATTATATACTAGCGATTCAATGAAACGTTGTTATGTTTTGAAGTATTTTTACAGTATAATATAAGTGTTTAGGAGGTGATATTATGACGTTTGGTGAGAGAATTAGAACAAATAGAATCAAAAATAACATGAGCCAAAAGCAACTTGCTGAGTTGCTGAATGTGACACCTCAAACAATATCAAAATGGGAAAATGATTTATCTGAACCAGGATTTCAAATGATTACTGAAATGACGAATATATTTCATATTTCACATGATGAATTGTTTATTGGGGGAACAGAAGTTTTATATCAAGGATCTATGTATATAGCAAAAAAAGACCTTCGTATGAAAAAATACTACGATTTCTTTGTAGGATTCTTGATTTTCTTATCTGTTGCGATGATTATTACAACTACTTATATCTCAACTCTTGAGATTTTAACATGGCATTTCACATTAGGATTTGGTTTATTTACAATGTTTTGGTTATTTCTACTTTTTATGACATCCAGATGGAGATATATCTATTTGGATTCTCCGAATGATTTGCTTGATATTTATCATGATAAAGTGGTTATTCAAAAAGGTAATTTAACGGTGGAAGGAATCAAAATTAAGAACATATATATTAAAAAATATCAATTTCATACAGGTATTCGTGTTTATGAAAACAATGGGTTTTTGAAAATCTTAACAACAGATAATCAAATGTTAGTTATAAGAGATATAATCGATATCGAGGATTTAAAAAAAGTAATATATAAAATGAAAATTAATAATATTGAGGAGGAAACAAAATGAATTATTTATGGGGAAGTTTAATGGCTTTGATTGGTTTATTTTTATTAGTGAGCGCACTGAAGAAAAGTGAATTTATCATTTATAAACTTTTTGTAGCAAGAGCTAAACTGCTATGGGGAGATAACGTGCATTCATTCTTTGTCGTAGTAGGAGTCATTCTAATGGGGCTAAGTTCTTTATTCTTTTTTAGAGTTTGGGGTTAGACATTCTATTCTAATATTTGAATACAAAAGTATGGGTTCGATACCCAACATTAAGTAGATAGTGGAACAACCTATTTTGACACAAGAAAATTCCTGCCAAAAAAGCCGAAAAATAAAAAGGCTAAAGTAAGCCATAATTTAGGGGTGTAATTTTTTAGGGTGGGGGTGTAAAAATTCTCACTAGGGGGGTAAAATTGTATTAAAATATGTCATACAACCCATACTAATAATCAATTCCAGAGATGGAATTTTTTTTATTTTTAAGGAAAAGATGAAAAAGGTTAAATAAAACGAATAATTCAACTATAAATAATGTTTTCCTGTACGAATAGGACATATACGCCCTGTTTTTATTGCAAATAGAGTGGTAAAACTGTATTAGAGGTAGTGTAATCTAATCAAAAAAGTATCGATTACAAGTTATCTATCTGATAAAGGAGAGATTGCAATGCTAGAAACCATATATCCAGCAAGTATTGTCATATTTGCGTTGTTACTCATTTATCTTTTGTCACGGATTAAACTAATCCCACAATCGAAGACAGGCTTAATCGAAAGGTATGGAATTTACTATAAACCTATAACACCAGGATTCCATTTCCTTATACCATTTGTTGATAGAATGGTTGTCTTTGATGTCGATAGAAAACTAAACCTAAATCGTGAGATCGTTGAGATTAATGGGGAACCCCGTGCTTCACTAAGTGTATTGGTGTCGTATAAGGTAATTGACGAGAAAGACTTTCACGATAAAAATGTGGACCAATTCATGCGTAGTTTGTTAATTGATATTACCAAGGAGTACATAAAAAACTATGGAACCAGTGGAATATCACATCAAAAGATTGCTCTAACTACAAGATTTAAAGGAGCATTATTGAATAGGGTAGTCGAATGGGGAATCGAACTATCCGAAATAGATTTATTGATGGTGATGGAAATTCCTACATATCAATAAATCTATCTATAGAGGCAGCCTATGAAATCTACAGATTTATACCAAATCAAGGTTAATCATTTTGGAAGCCATATAGTCGTTGATTTGATGATAGTGATCATCATCACGACTATTTCTATTTTATTGTTGAATTTTTTAATCTCACAAAGAAAACGTAGTGATAAGCAAGATAATGTGCATTTAGATTGTGATATTGGATGCAAAATCACAGTTTTATCTATTCTTGTTATAACGCATATTGTATTTGGTCTATGGCCACTCATTCAATATAGTTTAGAAGAATCATTATCAACCATTGAACTTTTCTTTCTACCATTCACTTACGGAATTTATTTAACATTCTTTATGAAAAAGATAAATGGAATATTGAGTCAAAAACTTTTATTGATGGAAACAATCTATTTAAAAAAGACATTTAGGCTAAGTTTACATTTCTCAATTATACCTTTATTGATTGCTTCAATATTAGTTCTCATAAACTAAAAAAGCGTTGCGACGCTTTTTTTAAAAGTTAATAAAAATGAAGTACTTAAGAAATATGTAAGAAAATAAGTGATATAATAAATCGTATAAAGAACTCGAGGTATGTAGATGGAATTCATTAGAGAAGCACTAGAAATATTTGGAGATTTAATTAACAATGCAATTCTACTTTTTGGATTGGGATATATCTATGCGGCAACCAATTATGAACAAAGAAAAAGTACACTGTTGATTAAGGTTATATTTGGTGTCTTAATTGGAGCAATAACGATTCTAATTATGATGAACCCATGGAGACTCGATGAAGGTTTAATCTTTGATACTAGAAGCGTACTACTCGGGGTTACTGGATTATTCTTTGGTGGAATTACAACTGCAGCTGCAGTTCTAATTGCTTTAATCTATCGAATTTTTCTTGGTGGAGCTGGTGTTTATTCAGGATCACTTACGATTATTTTGACATCGAGTATCGGTTTATCATGGTTTTATATTAGAAAAACATTACCAAAGATGAAACCATATGTTGAATACTTAGTGTTTGGAATATTGATTCATATCGTCACTTTATTATGTTTTTTCGCGATTCCTTGGCCTGATTCACTTACTGTGATTCGAAAAACAATTCTACCCTATTTAACTCTATTTCCGCTTTTAACCATGACACTCGCTTTAATTGTACATAATCAAAAAGATAGATTACTTGGTCAAACCAAGATTAAAAATCAACAATTATTATTACAAGCTAGTATAGATGCAACAAATGCAATGGAAGTATTTGCATTAGATAGTCAACTTTGTTATTTATCCTTTAATGAATATCATTATCATTCAATGATGAAATACTACAACATCAAAATCGAAAAGGGAAAAAAGTTTCTAGAATATATCGCACACCCTAAAATGCGTGAACGTATTCAAGATTGTTTGCAAACTGCTTTAACTGGTAAATTTCATTCAACTGTTTCATTGATAGAAACAGAGCAAGAAAAATATATTGAAGAGCAATATTCTCCAATCTTTGATGAAGATGGAGTTGTTATTGGAATTACAGTTTTCTCACAAGATATTACAGATAGAAAGAAATATGAACAATCTATTTTATATCTAAGTTATAGGGATCCATTGACAAATCTGCACAATAGAAGATACTATAGTGAAGAATTAAAAAGACTTGATGATCCAAAGTATTATCCTTTATCAATTATTACTGCAGATATCAATGGTTTAAAAATTATGAACGATGCCTTTGGACATGATGCTGGAGATCAGCTGTTATGTATTGTATCAGATCAACTCATCAAGGTTTTTAAAAACGAAAGTAGAGTCGCTCGTATTGGTGGTGATGAGTTTGTTATCTTGTTACCGAACACATCTAAGGAAAAAGCTCTAAACTCAATTGAAGAAGCAAAGCAAGTCATAGAAACTGCAAAAATTAATGAAATGAGTATATCTGTTTCCTTTGGGTTATCAACGAAACTAAAAAATGAGGATGTTGAAGATGTTTTAAAACTTGCTGAAGATGATATGTATAGCAAAAAGCTATTTGAAGTGTCTTCGCATAGAAATGAAACCATTAAAACAATTTTAAACACACTACATGAAAAGAATCCTAGAGAAGAAAAGCACTCCGAACGTGTATCAAAAATATGTCTAAGAATGGGAACTGCGCTTAAAATGAAAAGTGAAGATATTAAATTGCTTGAAGCTATTAGCAATCTTCACGATATCGGAAAAATAGCAATTGATGATGCGATATTAAATAAACCAGGTAAGCTTGACGATCGAGAATGGGAGCAAATAAAGAAACACCCAGAAATTGGTTATCGCATTTTAGCAACCACTCCTGAATATGCAGAAATAGCTCAAGATATTTTATCTCATCATGAAAGATATGATGGTCGTGGTTATCCAAGAGGAATTAAAGGTGAAGATATACCTTTACGTGCAAGAATTATTTCAATTGCGGATTCCTATGATGCAATGATTTCAGAAAGACCTTATCGCAAACCTTTAACACATCAAGAAGCAATCGAAGAAATTAAAAGAAATTTAGGTACTCAATTTGATCCTAAATTAGGAACTTTATTCATAGATTTGTTTAGTCATCAAATGGAGACCATCTAGGTCTCCTTCTTTTTTTAGGATTTCATGGTTGAATAATAGAATTTGGTTTTGTTTTCATCATGAAATTATCCAATGAAATCGTTTACGGTACAACTTTCATGATGGAAATGACTCATATAATCATGTATAATAGATATGGGAGTCTTTAAGGAGGCATTTTATGAAAAGAAAAACAAAAATTGTATGTACAGTGGGACCATCCATCGATAACGATGAAATGATCGGAAAGATGATTGATGCTGGGATGAATGTTGCTAGACTCAATTTTTCACATGCAGATCACGAAGAACATGGTAGAAGAGTTGAAATGATACGTAGAGTTGCTAATGAGAAAAAACGTTTCGTTGGTATTCTTGCAGATACTAAAGGTCCGGAAATTAGAACCGGAAAATTTGAGAATGACATAGCCACCTTTAAAAAAGGTGATAAAGTTGAAGTTCATAAAGAACCTATTCTTGGTAATAGAGAAAGATTCCATATTGATTGCAAAGAGTTATATAAAGATATCAAAGTCGGTGACTATCTATTAATTGATGATGGGAAAATGAGATTGAATGTATTAGAAGTTGCAGAGGATATACTCTATTGTGAAGTGAACAATTCTGGATCGATTAAGACAAAAAAAGGTGTTAACGTTCCAAACGTAGTATTATCAATGCCTTTTGTTTCAAAGAAAGACTATGAAGATATCCTATTTGTTGCTGATTTAGGTGTTGATATGATTGCATTATCCTTTGTTAGACGTAAGGAAGATGTTCTTGAAATCAGAGAGATTTTAAAGAAAGCTGGCAAACCAACCATTGAACTGATTGCTAAAATCGAGAACCAAGAAGGTGTTGATAATCTTGTGTCGATTCTTGAGGTTAGTGATGGAGTCATGGTTGCTCGTGGAGATTTAGGTGTAGAAGTTTCTACAGCTTTAGTTCCTCTATATCAAAAGAGAATTATTAAAAAAGCAAATGAAATGGGAAAACCAGTCATTACTGCTACTCATATGCTTGAGTCAATGATGTACTCACCTAGACCTACAAGAGCAGAAGCATCTGACGTAGCAAACGCAATTCTTGATGGTTCTGATGCAATTATGCTTTCCGGTGAATCTGCTGCGGGAGAATATCCTGTAGAAGCAGTTTTAGTGATGGATATGATTGCTAAATCGATGGAAGATAGTATTGATTATAAAGAAAAACTAAACCATGCAATTTCAACATCTAACCAAACTGTAAATGATGCGATTGGTATCGCAGTAAGTCAAACAGCACTTGCACTACCAAAAGCAGAAGTTATTATCGCGTTCACTGAAACTGGTGGTACTGCAAGACGAATTTGTAAATTTAGACCTTCTGTTCCAATTATTGCAGTTACAGACAGTATTGAAACTTGTCAAAAACTTACCTATTATTGGGGCACATTTTCAGCATTAAGAAGTAACGTAACAGATTACTCTGTATATGATAAAGTTGCGATTGAAGTAGCCAAAGATTTTGGTTTCACATCAGGGACTACAATCATTATCACTTCAGGATGGGCACAAAAACACGGTTCAACCAATACCTTAAGAATTATTGATATTCCTTAATAGAATTTATCCCGCTCAATGCGGGATTTTTTTTATTTTTTATGCTGATTTGAGGCTAAATGCAGGTTGCTAATTCAGTGCTTTAAGTGATATAATGTGATGGTCGAGGTTATGATGATGAAGCACCTAATAGGGACTAGAAATTTTTATAAAACTTTAATAGCTGTAGCGGCACCTTTGGTACTCCAACAGCTGATAACAACATCAGTTCAACTTGTTGATAACGTCATGGTTGGTAGACTTGGTGAGCAAGCGATTGGATCTGTTTCAGTTGTAAATCAACTGTATTTTGTTGTTATATTGATTACGTTTGGTGCCATGGGTGGAGCTGGTGTTTTTTCTGCTCAATACTTTGGTTCGAAGGATTTCGATAAATTAAGACAGACCTTTAGATTTAAGATTATCATTGGATTTATGGTAGCTTTATTATCATTTGTTTTGTTCACTTTTTTTGGTGAAGCATTGATTTCTTTATTTACTACAAATCCAACAACGATTCAAGGTGGACTCAACTATTTAAACATTATTAAGTGGAGTGCATTTCCTTGGATTCTATCTGTTGCAATCTCAAATACTTTTAGGGAAACTGGCACAACAAAGCCATTATTATATATATCCATTGTAGCTATTGTTGCCAATACTCTACTCAATCTTGTGCTGATTTTCGGATTGTTTGGTTTTCCTGCTTTAGGAATCGTTGGTGCAGCAATTGCTACATTGATTGCTAGAATTATTGAATTTTCGTTGATGTTGATTTTGCTACAAAGAAAAGGTCAAATATTCAATAGTAAAGTTTTTGAAATCTTTAAAATAGATAAAAAAATACTTGCAGGTATTGTTATTATGGCAATTCCTTTAACGTTAAACGAAGCACTTTGGTCTTCTGGTCAAACTGTTTTTTTGCATGCCTATTCGACAAGAGGAGATAGTGCATTAGCTGCTTTAAATATTACTGGTGCTATCTCACAGTTGGTATTTGTAACTTTTGGTGGAATCGCAACTGCAGTTGCTGTCATGGTAGGAAACACACTGGGTAAAGGTGATCTTCAAGAGGCTAAAGATAACTCTAAAAAGTTGATAGCATTCTCAGTTTTTATTGCAGTCATTGCTGGTATAGTGCTCTTTGTTTTAAGCTTCTTTATTCTAGATATTTATGATGTGAATGAAGTCACTAAACAAACAGCTGCATTTAACATCAGAGTCAATGCACTTTTCATTCCAGTTTATTCCTTTAATGTTGCATTATATTTCACCTTAAGAGCAGGTGGAGACACAAAATCAACAATGATGATCGATGCAGGATACATGTGGGTTATTCCAGTTCCAGTAGCTTTAATACTTGCCTACTATACAAACCTACCAGTCACCCTTATGTTTTTACTTGTTCAATCTTTAGATATACCAAAAATGGCTTTTGCTCTAGCTCGATATAAAAAAGAGCATTGGGTTAAAAATCTTGCTAAAGAAAATGATGTATTGAATCCATAAAGGTCACTTTATTTCTTAAGTTTGGCAAAAAGCAATCATCCATACATGTTTTCATGTATAATAAACTTAAAAGATAGAAGATAGGTGGTGAAATCTTGGAAGAGCAAAAAAAAGAACAAATCAGCAAACCAAAGTTAAGAGAAGCTGATGAACTTAATGCAACCAGTGCAACTACGAAAATTATCGTTTTCTACTTAATTTTAGGATTTACCTGGATTTTATTATCTGATTTTATCATTACTAAAATTTTCACAGACGCAGATACTTTGAAGTTGGTTCAAAGCGCTAAAGGCGTTTTTTATGTAGGATTTACTGCGATTATTTTTTATTATATAATACATAGAAAAATTGACATGTATGTCATGACAATTTCAGACTTGAATAAAGCTTATAAAGAACTTGAGCAAGGGCATCAAAAATCACTATCTCTTGAGGGGAAATTATTTGATTTAGCATTCTATGATCCACTCACAGGACTACCAAATAAGACATTACTTGAGGAAACCATAAACAACTATATAAAGAATAAAAAAGAAAATGGCATAATCGGCTTTGTTTATTTCGATATAGATGAGTTTAGAAACATTAATGAGGTTAAAGGACATTCTATTGGCGATTTATTAATTCAGCAAGTATCAAAACTATTATCTGAAAAGATTCATAAGCCAAATATGCTAGCAAGAATGGGTGGAGATGAATTTGTTCTTGCATTATTTGATATCGATGAACTTGAAAAATTCATGCCAACCATTGAAGGCATGTTTCAACATATAAGAAAATCTTTTATCTTAGATGAAGATGATTTTTTCATAACTTATAGTGCAGGTGTTGCATTATATCCTGACCACGGATCAGATTATATAACATTGCTTAGACATTCAGATGCTGCAATGTCAATTGCAAAATCAAAAGGTAGAGATCAGATTGTCATTTTTGATGATGAAATGGTAACTCTTATTAAACAACAAACTGAAATATTAAATCAATTGAGACAAGCAATTCATAACAATGAATTCATGTTACATTATCAGCCAATCATTAAATTAAAGGATAATTCAATTGATGGTACAGAGGCTTTGATTCGTTGGGTTCACCCTGTCAAAGGTTTTATACCACCACTTGAGTTCATCTCCTTATCAGAGAAAAATGGTTTTATCAAAGATATTACAGAATGGGTATTTAAAGAAGCTGCAGATCACTTTAAGGAATGGGGAACTAAAAATAAGAAGTTTAAAGTCTCGATAAACCTTTCTGCAGTGATGCTCATGAATGACAAATTTATTACCAATTTAATCAAATGGATTGAAGAACATCAAATAGATTGTACAAAATTTAATCTTGAAATTACCGAAACAGCTATCATTAGTGATATTCAAAAGAGTATACATGTTTTAAACTCATTAAAACGCCTTGGATTTACCATCGCATTAGATGATTTTGGTACTGGATATTCATCCTTGACTTATTTGCAAAAACTTCCAATTGATACCATTAAGATTGATAGAAGTTTCATATCTAATATAAAAGAAGATACTGAAGAATTCTATGTACTTAAATATATGATTGATCTCGCTCATCATTTGAAATTGACTGTAGTTGCAGAGGGAATAGAAACTCTTGAACAAGCAGAAATGGTTAGAAAATACAACGTAGATTATGCACAGGGATATTATTATTGCAAGCCTATGCCTCAAAATCGAGTTTTAGAATATTTTAAAGCATATCACCAGAAATAAAGGAGGTATCCTTAATGATTGAACAAATTCTATCCTATGATTTAAGTTTGTTTTCCTTGATTTTACTCATTATCTTGTTTGTTATTACTAAAATTAAAAAAGATGTCATCAGTTTTTCATCAACACTATTTCATTGGATTATTATCGTGAATATTATAGGATTGACTGCTGAAGTTGCATCATGGATTTTTGACAATAAACCTGGTTATTTCAATTACTTGATGTCTTATACAAGTAATGTGCTTGTTTTCTTAATGGCTCCAATCATTATTGGATTATGGGCATCATATCTTGATTACAAGTTGTTTTCAAACAAGAAACGAATCTACAATAGATATTTTTATATGTTCCCTGCATTTATAACCTTAATCATACTTCTTTTTAATTTAAGATATCCTCTATATTTTTCTATTGATCAACAAACAAATGTTTACACTAGTGGAGGATTATTACCTCTCCAGTATATTTTTGTTTATTCCCTTTATTTATATATCATTATCTTAGTTGTCCAAAATAGAAAACATAAGGATTCTACGATAATTACTGGTATTATGCTATTTCTCATGTTTCCATTAATTGGCTCAACCATCCAAATGTTTTTTAATACCCTTTTATTCACATGGTCATCACTATCAATTAGTTTAATGGTGGTCTACATCTTTATGGAGACGACATCAGGTAGCCTAGACTATTTAACTAAACTTTATACTAGAAAGATACTAGAAACCTATATGAAATCACTGATTGAGGATAAAAAAGAGTTTTATGTCGTCATGATCGATTTAGATCGATTCAAAGAAGTCAATGATTTATTTGGGCATAGTATTGGGGATAGAGTTTTAATAGATTTTGCAAAGATAATCAAAGACGTGAAGCAAAATTACCAAATGTTTGCATCAAGATTAGGTGGAGATGAGTTTTTACTGGTTTTGCAACATGATTCAGATGACATTCCTAAAAAATTACTAGATGAAATGAATCAAAGAGTAAATTCACACCCCTATATATCGAAGTTTAAATTTTTATCATTTTCAGCAGGTTATGTTAAATATGATCATAAGATGAATATGGATGATTTGCTATTATCAGTCGATCAAAAGATGTATGAAAAGAAAGTGATCAGAAAGTTTAACCAGAAACATATTTACGACTCAGATTATTAAAAAAATCAATATAGAACGAGGAGAAAGAAATGCCAAACAAAGTATTAGTAAACAAACTAGCCAAACTTGCAGTATTGGTTGGTGCAAATGTGCAAAAAGGTCAAGAAGTTGTGATTCGTACAACAACTGAGACAAAAGAATTAGCTAGAGAAATTGCTGAAGAGGCATACCTAGCTGGTGCAAAAAAGGTCAATGTACAATGGAGTGATGATTACATCTCTAAAAGTGCTCTTAAGCATATGACAGTCTCTGACTTAGAGAGTATTTCACCATGGTTAATTGATCAATATCATGAATATGTCGATGCTGGAGCATGCTTTATCTCCATCACATCACCTATTCCAGGTCTTAATGGAGATGTAGACCCAATCAAAGCTCAAAAGTCTGGCATTGCTTTAAACAAGGCAGTTGGCTTCTTTAGAGAACATTTGATGGGGAATAAGGCACAATGGACAATTGTTGCTGCTCCAAATGCAATTTGGGCTAAACAAGTTTTTCCTAAACTAAATGAAGAAGATGCTGTAGAAGCATTATGGAATGCCATCTTTGATGCATCTAGAGTAACACTGGATAATGATATAATTCAGGAATGGGAAAAGCATAATGAAGTTTTACTCAAGCATAATAAAGTTTTAAATCAATATAATTTCAAGCACTTACATTTTAAAAACAATTTAGGTACTGATTTGATTGTTGAGCTTGTTAAAGATCATGTATGGGCTGGTGGTGGTGAGCATGCGACCAATGGTGCTTATTTTAACCCGAACATTCCAACTGAAGAAACATTTACAATGCCATACAAATGGGGAACTCGCGGGAAAGTTTTTGCAACCAAACCATTAAACTATCAAGGAAAGCTGATTGATGGATTCTGGCTTGAGTTTAAAGATGGAAAGGTAATCAATCATGATGCGAAACAAGAGAAGAATGCATTAGATAATCTTCTAGATACGGATGAAGGTTCAAGATATATTGGAGAAATAGCTTTAATTAGCCATGTGTCACCAATTTCAAATACCAACATCTTATTTTTAAACACACTTTTCGATGAAAATGCTTCTTGTCATATGGCATTGGGACGTGCGTATCCAATGAATGTTAAAAATGGAGTCAATACTCCAATTAGCGAACTCGAAAAAATAGGTTACAATAACTCTTTAGTTCACTCAGACTTTATGTTTGGTAGTGAGGATATGGAGATTACAGGATTAACCTATGATGGTAAAGAAATCAAAGTATTCGAAAAAGGGAACTTCGTCATTTAGATAGACATTAAAAATGCCATTTTTGGCATTTTTTATATAATGAAAGGTGAGTATTTATGGAAAACATTAACTTAAATGATTTTTTAGAATTTAAATTTATATCGAATCTTCAATCAAGTCCAAGTCAAACTCAGATGGCATTTTTAGTTGCTAAAGCTGATGAAAAGAAAAATGAGTATTCTTATGATCTCTTCCTAAGTGATGGAAAAAAACATCAAAAACTGACCAACCTAAAAAATAAGGGAAGTTTTATATGGGAGTCAGATCAATCCATTCTATTTCCTTATGCAAAAACAAAAAAAGAAGAAAAAGCAGTCAAAGAACTCAAGCAAACCTTATATTATCGCTACAATTTAATTGATAGAAAGATTGAAAAAGCTTATGAGTTTAATTTCGGTGTTTCAATTATCAATGTCTTAAATGAACAAAAACTACTATTATCTGCATCACTAACTGAGAATCAACACCATCTTTATCAAGATGATGAAGAGAGTCGAAAGAAGTTTCTAGAAGAAGAGAAAAAAAGAGCATTGTATGAAGACATTAACGAAATTCCTTTTTACTTCAATGGTTTAGGGTTTACTGCGAATCTTCGCACTCAGCTTTTCATCTACGATATCGAAACTAAAGTGATAGCACCGATAGTCAACCCTAACTTTAGTGCTGGAATTGTAAAGGTTTCTGATGATAAAAAACATATCTATTATACTGGTCAAGAAATAACAGGTGTAAAAAAGCTAACGACTCAAGTATTTGCATATCATGTGACAAGTAGAACGAGTGAAACACTTTATGCAGAAAATGATTTTTCAGTTGCGAAAATCTATTTGCTTAAGGATGAGATTGTGTTAGCAGGAACTGATATGAAGGATTTTGGAATCAATCAAAATGATGATTTCTACATCTTAAGGAATAATAAACTAGAATTAATAAATCTTTACCGAGGAAGTATCGGTAACTCAGTTGGAGCGGATGTTAGATTGGGTGGTAGTCCAGCAGATTTGACTCAAGATGGTAAAATCTATTTTGTCTCAACTGTTGATGATCATAATGAACTAAACTCGATTGATCTTTTAGGAAACATTCGTTTAGAATATCAATTTAATGGTTCTATGGATGGAATAGCTTTAGTATCTGGACAATTTTACGCTGTTGGACTCTATAGACAAAAACTGCAGGAAATCTATCATCTTGACTTAAAGAATAATAAATTAGAGCAGCGCACCAGACTTAACCAATTTGCACTTAAGAATAAATACGTTGCAGTACCAAAAGAATTGGTATTTAGATCAGAAAAACATTTAGTTAAAGGATGGGTTTTATATCCTAAAAATTTTGATGTGACTCAAAAGTACCCAGCTATTCTTGATATACACGGTGGTCCAAAAACAGTTTATGGCAAGGTTTACTATCATGAAATGCAGTATTGGGCAAACCAAGGATACATTGTATTCTTTGCAAATCCTAGAGGTTCTGATGGAAAAGGTGATGCTTTTTCTGATATTCGTGGAAAATATGGGACAATCGATTATGATGATTTAATGAATTTTACTGATTTAGTCATCAAAAAGGTACCACAAATAGAAACTGAAAAGCTTTTTGTTACAGGCGGTTCCTATGGTGGCTTTATGACCAATTGGATAGTCGGGCATACAAATCGTTTTAAAGCAGCTGCTACTCAAAGAAGTATTTCGAACTGGTTATCATTCCATGGAACCTCCGATATCGGGTTTTATTTCTCAAAAGATCAAACAGGTGGACATCCAAACATAAATACGGATCAACTATGGGAACAATCCCCTATGAAGTATGCAATGCAAATCGAAACGCCTCTATTATTTATTCATTCCGATATGGATTATCGCTGCCCAATTGAACAAGCAATGCAATTATTTACGATTTTAAAAGAAAAAGGTAATGAAACAAAAATGATATGGTTCAAGGGTGAAACACACGAACTTTCTCGTAGTGGTAAACCACAAGCAAGAGTGAAAAGACTTACTGAAATTACAGAATGGTTTAATCAATACAAATAATGAATTAAATGCTATCCTTGATAGCATTTTTTTTAACTTATATATGAAAATATATATATTTATCAATGAATTTATGATAAAATAAGTTTAAATTACGTTAAAGGGGGTATGTGAAGATGTGGTGGGAATCGTTAAGTGGTTTTCAACAAGTTATGTTTATTATCGCAGTGAGTTCAACAGCAGTAATGCTCATCTTTTTAGTTTTAATGCTTATCGGTATTGATGGAACTGATTTTGATGGGGTTGATGCACCTGATCTTGATGTTGATTTCTTAAACGATGAACCATTATCTGGTATTGGGGGGCTTCGCATTTTAACCTTGAAGGGAATCCTTGCATTTCTTTCAATAGGAGCATGGTCAGCATATATATTTGTAGATGTGATGAAGCCAATTTTTGCATCATTGATTGGTATCGTTTTAGGTTTGATTGCAGCATATCTACAGGCACTAGCTTATCGAGCAATGATGAAACTTGAGTCTTCAGGAAATATAGATTACAAAAATGCTATTGGTAAAACTGGCACAGTATATATGAGAGTTCCAAAGATGAATTCAGGCAAGGGGAAAATAACCGTTGTTGTTCAAGAACGTTATGCAGAAATTGATGCAGTCACTGATGAAGAAGAAGACATTCTTCCTAAAACTTCAATTATAGTCACAGGTTTATTGGATGCAACAACACTCATTATTAAAACAAACAAAGGAGAATAAAGTATGCAAAACATTATTGCAGTAGGAATTGGAGATGTAATTGGTATTATTTTTACAATATTAATCATTTTATTTTCAGGATTAGTATTTGTTGTTACTCGTATTAAAAAATGTCCATCAGATAAGATATTGGTTAAATATGGTAAGGTTGGTAACAATGCTGATGGCACGACAAAGTCAGCGAAGTGTATCCATGGTGGAGCTGAGTTTATATGGCCATTCTTTCAAGCATATCGCTTCTTAGATTTAACACCTATGTCCATTCAAGTCGATCTTACAAATGCACTATCTAGACAAAATATTCGTATTGATGTTCCTTCAAGATTTACAGTTGCTATATCCACTGAACCAGGTGTTATGCAGAATGCTGCTGAAAGATTATTAATGCTTAAGATGGGTGAAATTCAAGAGCTTGCTAAAGATATTATTTTTGGTCAACTACGTCTTGTAGTTGCTACAATGGATATTGAAGAAATCAATACCGATAGAGATAAATTCCTAGAAGCAGTTTCAGGTAATGTGGAATCAGAATTAAAGAAAATCGGTCTAAAGCTCATTAACGTTAACGTTACTGACATCAATGATGAATCAGGCTATATTGAGGCTTTAGGTAAAGAAGCAGCTGCAAAAGCTATAAATGACGCTAAAAAATCAGTAGCTGAAAAAAATAGAGATGGTGCTATTGGTGAAGCAAATGCACATCGTGATGAAAGAATTCAAGTTGCAGTCGCAAATTCAAAGGCGATTGAAGGGGAAAATAAATCTTTAGGAGATATTTCTCAGACTAACGCATCACGTCGTGAAATTGAAGCAGAATCCTTAAGAAGAGCGATGACAGCTGAAAAGATTGCTCAAGCAAAGGCTTTAGAAGATGCATATTTAGCAGAACAAACGGCTGAATTAGCACGTGCAACGAGAGAAAAAGCTACTCTTGAAGCCGACGTTATTATTAAATCTGAAATTGAGAAGTTAAAGAAAGTGATTGAAGCTGAAGCAACTGCTGAAGAAACAAGAAGAAAAGCAAAAGGGGAAGCGGATGCCATTTATGCGAAATTAGAAGCTGAAGCTCGTGGTTCGTTTGAAATTCTATCTAAGCAAGCTGAAGGGTTCAAGGAAATTGTTAAGTCTGCTGGAGATAATCCAGATGCTGCCGTTAAGTTGCTGATTGCAGATAAACTTGAGAAGCTTGTTCAAATCCAAGTTGAAGCAATTAAGAACTTGAAGTTTGATAAGATTACTGTTTGGGATTCCGGATCTTCTAAAGAAGGGCAATCCTCAACATCGAACTTTGCTTCATCATTATTTAGATCAATTCCACCAATGAAGGAACTCTTTGATATGGCTGGTATGGATCTTCCTAAATATTTAGGTACCACAAAAGTTGAAGAACAAACAGTAGAAGAAAAGGAATCTGAAAAGAAATAATCCTTTAAGATTTCTTAACACAATAAAGTATAGTTATAGACTGGCAATTGATGTTGCCAGTCTTTTTTCTACTTTTTATAAGTATTTGAGTTTCATTCCCCCTTTTTACCAATAAAAGTAATATACTATTTGTATATTAGAAAAGACAACTAGAAAAGAGGTGTACCAGTGAAGAATAAAATATTAAAAATAATATCCTTAGTGTTGATTCTTTTTGGACTCACACTCTTTTTTGCTATCCAAGGTCAGTCCTCAGATTTAGATATGATGAAGGTCGAAGTTATCTATGCAGTAAGTGACGAATCGCAAGCATACCAAATTGAAGAATTGCATCAAATCAAACTGATTTCCATTTCTGAGTATGGATTTGCAGTTTATGAAGCAAATGATCATCAACTGAATATTCTAGAAGATCAAGGTTTTGAACTCAACAATACGCATGAAACAACTTTACCACCTTGGAATCCTCCTGTTACTGATTCTGATCCATACATCAATGATCAGTACGCACTTGATATGTTAAATGTACATGAAGCATGGCTTGAGACTACTGGATCAATAGAAGTATTGATTGCTATTATTGATACAGGAATTGATACAGACCATGATGAATTTTTAAATAGAATCTCTCCGTTATCCTATAATTCAAGAACAAAACAAGTTGGAATATCATATGTAGAAGATGACAATGGACATGGAACTCTCGTTGCTGGCGTCATTGGTGCGAATAAGGATAACTCAAAAGGAATTGCTGGTATTGTTCAAAATAGCCAGATACTTGTTATCAAAGCGAATAATCTTGAAGATCCTTTAACAGAAGAAATAGAATCTAAATCCTTTACCGATGCCTCTATCATTGAAGGTATATATTATGCTGCTGACCAAGGTGCACAAGTCATCAATATGAGCTTAGGAAGTAGTTCTGCAAATACACTTATGCAACAAGCAATCAATTATGCAAGAAATTTAGGTGTTATTTTAGTTGCTGCTAGTGGAAATGATGGGGTCTCATCTAAATTCTATCCTGCTTCATTTGATGGTGTTATTTCTGTTTCTGCAGTCAACGAGAATGAAACTATTTGGGAACAATCCAACTATAATGATAAAGTAGATATATCTGCACCAGGTTCCCTTATATTGAGCACTAGTCTCAATAATGGTTATGCAACAGCATCAGGAACATCACTAGCTGCACCACAAGTGAGTGGAGTGATTGGTTTGATGCTCGCATATTTTACAGAATTTGATTCAAATCAAATCATTCAACAACTTTTAAGCAGTGCTGTAGATAAAGGGACTATTGGTTACGATGTTTATTTTGGTGAAGGGATAGTCAATGCTGCAGCTGCACTCAACGTCGAATATATAACAGTTACCTTTGATACAAATGGTGGAGATCTTATGGATCCTATTTTAGTTGTAAAAGATTATGTGTTCTTATTAGAGAATCCAACAAAAAATGGGTTTGAATTCCAGGGTTGGTATCGAGATGCTCTATTTACGGATCAGTTCCAAGTCGGAGTGGATACCTCATCTGTTGATTTAACTTTATATGCTAAGTTTATAGCTAGTGTATATCAGGTTAATTTTATAACTTCAGGTACTGAAGTCAATTCAATTTATGTTTCCTATGGTCAATCCTTTGAAATACCAGAAACAAGTAAAACTGGCTATAACTTCAATGGGTGGTATCTAGATGACAGTTTTTTATCTTCTTATAATGGGGAAGCAGTTCTAGACAATATAACACTCTATGCAAAGTTCACAATCATTACCTATACAATCAATTATTATATAGGTTTAGAAATAGATAGCTCAATTCAAGTGGATTATGGTAACACTTTTACCCCGATGACACCTGAGTACGAATATCCATTTATCAATTGGTATCTTGATCCTGATTTTGTTAATCTTTATGAGAATGGAGCAGTCTATTCTAATATAAACCTTTACGCAAGATTTGATGATGGTCAGTACACAATTGTCTTTTATGGTAGTGATCAAACATCAGTTATCTTAACGACATTTGCTTATTATGGAGAAGAGGTTACTCCTCCAAATGAACCCACTAAGCCATCATCACCTTCTTTTGATTATACTTTTGAAGGATGGAGTAGTGAGATAACTAATGTCACTCAAGATATTTCATATTATCCAATCTTTACCAAAGTATTCAAAAAAGAATCAGTTTACTTATTACCTAGCCTAGATACAATCTCTTCTCTTGATGTTTGGGTTGACGGAGGTCTATATGAAATTGATCCGATTTTGACTTATGAAGTGAGAGTTTTAGAAGATGAGGATCAATTGGGACGTTATTTCGTTTACTATGATTTATATTCAGAGAATGAATGGTTAGAAACCCGCGTAAGAGTTCTGAATGTGATTGCTGATAATCCGATTGAAATAACACTGAACCCTGACGTTACAACTATTTTAGTTGGAACTAGATATAATGATCAAGGCATTGAAACAAATTTAGGAACAATTAGCAAAACTGGGACAGTTGATACAAATGTGAGTGGTATTTACACAATTGTCTACACAGTAACCTATGACGAATATTCTCTTACTAAGACGAAATATATCTATGTATTAGAATCTGATGATCTTTATGATACAACGACTCTTTATCATAAAAAAGAAGAGGAGGGGTTGTTCATATGAAAAAAATGACATGGATTATATCTCTTCTACTCATCCTATTTTTAAGTAGTTGCCAAGAGCCATCTGCAGAGTTTATAGTGATTCAGTTGAATAGTGGTGTTGATACAGTAGAAATAGGTACGAATTATATAGATCCAGGAGCAACTGCAAAATATGGTTTAAGAAATCTTGAAGTTCAAGTCATATCCAATACTGTAGATACACAAGTCTTAGGAACATATGAAATTATTTATCAAGCAACACATGATAATTTTATTAAAACAACCAAAAGAATGGTTACAGTTATTGATGAAACTCCACCTCTTATTGTATTAAACCCTGGTTTAGATACAATCTATTTAGATGAAACATGGGTTGATGCAGGTGTTGTTGTTACTGATGCCAGCAATGGAAACATAACAATTACTCAAACAGGAACAGTTTCATCATCACCTGGTGAATATAGAATTACTTATATAGCAACTGATGAGAGTGGAAATGTAAGCACAAAAGTAAGATTTGTAAATGTGATTGGAAGATAAAAATAGGGACATGGATCCCTATTTTTTATTTTTTTTTGTAAATATAAAGAAAAAAAACCATATATAGTTTATTTATTCAATATATGTATTATAATGAAAGTAAAGAAATTGAAGGGAGAATTGTCTATGTGTTTTTTTAGAAAACGTCGCCAAAGAAAACTAGCAGAGGAAGCCAAGTTGGCACAAGCCAAGCAAGAAAAGGTTGTTGAACCTAAGGTAGAAGAACCCAAAGCTGTTAAAGTAGAAGAGCCTAAGGTTGTTCAGGTGGAAGAGCCAAAAGTAGAAAAGACTGTAGAATCTAAAGTGGAAAAAGCAGTTGAACCCAAAGTAGAAACTGTAGTAGCTCCTACTGTAAAAGTTGAACCAGAAAATAGCAAACAAGAAGTTAAAACAGAAAAGCCTAAGAAATATCATGTTTCTCAAAACAAAGAAGAAGGCACTGATAACTTTAAAAAATGGAGAGTTAGAAAAGAAGGTTCAACAAAAACAATCAAATTCTTTGATACTCAAAAAGATGCCATTGCTTATGCTGAAGAATTAGCAGAATCAGCTGGATCTTCAGTTGTTATACATAAAGTTGATGGATCGATTAGAAAGCAAGATTACCAAAAGAAAGCATAGAAGTTAGCTCGCTAACTTCTTTTTGCATCTTAATATACTTTTTTCGCAAGATAGACTGTTTTTTAATCAAAAAATGGTCTTTTAAATTATAATGGATAAAGAAGGAGTTGGATAATAAATGAAAGTTAATGTAAACAAACATAAATCGTTTGGCGAACCTATCATCACCATTGATTGTAGTGAAGATGATCCAACTGTAAATGATATCATTCTTCGGATTGAATCAGATTCTTCTATGTTGATAGGAAACAAAGATGATATTAGATTCTTATTCAAAGAAAAGGATGTTTATTATATTGAAAGCATTGATAATCATTGTTTTCTTTACACGAAATCTGATGTATTTGATTGCAAATACAAACTTTATGAAATAGAAGACCAATTTCAATCTTTCATCAGGGTCAACAAACAAGTTGTTCTCAATTATCATTCAATCAAATTTTTCAAATCTACATTCAACGGAAAGCTAGAAGCGACCTTAAATAATGGCGATCGAATCGAAATATCTAGAGCGTATGTTCCAGCTTTAAAAAATCTTTTAGGAGGAATCAAATGAAAAACTATTTCAAACAATATGCTTATATCTATGCAATTGTGAGTGTCATTACGTTTGTTTTCGCCCTTTTTGTGAATCGAAGATTTGAAGTATCTTTATCAATTCGACCTCTTTTTTGGGGTAGTATCATCATATCACTACTGATTGCAGGAAGTATAACTATCTTTAAAAAAACATGGGGTAATGGTGTTTTGAACGTCATTGTTGGTTATCTAGTGATGGTTCCGATACCAGGTGTACTTAAATTTATGTTTGGAAACTACATATTTCAGCGATCATTTGCTATTTATATATTTGGATTGATTTATGCAATCATTTACTCATTTGTTATATTGTATGCAGCGCATAAAAATAAGAAGATGGAAACAAAACTCAATGAACTTCTAAAAGATAAGGACAATACAAATTAAAGTGGATTAACAATCCGCTTTTCTTTTTATAGTTTTGCAGGGTATTATCATTAACTGAATACGAATCTATTATGTGTCAAATAGATCAAAATATGATAAAATAAAAAAGTATTTTTAAATTAGAAGGAGCACCTTATGACAGACACATTCTTGTTTGCTGCGAACGCCATCTTACCAATTGTTTTCTTAATTATGCTTGGTTATTTTTTGAAACGGATAAAATTTATTGATATTCATTTTATTAACATATTAAATAAATATGTTTTTAGAGTAGGGTTACCAGCATTATTATTCTTCAATGTCTACAATATTGAAAATTTTAGTCAAATCAATTGGGGAGTTATTTTATTTTCTGTCTCTGCAATGCTTATTCTATTTACAATCTGCTATTTTACTATTTTCTTTACTGTAAAAGATCCAAATCAAAAAGGTGTTATTCTACAGGTTGTAGTTCGTTCAAACTTTGCACTCATCGGTATTCCACTTGCACAATCATTAGGCGGACTAGAAGCACTAGCAGTTGTTGCATTACTATCTGCATTTACAATCCCTTTAGCGAATGTTTTATCAGTTGTTGCATTAACGATGTATCAAGTTAATGAATTTGGTCAAAAAATAAGTGTTAAAAAAATGATTCGCAATATTTTAACGAATCCCTTGATCATTGGTGTCACTCTAGGCTTATTTGTAGTCTTTTTAAGAGGATTAATCACACCTTCAGGTGGAGAGCCTTTATTCACGATAAAAAATGATTTATTCTTCGCCTATGATTCTATAAGACTTCTTGCGATAACAGCTTCTCCGATGGCATTAATTGCTTTAGGCGGACAGTTTGAATTATCAGTCGTGAAACCCTTGATTAAGAAAATTATCTTAGGTGTGTCTTGGAGAATACTTATAGTTCCTGGTGTTGTACTTACCTTCGCATATCTACTGGAAGATAAAATAGTTGGCATGGAGTATTCATATCCCGCTTTAATTGCCCTATTCGCATCACCTATAGCAGTATCCTCTGCGATTATGGTTCATGAAATGGGTGGAGACGAGAAGCTTGCAGGACAGTTAGTTGTTTGGAGTTCAGTATTTTCAATATTTACTTTATTTGCAGTGATTGTAATATTTAGAACTATGGGAGCGTTATAATATGTATCATCATTTAAGTGAATTCTATAATGAGTTATTTCC
>JAHIRQ010000156.1 GCA_018818645.1 Bacillota bacterium
CGAAACCAGTCAAACGCTGTAAGGAGGAAATAAACTAGTCTGTGATGTGATCTATAATTCAATTATAAAATAGTCCGTCTATAAAAATCTAAAAAGAAGGAGATCTAATATATATCTGAGGACTACATATATATATTAGGAAGTATATAATGAGTTATCAAAGTTATTTAAATCCAAAGAATCCCTTAGTAACTATAGTTATTAAAGATTTAGGAACCATCAAGGTCGAGTTGTTCTATGAAGTCGCACCAAATTCTGTGAGTAATTTTATTCATTTAGTTCAAAAAAAGTATTATGACGGTCTCAATTTCCATCGCATTATCCCCGGCTTTATGATTCAAGGTGGTTGGGGCAAAGATAGTTCTTGTCCAATCAAAGGCGAATTCAAATCTAATGGTGTCGATAATCCACTCATCCATTCGCGTGGTGTCATCTCCATGGCTAGAACCAATGATCCAAATTCTGCAACCTCTCAGTTTTTTATCATGCACCAAAATTCACCACATCTAGATGGTGCCTATGCAGGTTTCGGTGGTGTTGTTGAAGGAATCGAAGTCGTCGATCAAATTGCGGTTTCACCAAAGGATTTTCGTGATAAGCCCTTAAAAGATATTATAATTGAAAAAATGACGGTGGATATAAAGGGTAACACATATCCTGCACCTGTTTGCTATCACAGATAAGATGGCTACAAGAATTAATAAATATTTAAGTGAGGTTGGTTATTGTTCAAGACGTGAAGCGGACCGCCTCATTGAAAAATCCAAGGTTAAAATTAACGGTAAAATCGCTTCTCTTGGTGATCAAGTTGGCGATAGTGATACAGTTACTGTTGAAGGAAGAGATCTTAAACAACACAATGATTTTGTCTATATTGCCTTGAATAAACCCGTTGGAATCACTTCGACTACAGACCAAAAAATTAGAGGAAATATCATTGATTTTATGCAGTATCCTAAGCGTATTTTCCACGTTGGACGACTTGATAAAGACTCTGAAGGTTTGATATTAATGACCAATGATGGCGATATTGTAAACGAAATTCTTCGAGCAGAAAATGCTCATGAAAAGGAATACATTGTCGGAGTTGACCGTGTTCTATCAGAAGATTTTGCATCTAAAATGGCATCAGGCGTTCCTATACTGAATACGATTACTAAGCCCTGCTTTGTTGAAAAACTGGGTCCAAAAAGATTTAGAATCATCTTGACTGAAGGAATGAATCGTCAGATCAGAAGAATGTGTGAATTCTTTGGTTATGGTGTTGTATCCTTAAAAAGAACGCGTATTATGAATATCACACTCGATGTACCTGTTGGTAAGTATCGGTATTTAACCGAAGAAGAAAAAGAGAAATTATTTAATCTATTACAAAAATAGCTCAGAGCAATCTGAGTTTTTTTACGCGCTATATACCACTTAATATTTAGAAAAAAATATTGGCTTTCTTCAACCCAAAACCATCAAAAAATCACGCATAAATTATTAAGTTTTAATGTAAACCGCTTACTTTTAGAATGAATACAAATGAAAGATTTTTCTGATAACACTTTCAAGTAAAAAATGACTTATGCCCCCTTTTCTTTTCTAGATTTATTGATATAATGATTGCACAAAGGGAGTGATACCATGGAAGAATACAAACTTCATCGACACATTTTATGTATCGACTTAAAAAGTTTTTACGCTTCTGTTGAGTGTGCACTTTCAAATCTAGATCCATTTAAGACACCCTTGGTGGTTGCTGATGCCTCTAGAGGTAGTGGTTCTATCGTATTGGCAGTGTCGCCTTACCTAAAGACTCTAGGTGTTCCTAGTCGTTGTCGTATCCATGAAATTCCAAAAGATATTCCAATTATTTTTAGAAAGCCTCGTATGACGACCTATCTTGAGTATTCAACAAAGATTATTGAGATCTATTTAAAATTTATATCTGAAGATGATTTATATGTCTACTCTATTGATGAAGCATTTCTTGATATTACAGAGTACTTAAGCTATTACAAAAAGACGGATGTTGAAATCGCGAAAATGATATTAGATACTATTTATCAAGAAACTAAGCTGTTTGCGACATGCGGAATTGGTCCAAATATGCTCATGAGTAAGCTTGCATTAGATATCGAGTCCAAAAAAGCTCCTGACTTTATCGCGAAATGGACTTATGATGATATTCCTACAAAGCTATGGCCAGTAACTCCTCTTTCTGAAATGTGGGGTATCGGACATAACATGGAGCGTAACCTCTCTAGATTCGGGCTAGAAACGATAGGCGATATCGCACATTATGACTTGATCACCCTAAAGAAAAACTTCGGCATACTCGGTGTAGAACTTTATTATCACACCCATGGTATCGATATGAGCATGATTCAGCAAAAGAAAAATATACGAGCAGTGAGTAAGAGTTATGGTTCTGGTCAAACTTTATTCCACGATTATTTTCCTCCTGATATTTTTCAAATCATTTTAGAAATGGTTGATGATGTGACACGAAGACTCCGACTTCATAAAAAAGTTGCTAAAACAGTTCACTTTGGTATTGGCTATAGTAAAGAAGTTGGTGGCGGGTTTGGTAGACAAATCAGTCTTGATCAACCAACTGCCAACGCTTCTATCATTTATGAGGCTTGTATCGAAATCTTTTATAAGTATTATGAAGATGAACCTATTCGTAGAGTTCATGTGAGTGTAACAAACCTTAGTGAAACCCATGTGTACCAGTTCTCACTCTTTGAGAATGCTGAACAAATCGTTAAGGAACATAACTTGCATCTAGCTGTTGATGAATTGAAATTCAAATATGGAAGAAACACAGTGAACCGTGCATCGAGTGAATTTGAATCTTCTACTATTAAAGCTAGAAACAAGATGATTGGAGGTCACCATGCATAATCACTATGTTGATCGTGGAATCATCAAATGGGCTCCATTTGACGCATTGGTTGGCTATCACTCGATGATTAAAGAGCTTAAATACCGATTAGGTAAGAAAGATAAGCCTATATTAAGTGATGACCAATATGAAGAAATGAATCGAAGACTTCAACTCGCTCTTAGCCAAGATCTAGAAATCGAAATTGAGTACTATATCGATGGATACATGCGCTCTACCTTTGGAAAAATTAAAAAAATCGATTGGATACATCAAATCATTATCCTATCCACTTTTGAAAAAATCGATGCTAGAAATATTTTAGAGATTTATCTTTAGTAAAGACTGACACCAAGTCAGTCTTTTTTGTTGTATAATTAAGATAGTACAATATGATGACTAGCAGGGGATATTATGTATAGAAAACAACTTAAAATGATCGTTTATGCTTTGTTTGGTTTAGCATTCATCCACGCCTTTCAGCTCATTTTTGTTGATAGTGCTCTTCTAAAGGCTGTTTTAAAATGGCTACTTTTTTCGTTTTCAATACTGTTAGTTATTGATTTCATCTATATTCATAAAGCATGGATTCAAAAGAATTTTTCCAATTATAAGGACAAGTGGATTGTTGTTTTCGCTATTCTACTGATGGATATATCATTTTTAGTTAAGAATTCACTTCATTTTTCAATGATTTACCTTTTTTCAATGCTATTTGGACTGAGCTTGCTCATTTTATTTTCAATGCTTTTACCAAGAAAAATTAGCCGAATTTTCGATATCATCATGATTGGATTATATGCAATTTATTGTTTGGGTCAAGATACCTATTATCGAATTTTTAGAGATTTTTTTAGTTTTAGGGAAGCTGTAACTCTCAGAGAGGGTATAGAATCTGGTGAAGGTATGTATCGATTTGAAGTGCTGCAAGTCGTTGTTTTATTGATAGTTTTCGTCTCTTTGTTCTTCTATACAAGAAATAAGGTAACTTCACACATCGATATCAAATCCAAACAAGTTCTCAATGCTTTATTATTTCCAGGACTTCTTTTTATACTCATCCAATTCAATGCTAACTATCAGGTATCATCTGATAGACCACACACAAGTGATCACTACCTGTATTCAACCCTATTCAACCGAACACAGTTCGCTACAAGATTTGGAACGTTTAATTTGTTAGTCAGTGATTTATCTGATACATTGACCCCAAGGTTTAATCATCCAAAGGATCAAGCATACCTAGACTCCTATTTTGAAAATAACCATAAAAATCATCAAAACAATGAATATACTGATATCTTTCTTGGTAAAAATCTAATTTTTATATTAGCGGAGAGCTACGATGAGTTAGCTTTATCAGAGGAATTAACCCCAAATTTATACAAGTTAAAAACTGAGGGTATTGACTTTCAAAATCACTTTACTCCTGTTTTTCAAAGAACTACAAGTGATACGGAGTTTATTTTCAACACAAGTCTGGTTCCATCCATTGAGGATGGTCCTACTTCATTTATGTTTCATAACAATTCATATTCTACATCCTTAGCAAATTTGTTTAAGAAAGCAGGCTATCAAGCCAATGCAATGCACGCAAATTATAAAGAGTTTTATACAAGACATATCAGCTATGAAGGACTTGGTTATGAGCATTTCTATGGTAGAGATGAACTCGGTCTAAATGATGATAACAAAAAATTTGATTCGATATTTTATAGTTATGCTAAGGATTATATATTGCCTGAAGTCTCTCCATTTTTTAGTTTCGTGATTACCTACTCTGGGCATTCACCTTATACTGAAAAACATGCGGTTGCACATAAGCATTTAGAACAGATCGAAAGCCATTATGGTGATACGATCTCAGATTCAATCAAATACTATCTTGCAACTCAACTAGAAATAGATGAAATGCTAGGTATGCTCTTGAGTGATCTTGAAGATAAAGGGATTCTTGATGATACAGTCATTTTATTATCAGGTGATCATTATCCCTATACAATGAGACAAGATGATTATGAAGCTTATACGGGTATTCGTGAGTATCATTTGAAGCATAAAGGGAATCTTTATATATGGAATCATAATCTAATAAGTAGAGATATAACAATGCTTTCGACTTCGTTTGATATTTTACCAATGATTAACAATATGTTTGGTTTAGGTGGCAATTATAATCACTATGTTGGAAATGATATATTTGGAACATCTGGAAACTTTGTCATGTATAAAAACTATGCCGTTTATGATGGATCCAATTATATGATGCTTTCAGATTCAAAGATAGATGGTAATGGAATGATGGTTCAGGCAACTCTTTATTATCAATTATCTAAAAAGATTCTTAGAACGAATTATTTCAAAGTCAATGAATAGAGGTTAATCCATGAAGATTATTATTGTCGGCGGAACTGGTTTGCTCGGTTCAGCAGCTGCGAAATTAATGATTGAAAATGGTCATACTGTTGAAGCTATATCACTTCCTCCAATCCCAGAGGAACTTGAACTTCCTAAGGAAATGACTATTTATTTAAACAACTATATTGAGATGAGTGATCTAGAGATTGAGGAGATCTTTAGGGGTAAGGATGCCTTCGTTTTTGCTGCTGGTGTTGATGAACGTGTTGAGTTTGAGGCACCTGTTTATGAGGCATATGAAACCTATAATATTAAGCCTCTTTCTCGCATGCTTTCCATCGCTAAAAAAGTTGGGATAAAGCATGCAGTCGTATTAGGTTCATACTTCTCTCATTTTGCTAAAATATGGAAAAAAATGGAACTGGAAAAACATCATCCCTACATTCGAAGCCGACTTGAACAAGAGCGTGTTTCCCTATCATTTGCAGATGAGAATTTTTATGTCAATGTTTTAGAACTCCCTTATATTTTCGGTATCCAAAAGGGTAGAAAACCGGTATGGTCTATTTTTATCAATCAGTTTGAAAAACCAAGAATTGTATTGTTTCCAAAAGGTGGGACGAGCATGGTTACTGTAAACCAAGTTGCGCATGCAATCTACCACTCAATCCTATATGGTGAACAAAGTAAATGTTATCCTATTGGATATTTTAATATGGAATGGAAATCACTTATCAAAAAAGTATTATTTGCGATGGAAATGCCAAATAAAAAAGTGATAAATGTCCCTAATATATTAGCGTTAATTGGCTTTATTAGGCTAAATAAGGAGTATAAGAAAAAAGGAATTGAGCCAGGACTTAATCCTACACAATTCCTAAAGTTGATGTCTAGAAAAACTTTTATTTCTCCAGTTTTAAGTGACCAATTAAGGCTACCTAATGACGATATCGATCAAGCAATATTTGAGTCTATATCCTATGCTTATAGGATTCATAAAATGCATTTATCGGTAGTTGAAATGAAGGCTAAGTGAACTACTCCCACCACTTAATGAAAAATCATTAGAAGTGGGGGCTTCTTGGGTAAAACAAACTAGTGTCTATTAATTTACCAAGCTATCGCGTCTGTTCCATACGCTTTGGTTACATATTTGATTAAACCTTGAACACCAATGTTAATTGCTGCATTTAAGTCTCTATCCATCTTATGTCCACACACACAATGATATGTTCTCTCAGAGAGTAATATATCACGCTCTCTACCACATTGACTGCAGGTCTTCGTGGA
>JAHIRQ010000157.1 GCA_018818645.1 Bacillota bacterium
TATAGTTTCTACAGATGTTCTTATAACAAAATAGAATAACCAAAACCACGTCACTTCGCGATATGCAGGCAAAACATCTTTTCTCCAAAACCATGCAAGTGGCCATCCTCTCGTAAGATGACTGACGTAAGCTGCTAGAGGTTTATTGATGATTAATGTATAAACTGTTAGGATTAAAATAAATCCACTACCTAAAATATCTGGAATGAAATATGTTCTTGGATCATTGTTTAGATATGCAAAAAGAGATGCGATGATAACTCCAAGTAACCCAAAGATAGCATATTTTTGATTATCATGGCGGATCGCTCTATGAAGCCATAATAGAATAGATAAGGATACTGAAGTAATGATTGAAACATTTAGATTGAATAGGTTGAGTGTAATTATAAAAACAATTGGGGGTAGTAAGGTATCAAGAGTTTTCCCCTTCAATACCAAGATAAGTTCTTCATAGATTTCTTTAAAAAGTTTTTTCATTATATGCCTATTTTGAAACTGAATTTTGGCTATTTAATAAACTTTCTTTTCTTGAACCCAAGAAGAAAGTTAACCAATCGTTTTGACTCTTGTATAAAGATACTAATACATAAAGACTACCTATAAAGAATCCTAGAACCATTAATGATGTTATCCATAGAATTGAATGTAAAAGACTTTTCTCTCTAAATCCCATCCACATTGCGAATAAGATAAATCCTACATAAAGGTCCACAAGAGAGACAATACCCCAAGGGTTATTTATTATCATACTACCGTCTTCAGTGAAACTACCGTTGATAAATCCGTTGAGTAAGGCTATTGTCATCGCGATTAAACCTAACCAAGCTAATATTTTTGCTATTTTCATTTTTTATTCCTACTTTCTATTATGTCTAACATTATACACTGAAACTTATTATAAAACCCCATTTCATGATTTGAAGTGGGGTCATTTTTCTTTAAATGGAGATGACGCAAAACTTATTTTAACTCTTTAAGAATAGTTTTCATAAAGACAGGTAGGTCATTTGGAGTTCGAGAAGTTACAAAGTTACCATCCAAAACAACCTCTTGATCGAGATAGGTAGCTCCAGCATTTTCTATATCTACTTTTACCGAATGAAAGCCAGTGAGTTTACGGTTGGACAAATCACAACTCGATATCATTAACCAAGGACCATGGCAGATAGCTGCTATAAGTTTTCCTTGTGTATTCATCTCTTTTACGAAATCTACAGTTTTTTGTGTGCGACGCATGTAATCTGGGGAAAAACCTCCAGGTATAATAACTGCATCATAATCATTTGCTGATATATCTTTACTCGCAAAATCACTCTTCATGAGTAAACCATGTTTGCTCTTATAACTGACGTGCTTTTCTGAACCGATTAGATCAACCTTAAAACCTTCCTCTAGCATTCTATAATAGGGGTAAAGCAGTTCCTTATCATCAAATAAATCTTCAACTAATATTGCGATTCTTTTCATCATTGACTCACTCCTTTTTTAAATATTTTTTTTATACGTTTACGCGAGTAGAATTCCTAAGAAAATAAACCATGCTAAGATTGATTTACCAAACAAACTTAGCCAAACATACATACGCTCACCATAAATATAATCTTTCCATGGTCCGACTTTCTTATATTGGAAGTATTGATTAAATCCAAACAGGTTAAATACTAAGAAATAGAAGATTAGACCTGGAATGACGAACCATGGCATTTGATATAGATCACCATTGTTTAGCATATAGATAACAATTAGAACCCATGGGGCAACTCCTGCAACCCATCCGAAAGAGTGTGCTGTCCAATCGGTTGTGGTTCTATCTAAAGGGTTCATCTTTTCCATAAGTAAACCGAAGAAGTTCATCAGTGCATTCACTACAAATATAAGTAGGATAGCTTCAATGGTTAGTAGACCAAACATAGACGCAAGTAGAACAATCATGATTGATGAAGACAAGGCATATTCATACCATCTTAGAGGATTGCTACCTTTGTCTACAGATGTTAGATAATAATCTTTAAATGGTCCAGAGATTAAGAAGTGGAATAGTGCACTGAGTAATAGAAATAAAGCAACCATGATACCAAAAGGTAAATCAAATAGTGTTTGAGTTACTGGACCATAGCCTCCACCTTCATAAACTTCAAAAAAGCGACCAAATATGGTTGGTCTAAAATCTTTAAATACATCAACCGTTAGGGATAGTACAAGTATTGCTGTTCCTTGGACTAGATGAAGAAACCCCATTTTCTTATTGAATGAAACCAATTGATTTTTCATTTACTTTCCTCCTAATATTTCGATTTCATTATATCATTAATAAGGCGATAAGAGAGATTTCGTGCTTTAGGATGAAATTCTAAAGTAAAGTGTTTTCTTATGACTCTATTACAAAGTAAAAACCCTGTTGCCAGGGTTTTCTAAAGTTTCTATTCCATAGAGTAAGTTCTAGAATTCGGGTTAAAACTTATAAACCCCATCACCATTCCATAACCCCCAATAAGCACCGTATTCACCCTCTTCATCTGTTTTCCATGTTTCATCAAATGAGGAGAAATAAAATACTTTGATATTATTCGAATTCGCCCATTCGAATGTATCAATAAAATATCTAGCAGCATGCTCAAATGATGGTAATGCTTCACCATAGGACTCTCCTTTGGTTGGCCATCCAGTTTCACTGATTATGACTTCCTTATCCTTAGAGACCTTTTTAACAAAAGCATACATTTTTTTCATATAACTAACTGCTAACTCGATATTACAATGCTCCCAAAATGGATAACAGTTTGCAAAAATGACATCACATACTTCTATTAATTCAGGTTCATTCACGAAAGTATAGTATGCATCCACATACCCTACAGGTACGTTTGGAACAGCTTCTTTAAATCTCTTTAAATAACTGATCAATAACTCGATAGGAATATCCTCTCTTAGCATAACTTCATTACCGATTGCTACCATATCTGCATGACCCTCTTTAGCAATTCTAATGACGTTATCTAACTCAGCTTCATTCATTTCTAGATCATCACCAATCCAAGCACCAACTAGCGTTTTTAGTCCATGTTTTTTAGCAATTGGAGCGATTGCTTCATTGCCTAGCGTACATGAAAATGTTCTAATCCAATTGACATAAGGCTTGATGATTAACAATCTAGATTCAATTTGCTCTGGATATATCCAATCAAATCTAGCTGGATTTTGGTCTCCAGTGTAAGGACTAAAACTAATACCATGGATTTTGTCATCCAATAGATTTTTGACCTTAAGTTTGAGTGAATTGATTGGGTCTTTATTTGATTTTGACAGCTCAAGTTCTTTTCGATTAACCAGTAGATAATTAATTTTTACCTTGCTTGACATCGTTTAGCCTCCATTATTAATATTTGAGTTCATTATAGCATTATTTTTTATCATCATCCTTAAAAAAGATTTTGGTAATATAAGTTTTTAAATGAAGACGAATTTTTAATTTGAAGGCAATTCTTTCCAAAATCACTTTTTAGAATCAATATTCATAAAAATGACACTTTTTTAAAAATAATTGATATAATTTGACTATACAAATCAGGTGATCCTATGTTAGTCGCTGAATTTACATCGCTTTATCAACGTAATAATCTGAAATCTACTGACCTTGAAATCGCGTTAGTTTTTTTGAATGAACTCGAACAAGAAATTTCTTTAAACCATTCGTCTATTCAGCTTGAAAACATAGTGATTCAAGAACTAGACGATGCAATTCATCATCTTTTAGTGTCTGGAAAGAACACAGTTGAACATTTCATTATCATGATGCGATATTTTAAGGTAGCCAAACGAAACGACTTATTCATTCATTTAACAAAGTATACAGGAAGTTTAGGTGTAATAGAGAGTATTTTGAATAAACTTGAGAAAGTCATTGATAAATCACTTGAAAATGATTTGAAAACAAAAATTAAAATACCACCACTTGGGACACCTCTTTTAGATATGCCTAATTATATTGAGAATATGATGAATCTATTCGAAAAGTATTTGACTCAAGAACAAATAAGATATGTATTGGCAGATAACCATCATCACATACCTAAGGAATCGTTTATTAAAGAAAAAATACATTATGAAGAGGCTATAACTTTTGATGAATATTTAAAAGGTTTACATCAAAGAAATATAGATGAACTCAAAAGATTTAAACAAGAAAATCGAGTTTGGTTTGAACAAGAAATCAATGATCAGGTCATTGATTTTGTGAGTAGTAATCAAGAAATCTTGTCAGCAGTTCGTGAAGGTGACACACTTTACGTAACGAAAATACCTTATGATACAAAAGCATATTTAGAAGCAACCACGATTGAAGAAAAAAGATATCATGCTTGTCATTGCCCCTTTGTTAAAATTGCATTGCATGAAAAGATACATCATATCTCTCCTGAATGGTGTAATTGTAGTGGCGGATTTACAAAGTATCAGTTTGAGGTATTATTTGATAAGGAATTGGATGTTCACTGTTTAGAAACTCCACTAAAGGGTGACATGCTTTGTCGATTTGCAATTTCTCTAAAAGGGATAGATTATAAGAAATAGTGAATATATATATAATGATCAGTCTATCAAAGGTATATTCTTATGAATGTTATTTTTTATTGCGCTAAAATAGCGCATTTTTTGTCAAATGAATTAATATGGAAATTAATTAGTGGGTTAAGATACCATATGCATAAAAAACTGAAAGGTCTAGTAATTATCTGATTAAAAAATCATTCGGTTTATAAATTAAAAAATTTTTCTTCCAATAAAAACCCTGACTTAATCGTTTATATAGTGTAAACCAAGAAAGAGGTCAAAAAAATGAGAAAATTATTATTAGGATTCATGGTATTATCAGTTGCACTTTTAACAGCGTGCACATCATTAGTAGGTACAGGATTGAAGTTTTCAACTAATGAAGACATTCTATCATTTCAAGCTTTAATAGCATCAGCGTTATTACCAAGCACTCAAGAAGAAACATTGAGTTCAGGATATAATGTTATGCGTGCAACTCTAGTCAATACAGAAGACGAAGTCATTGAAGAAAAAAATGATGCAGAAATAGTTCTAGAAAATATTGATCCATATGTAGAGTTAATTGAAAAAGTTCTAGGTTCAAATCAAGGTCTTAGTGTTCAAGTACAAGCTTCAACTTTAGAAGGTTATCAATTTATGATGACTTTTGAGACCAATGGATTACTTGATGAAACTCAGTATTATGTAATCCATTACAATATGACACTCAAAGATGAAGATGAAGAAGATGAAGACGAAGCTGAATTTGTTCTTGATGGTATAATGATTGTCAATGATCAAGAATATACATTAACAGGTAAGAGAGAAGTTGAAGACGATGAAGAAGAAATTAAATTTATCGCAAAACTTGATGATTTAAATTATATCGAATCTAAGTATGAAATAGAATCAGAAGAAGTTAAGTTCGAAATTAAGGTTGTTGCCAATGGTATTGTTGAATCTGAAACATTAATCAAGATTGAAAATGAAGATGATGAAACTAAAATTGAGTTAGAATTCATAAATGGACTAAATGAAGGCAAATATGAATTTAAGTATGAAGTTGAAGATGGACAAAACGTTTTAAAGGTTGAATTTGAAACTGAAATTGACGGAATTCAAACAAGCGGAGAGATTACTTTACTAGTCTTAGTGGATGAAGTTACAGGGGAAACCTATTATCAAGCTTATGTAGAATTAGATGATGACGATGATGTCTATGAAAAAGAACTAGATAGAGATATCGATGATGAAGATGATGATGAAGAATCTGAAGATAACGAAGAATCTGAAGATAATGAAGAAACAGATGACAATGAAGAATCTCTTGAATAAAGATAGCCATAGTACAATCATAGACATAACAACATAAAAGATATAAAATTAAGGAGATTAAAAAAAATCTCCTTTAAATCTGATGACGAGGTTAACCTATGATTGATCAACGTGTAATAGATAGACTCAAGAAAAAAGATGAACAGGCATTTGAATACGTATATCAAGAAACTAAACGTGGTGTCTATTCGATGATTTTTTCCGTCATCAAAAACCATCAAGTGACTGAAGATATTATGCAAGATGTGTATATGAAAATGATGACAACCATCAGTCAATATAAAAAACAGACGAATTTTAAAAATTGGATAATAACTATAGCAAAGAATCAAGCAATCGATTATTACAGGCGTGAGAAAAGAATAGTTCATGTCGATCAGACAGACTACGATAATTTTCTTTCAAGCCCCGAGCCTACACCAGATGAAAGAAATCAATTTGATTTGATGATTGAAATGCTAAGTGAAGATCAAAGAAGTGTTGTGATCCTAAAGATAGCGGATGAAATGAAATTTAAGGATATTGCAAAGGTACTGGAAAAACCCATTGGGACAGTCATTTGGCTTTATCAGGAAGCGATTAAGACTCTTAAAAGATATGAGGGATGATGATGAAAACAAAAGATATCAAAAAAATCATAAAACTAAATATTGAGTCACACCTTCCTAAAGATGCTCCTCAAATTGATTTTCTCTTTGAGAGAACAGAGACTTCAATCCCAAATAAAGTATTTCATTTCAATTTTAAGTATGCAATGAGTGCTGTATTTGCAATATTTGTTGTTATTCTAGGGTTTGCACTTTGGCCAAATAACGACATAATTCCTAATCCTCCAGCGAAGTTACTCAATAGCAACAATGAAATTGTCTCCTTTTCAGCAATATCATCTGTTTCATTATTATCAACGATAGGCACAAATGAACTGATTAGCTTACAGACAGACTTAGTAGTAATCGAAAAACCAGATGTCATTACCAAAGTCTTACCATACTTGAAATCTATTGAACAACTTCTATTAAGTGACTCAGGGTTAAATATAGTATCAGGAGATTCAGAGTTACCTGAATATGATTATTTCATGCAATTTCAAACAAAGAATTTAGCAGGGATAAGTACTTGGTATGTCATGCATTACAATCTCGATTTACAGGATGAAGACGATGAGGAATCTGAGTACACCATTACTGGTATATTGACACTCGGATCTAAAACCTATCATGTTACTGGTGAAAAGAAAATCGAAGATGATGAAGAAAAGGTCAGATTTAAAGCTTTTTATAACGATTCAAATTATGTTGAGTCGCTTTACAAGTTTGAAAACGATAAACAGGTGTTTGAATTTAAAGTTATACAAAATAACCTATTAGCTTCAGAAAGTAAATATGAAATCAAATTTGAAGATGAAGAAGTCAAAGTAGAGCTCTCATTTAAAGAAGGAAACAATGAAGGTGAGTATGAATTTGAATACTACACTGAAGATGACATTGATCTAATCAAGATAGAATTTGAGACTAAACTGAACAGTGTCAATTCTTCTGGAGAAATGATTGTCCAAATGATTGTTGATGAAATTACTGGGAATACTAGATATTTGATTTATGTAGATCCAGATGATGGCGATGGTTATGAGTATGAAACTGATGAAGAAGACGAAGAAGATGAAGAAGACGAAGAAGATGAAGAAGACGAAGAAAATGAAGAAGATGAAGAAGATGAAGAAGACGAAGAAGATGAAGAAGGCGAAGAGGATGAAGAGTAATCTAATTTACTAAAAATGATTCTTATATAAGTGATAATTGGCACTACATTATAAAATGTGGTGCTTTTTTTGTATTTTCTTTGAATATATCAATAGATATTTGAAAAAAAATTGAATGATAGCAATTAAAATGATAATATAGGAATAAACAACTTACAAGGAGGAATTTAATTTTGGAACTATTCTTAGCACTACTTCCCGCTTTATTGATGATTACACTGGTTATTATCACGAGAAAAGTACTAATATCTTTAGGTGTAGGTATACTATTAGCAGCTTTTATTTATGCTGATTGGAATATCCTAGGCATGCTCACTTATATTTGGAATAGCTTCACTGGTATCATTACAAGCTTTGATTGGTATATGCCAATTCTAGGGTTTGTTGTAATCATTGGAGGTATTACTGCGGTAATCACTCTATCTGGTGGGGTTAAAGCCTTTGCAAACTGGTCAGTTTCAAAAGTTAAAAATCCAGTTGCTGCTCAAATCCTTACTTGGATTCTAGGTTTAATCATTTGTATTGATGACTATTTCAATGCACTTGTTATTGGTGAAGTATCCAAACCGATTACTGACCAATATAATGTATCTCGCGCAAAACTAGCTTATATTATTGACTCAACATCCGCACCAGTAGTTATCTTAATGCCTATCTCAACTTGGGGTGCATATATTATTGGGATGATGGGTGGCTTATTCTTAGATAATGGATATACTGCGCATTCTGGTTTCTCAGGATTTATAGCAGCAATTCCTTACCAATTTTATCCAATTACTGCAATTCTTATGGTTTTCTTAATTGTTAAATTCGGAATGAGTTTTGGACCTATGAAGAAATTTGAAGATGCAGCACTTAATGGAGATGATATTTCAAGAGTCGAAGCTACTAAGGTTGCTACTGAAGTTCAAATTACTGGAACTAAGGCTACTCAATGGACTTTAATCGTTCCAATTCTTGTTTTAGTATTCACTACATTCTTCATGATGTTGGTATCTGCAGGTTTTAGTTTTGGTGCAATCATGGATCAAAGCATAACTATTCCACTATTTATAGGTGGTGTAGCATCATTTATTACAGCGGTTATTTTTGCATTAACTGATAGAGCAGTTCCATTGAAGAGTATTGCAGTCTCAAGTGGTAAAGGAATGTTTGCAATGTTTAAATCAGCAGTAGCAATTTTAGTTCTTGCATGGATGGTATCAACAGCTATTCAGGATTTAGGAACTGGTGACTTAATTGCTGAAGTTGTTGCAGGATCAAATCTTGCAACATCAATGATTCCTCTCGCTTTATTTTTAATCGCGAGTGGTATGGCATTTGCTACAGGTACAAGCTGGGGATCATTTGGAATACTTCTTCCTATTGCAATCCCAATTGCGATGGCTACAAATCCAGAATTTATGCCAGCGATTCTTGCTGCAGTATTAGGTGGAGCAGTATTTGGAGATCACGCATCACCTGTATCTGATACAACCGTATTATCCGCTACTGGTGCACAATCTACATTACATTCGCATTTTGTTACACAATTGCCTTATGCATTATTATCTGCAGGTATTGCAGCATTCGGTTATCTAGTCTATGGATTGACTGAAATGCTACTTGTTGCTTATTTAGCTGTAGCAATTGTAATCTTCTTACTTGTCTATTTTAGAGAAAAAATATTCAATAGAAAAGCTGTAGCAGAAGTAAAAGTACAACCAGAAGAATAAGTAAAACCAAGTATAAATAAGTCCCCTTTGATTTCAAAGGGGATTTTTTTTGTTCAAAAAAAGTGAAAATAGGTGTTGTGTGATGAATAGTACTGTGTTATAATTGTAGTAAAGGAAGTGATACTTTGAATGCGCAATTTAAACGTGGAATCATTGAGTTATGTGTTTTATCTGTCTTAGTTGACCATGATAACTATGGTTATGAAATCATCAATCAATTATCAGAACATATCAATGTCAATGAAAACACAATTTATCCGATTTTAAGAAGATTAACCAACGAGAACTACTTTCAAACATATTTAGAGGAGTCAAATGAGGGTGCACCAAGAAAGTACTATCAAATGACTGAGAAGGGATTCGTCTATTATCTACAATTAAGAGAAGAATGGGATGAATTTATTGGTGGCGTCTATCACGTCATAAACCAAGGAGGAAAAAAGAATGAAGAAATTTTTAGAAGATTTAAAGAAAGA
>JAHIRQ010000158.1 GCA_018818645.1 Bacillota bacterium
GATTCCTCAAAAATGATAGAAATGGACCCTGGTCCTCCACCTAGTTTCATAGCGATACCAAATGCTGCTACTGCGAGTGGACCATAAAATGCTGCCATACTGTTTACTAAAACCTTGCCTAAGCTAAATAAGAACTTCCCAGTAAATACTGGTATAGATAAGGATAAAATAGGTAGTATGTAGGCTTTTTTAATACCTAATTCACTCCATTTGATTTGAAATGAGTTATTTTTAGAAAACATAATTTTTAGCGCGACTAACATCAAGAGCCCTTGTGCAATGAGGGTTGCTAGTGCTACATACATTGCACCTAATCCCATTCCAAAAACAAAAATTGCGGATAAAATCAATTTTACAATCATTGCTAAAACATTGAGTACCAATATGAAACTCGTGTTCCCTTTAGCTTTTTCTAAGCCGATAAATACACTATTGACTGCGATTAATGCAGTGGATATCATTTGCACGTTAAAGTATCCTATACCTGCTTCAATCATCTCTTCAGGAGCATTCAGTAGTGCGAGTAAAGGTCTACCAAACATTAATGTGATTAGGACAATCATACTACTAACAAGTAGTGCTAAGCTAAATGAAGATCCAGCATTTCTTCTTGCTTCTTCTATTTTTCCAGCTCCATAATGTCTAGCAACGATTACAGTTCCACCTGCAGCAATTCCACCACCAAAGGCCATAATTGCTTGCTTGATTTCATCTATAAATACAACCGATGCAAGTTCATTTCCACCAATATGCGAGACCATAAGTAAATCAAAAAAACCGTATAAATAGTTAAATAACCCGTAAACAGCTAAAGGAGCACTTATGCTTAAAATGACTTTCCAGAGATTGCCATTCAGTATATAATTTCTTCTATTATGTTCTTTCGTAGAAAGTTTCTTATCAGTCATTTTTAAACCTTTTTTCAATCCGTCTTTATATACGGACATCGTTTATATTATACATAACTATTCTATAGGAATACTATCAATTAAGCAACATGATTCATCGAGAAATTAAAAAAACGAAACCCAAAGGATTTCGTTTGATTGATTAGAGGGTTCTTTTAGATACTTCTTCTTTTCTTGATGATAGAGAAAGCAGCTGAGGAGATGACCAGTACACCGATAACAATAATTGCAACTATGGTTCCTGTACCTAATCCTTCTTCGCCATCAAAGCCCTTATTTGCAAGAATTTCTTGCCACTTGGTATCCATTTGCTCCTTTAAGTCTGAATTGTAGCGATACACTTCATCGTTATCATTGATTCTAACATCATAGGAATCACTATAGTCCTCAAATGAACCACCACTTGCTAAGACATCCAGAAAGACATCTTTTCTAGGAGTTGAATATCCAACGTATTCAGTATTTTGGAGAGCATGATCGTATTCAAGCATGAAATTGATAAAATCATAAGCCAAATCGGTATTGGAATCTTTAGGGAGCACAAATCCATCTACCCAAACATTGGATCCTTCTTCTGGAGTGAAAAATCCTAAATCTTCATTTTCTGACATAAGGTAATTTGCATCCCCTGAGTAAGCAACGACAACATCGTATCTTGCAGGGTTTAGCATTGCATCAAAGATTTCATCTGTAATCACATCAGTATCTGAAGTCAATCCGGTATTAAGCCAGGATACTGCTGCATTAAACTCAGCTGTTGTTGGATTATTAATTGATACTGCTCCAGTCGCCTTGAGAGCTGGCATAAATGCATCTCTTGAACTATTATAAAAAGCGATTTTATAGTCAGTATTGTGAAGTAAATCCCATCCAACTAAATCCTCAGTAGCAACAACTTCCTTATTATAGAGTAAACCAACATTACCCCAAAAGTAAGGAACTGCATAATCTAAAAGATCAAACCCATTTACACCTGTAGCAACCTCATCTAAAATAAGTGATAAACCATCTGCTAAATCTGTAGCTGGATCAAAACTCGTAATTTTAGTCCAATCGATTGTTAATATTAAATCCTCTGCTGCTAACTGCTCAATTGCATAATCGCTAGGAATTGCTAAATCATATTGATTTCCCGCTTTAATTTGAGTAATCGCAACTTCATTTGAGTCAAATGCAATTTGCTTAACTCTAACTCCATATTCTTCCTCAAAGGTTGCAACCAAATCGTCATCGATATATTCACCCCAATTATAGAGTCTTAAGGTAGGTCCCTGGTCACATGATGCAAGTAAAATAGCAAATACAAGTATTAAAACTAAACCTAATAATTTCTTCATTCTAATTCCTCCGTCTTTTTGTTCGTTTTGAAATAATCATATGTAATCTTGCCACCAATAATCATTAAGATAATGGTGGATAATGCATTAATAATTGGTTTCGGAGATAAACGATTGGTATATAAATAGATCGATATGTTCTTATCTCCTGAAGAGCCTGCAACAAAGTAGCTAATGATAAAGTCATCAAATGACATCGTAAACGCGATTGCTGCACCTGCAATGATTGCAACCTTAATTTGAGGTAATATCACTAAAAATAAGGCTTTCAGTGGTGATGCACCTAAATCATAGGCTGCATCAGCAATATTAGGATCTAAACTCTTGACCTTTGGATATACTGTAATCAATACATAGGGAGTTGAAAATGCGATATGTGCAAGTAGCATTGTATTATAGCTTGGTGCGATACTTAAAGCTCCAAAGAGTACAAGTAAGGATACAGCAGTAATAATTTCAGGGCTAACAATAGGGATATTATTGACAGTCATTGTAATATCTCTGATCACTTTTTTACTTTGTGTCAATGCGATTGCTGCTAATGTCCCTAAAACTGTAGAAACTAATGTTGAAATTAAAGCAATCCATAGTGTCATAAAGACAATACTTTGTCTTGGATTTGTATAATTGAATAATTCTCGATCTGTAAATAATTCTATATATCGATCAAAGGTAAATCCTTCCCATCTTGTTAGAGAATTCGCTTCATTGAATGAAAAAACTGCAATCGATATAATTGGTGCATAAATAAATAGGAAAACAAGAATTAGAAAAATAACTTGAGAGGGGTTAGTGCGTCTCTTTTTCATTGCTGTTGACCCCCTTGTATTTATCTAGTTTTTTAATATAATAAACAATTCCTAAAATCACTAGGGATAGGATAATTGCTACTGCTGATGCATAAGATATTCTTCCGCTATTGATGACACTTTTTTCAATCAATGTACCAATCATATAAATATTTTGAGAGGGTGCCAAGTATTGTGGAATGATGATTGTTGTAGCAGCAGGTAGAAATACCATTAGAATTCCAGATAAAACTCCTGATAAAGACAATGGAATCACAACTTTAGTAATTGTTTTAAACTTATTTGCACCTAAATCTGCAGATGATTCTAAAAGATTCGGATCAATTTTTGATAACACTGCAAAAATTGGAAGCACCATAAATGGTAGATAGACATAAACTAATCCTAGAACTACTCCAGCAAAGCTATCAATTAAAAATGGGAAGAACATTCTAATGATTTGTTCGAGTGCACGTACTCTAAGCAGCATATTAATCCACATCGGTGCATTAATCAGTAACAAGAAAGTGATTTGCGACTTTGGTTTCATGCGTGTCAGGATATATGCAAGTGGATATCCGATGATCAATGCAACCACAGTAGTTGCTGCAGCAATCCATAGGGATGATGTCATTGCACGAACAAATGATGTAGCTCTTAAAAAGTCAAGATAATGATTCAATGTAAAGCTAATCGGATAAATTCCTGACTGATTATCAAATTGAAAGGATGAGACAATCATCAAGAATATAGGGATAACGACTAAAGTAATTAAAACTGCATAATATGGAATACCTAAGTAAAACTCGAACTTCTTTTTAGGCTTAGATCGTGCCTTTATTTCGATGTTTTGCATTAGTACTTCTCCATCACATGAAGATCTTCAGGTTCAAACTTTAAACCAACTCTTGTGCCTTCCTTAGCATAATCAGTGGTGTGAATGGTATAGATTCTATCATCAGTCTTCACATCAATTTCATAGTGAACACCTTTAAATGCAATACTATCAACTACACCTGAAAGTAATCCTTCTCCATCTAGTAAGATATCAATATCTTCAGGTCGAATCACGATATCAACTTCTTCATTTCTAGCAAAACCTTTATCGACACAAACGTAATCTCTACCATCAAAGGATACAAGAAAGTCATCCTTCATGACACCAGATATAATATTGGATTCTCCTATAAATTTCGCAACAAATGTGTTTGCTGGCTCATTATAAATATCCTCAGGTGTTCCAATTTGTAGAATTTCACCTTGGTTCATGACAACAATTTTATCACTCATCGTTAATGCTTCTTCTTGATCATGAGTGACAAAGATAAAGGTAATCCCAGAGTTTCTTTGTATTTCCTTTAACTCATATTGCATTTCTTGTCTAAGCTTTAAATCAAGTGCAGCAAGTGGTTCATCGAGCAATAATACCTTGGGTTCATTAATAAGTGCTCTAGCTATAGCAACTCTTTGTTGTTGTCCACCAGATAATTTATGAACAGGTCTTTTTTCATAGCCTTCAAGTCCAACCATTTTTAAATATTTAAATACCTTCTCATTGATTTCTTTTTCTTTTGTTTTTTTGGTAACAAAAGTGTCATATATCAAATTTATCTTTTCCTTGATTTCTATTTTCTTCTCAGCATCTTTTTCAACCTTATATAATTTCTCAAGGGATGCTATTTCTTTTTTTCGATCCGAATTTGGATCTCTAAGCATACTGATTTCAATCTTCAATTCTTTTTTTAAATCCTTTATTTCTTGAGGATCTCTAGTTGACTTCATTTTGTCTTGATATGTATCTGTGATTTGTCTAATTTGAGCGAGTGTTGATAATGAATCATTTTTCACTCGAAGACCAAATGCTACATTCTCAAATACATCTAAATGAGGAAACAATGCATAACGCTGAAAAACAGTATTTGTTGGTCTTTTATGTGCAGGAGTATCTAGAATATTTTTTCCGTCAAAAAGGACCTCACCAGCGCTTGGTTCAACAAAACCTCCGATGATTCGTAAGGTTGTTGTCTTGCCACACCCAGAGGGTCCTAATAAGGTAACAAATTCGTTTTGCTCGATGGTTAAATCAATTCCACGAAGCACAACATGTCCGTTGAATTCCTTAGTTATATCCTTTAGTTCAATCAATTGAGCCATATGACCACTCCTTTGTTTACTCTCTTTAAACGAGAAGAGATAATATCTAGATATGGTTTAGTAATTGTAAACTAATAGTTCAATGAAAATAAACCATAACACATATATTATATAATACATGATTTTATTGTCAATCAAAAAGTAAGTTGTTTCTTAAATTGCATTAAAAAAGCACTTTAGTGATCCTTATGATATACTTAAATTAAGACATTTATTGAACTAAGGAGAACATCATGCTAGACGCTGCAATCCAACTACAAAAAACGAAAAAATATATCATTCAAGGTGCACTATTCTTCTCATTTTTCATCATTATTTATTCACTGCTTGATAGTTTAAATATGAGTTATTCAAATATGATACTAGAGTATGGAGTCTACCTTGTAGTTATTAACATCATTTTGAATATCATCATGTCTTTCCTTTCAGCTCTTTTAATGAATATGAGCACAGCGATGGTTGAACTTAAAGGAAAAGAGGGCAAGGGATCTACCTTCGGCTTCTTCTCTGTTTTATTTGGGGTATTCACCTATGGATGCACATCTTGTGTCATCGCATTTCTAGCAAGTATCGGTATCGCATTTTCCGTTATTGCTCTACCACTTGCAGGACTTCCTTATAAGTTATTATCTTTAGTCTTAATCATGATCGGTTTAATATGGATAACAAAAGAAATACAACATGGCAAATGTAAGGTTAAAACAACAAACAGTTGATTTTGAAATGGATAAGATGTATATTCATAGTGTAGGTGTGAGAGAGCGAGAGTGATGCTATGGATAAGAAAATATTCATCAATAAAGAAGATTTTAGAAGAATGCGTGAACATGGTCATGGACCAGAACACATGAGAAGAATGTATAAGGTCAATATGGTAAATGAAGTGAAATTATTTACTGATAAAGACAAAATGGTAGACTATGTCAATGGTTTATCAGGAATTGAAAATGTTGAAATATTTAAGATTGAAGATCAACTTTATAAAGTTTTGGTTTCTAGAAAGCTAGTCGACAAAGATTGTTGTAAAGATGGATCTGAAGA
>JAHIRQ010000005.1 GCA_018818645.1 Bacillota bacterium
ATATAAGATATCAATTCTTGTGGGATCAGCAATTACTTTAAATAAATTACTGACTTTCTGTTTTTCTATTTCGTTTAATAATTTGTTTTTCATACATGAACACTCCTTCATATGATTGTTTACTCATATATTATACTCTAAAAATTATAGTTGTCAATAGTTTGAAACAATTTTATTTTAATTTATTAAGATTTCTTCTAAGTTTTCTCTATCTAATAAGATAATAATTCTTTGTCCTTTAAGCTCAATATAACTTTGATCTTTAAATAGTTTTAAAGTTCTACTTAAAGCTTCACTGCTCATTCCAAGTTCGTTTGCCCATTCCCTCTTTGAGATTGGTAAAACAATTTGTTTTAATTTGAAATCTAAAATTGCTTTTGCAACTCGCTTTTCAACTGTAAGTAAATCTACCCCAACAGAAATCACACAAGCACACTATGAATTATTACATTCTGATACAGTCATATACAATCAAAGTATTATGGAATACGTACCATTACGAGATGGATATACATTTAGTGGTTGGTACAGTGATATCAATTTAAAAACACCATATATATTTGGGTCTATGCCCGCAGAAGATATTACACTTCATGGTAAATGGGTATCAAATGATTGAAAAAAATATTTTATTGGCTCAACACCCCACAATAAGTAGATAGTTGAAGAACCTATTTTGATACAAAGAAATCACTACTTTCAAACAAATCCAGAATAAAAGGGCGAAATTAAGCCATATTTTAGGGGTGCGTAAAAACAGGTTAGGGGTGCGTAGATTTTGATAAGGGTGCGTAAAAACAGGCTTGGGGTGCGCAATTGTATTAAAATAGTTCTACAAACCCAGTAGAGCAAAGGGGATTCTAACCTATGATTACATAGTTTATCAATTAAAAATGGGATACCTTTGTAAAGAGATAAATATTAAAAATATATACATCAACTTCGTATCGTCTTTTCGACACCTATTCAAACAGATATCTTCAAATATATGACATTTCATGAAGACTAGATTAATTAATAACGATCGCCTTATGAAGCTAAAAAAACATAATATAACAGTAAAAATATATTGAATTTGATGAGTAACCACGGTTTCTAGTCCGGTACGGGTCACCATCATTAACCGCAAAAGCTCACCAATATTGGTGAGCTTTTTTAGCCTTTGTAAAGCCAACAAGTCTGCTTCAATGTGTTTTAAAAATTAAATCTTTTTTTGTGATATTTTTGTGAAAAAACCTAAAAAAATCGATAAAATAACTCATTTTGTAATTCTCATCTACAAATAAGTGGCAACAATCCACAACTCTTATATGTTCATATGTAGTTATTGCTCAAGGACATAAATTACGTGCAATTCTCACTTATGTTGGTGTAAATTTTGATTTTTTATAAATCTTTTAATATTTCAGTTCTTTTTTTATCATATTCCTGTTGGCTAATTAGTTTTTCTTCAAACAGTTCATTTAGTTCAAGAAGTTTTATTTTAATACTTTTATCAATGGTTTTACCGTTATCTTTTTTACTATGTGTCTTGTTTTTTTCAGGTTCTTCCGTTTGAACTACTAAAGGTTTTACATTCTTTACAACAATCTTTCCACATTTAGAACACATTTTATCCTCTGGGTAAATTTCGAAACCACAATTCAAACAATACATTACATCATTACTACTAATGGAAGAATAATCTAGATTTGGCTTTGATTTATCATCTTCGAATGTTTCCGTTATAATATGCTTGTAATCCTTCAAAACCCTAATGAGAAACAGCACAAAAAAAACTAAATAAACAATACTTACAGCCGGAATGTCACTAACAAGAATTACAATCAATCCTATGAAAGAAAAAACTAAAAACATACTTGCAATTACCATTCTAACAATATAAGACTTTCTTGATTCAAATGTAATAAAAAAATACCCGAATATATAAATAAAAAGCGTTTGTAACATTAATATCTCTCCTTAAAAATATTGCTTAAAATAACTATCAAACCGATTAATGTTTTCACTTTGATTATAATTGAAAAATTTTGCAGGTGTGTTTATTATTTGATTCACATTGGTTTTTAAGAATAAATATTGCTCTCCAAATAATAAGGATGTTCGTTTTACTTTTGCTTTTTTTATATCCTTAACATGAAAAACACTGAAAACACCACTGTATTCTAGTGTTTCTCTATTTAAATCGTATAACCTAATTTCTTTATCATTTGCAACAACAAAATATACTAACCAATTGCTAGCTTTATCTATGATAAGTTTAGGGTTTTTGCACTTCATCCCAAATATCCATATGTCATTCTCACTAAGTAGTTTTCGACCTCTAAAATAACTTACTAAATTCTCAATTGTTGGATTTTCTTTCATTTCATTACCGGCTTTCTGAGTTATTGTTTAATATCACAGTTTCATTATACGATTTACTTAATGTATTTTAAATATAGTATATCATGAAATAATACTAATAACTGTTTATCATGAAATATTCCAAATAGCTGTTGAAAGTTTCAAACTAAAGCCATGGATACTCATGATGATCTTGTATTAATTCGATAGAATTTTTTTCAAAATGCAATCAATCACAATAGAAGAGGATCTAACTTTTTTGCTACTAAATATAAAAAAATCAATGCCTTTGTAGAGCGATAAAAAAATGTAAATATAGGATTAAAATTCGGGTAATCTTATCGGAGCCAATTCAAGCAAATTTCTTTATATTCCACATATATTAGTAAGGCGAGATTAATTAATATTGATTGCTTTATAAAGCTAAAAAACACTATAAAATAAGACACCACTATTAGAAACTCATTCCTTGTCACGTGCTTTTATCACGTACGGATCACCATCATTAACCGCAAAAGCTCACCAATATCGGTGGGCTTTTTTAAACTTTATAAAGCCAACAAGTCTGCTTCAATTTGTTTTTAAAAAAGAAGTCTTTTTTTGTGCTATTTTGGTGAAAAAACCTAAAAAATTGATAAAGTAACTCATTTTGTAATTCTCATTTACACATAAGCAGCAACAATCCACAGCTCTTATATGTTCATAGGTAGTTTTTGCTCAAGGTTATAAATTACGTGTAACTTTCAGTTTTTTTCTAATCGAATAAAAACGAATTAGATTGACACACATGAAAAATACCGGAGTTACCGGAGTTAGTGGTGATTCTCGAAATAATACTTGATATAAATTAAAATAAAATAAAATCCTTGAAAAGGAGGTAAACGCATTCAATAATCAATTTCCATGGTTTTGGAGATTTCATTAAGTGGATATAATTTTTATAAAACGACATCAGTTTAATGATATAATAATCATATATTTCATTTTTTTTACTAGTGGGGATTTTTTATGTCATTCAAGGATTTAAAAATCAATAATTTTTATAGAAGTCATAATTCTGATATAGCAAGAGATTTTTTGACACCCGTAATGATGAAATCAGTTAATTATAGAAGAGCAGTTGGTTTTTTTTCGTCGTCTTCATTAATTAGAACTTCATATGGGATGTCTATGATTGCAAAAAATGGTGGGAATATTAAGCTCATAGTATCACCTCGTTTATCAAAAGAAGATGTTGAAGCTATTGAATACGGTTATTCCACCAGAGAAGAAGCAATAGAAAGAGCTTTACTAAAAGAATTTGATATGGTTTTTGATATTAATCAGTTAAATAGATTAAATCTTCTGTCGCACTTAATATCTAGTAACGTTCTTGACATAAAGGTTGCAGTCACGCTAAATACGAACAGTATAGGTATGTATCATGAGAAAATAGGATATTTAGAGGACTCTGAAGAAAATAAAGTAGCTTTTATGGGATCATTGAATGAATCCAATAATTCTTTTTCAGATAATTTTGAATCAATAGTAGTATTTAAAAGTTGGGAAAGTGAAGAAAGAACAGAGGAACTCATTAGTTTTTTTGATCAATTATGGGATAAACCAGAAGAAGTAACCAATATAAAAATATATAATTTTCCAAGTGCGGTAAAAAATAAAATTATTAAATATAAAAAAAATGATTTTTTACTAGAAGAGGAATTTTTTTTCGAAGAAGAATTTCATTTGAAAGAAGATTCGGAGATCACTTCAAATAATGATAATAAAGAAGTGGGACTACATGATTACCAAATTGAAGCGATTGAATCTTGGATTGATAATAATGCTCGCGGAATATTTGATATGGCAACTGGAACGGGAAAGACTTACACTGCTTTTGGAGCAATTAAAAAGCTTCTAGAGGCTATGGAAAACCGATTAGCGGTTGTAATGATCTGTCCATTACAGCATCTTGTTGAACAATGGGAAGAAGAAGCTGAGAAATTTGGAATATTTCCAATAACCGGATTTTCATCCTCAAATCAAAAAGATTGGTTTACTAAATTAGAAAATTGCGTGATTGATTATAATGATGGTATTATTGATCAATTCTATTTTTTCACAACAAATAGCACATTCAAATCTAAAAAAGTCCAAAAGATTTTAAGTAGACTTAATGATAATAGTCTGTTTATTGCTGATGAAGCACATAATATTGGAGCATCTGAATTAAGCAAAAGTTTACTAGATAACTTTAAATTTAGACTCGCCTTATCTGCAACGGTTGACCGGCATAGGGATGTTGAAGGAACATCAGTAATATACGATTACTTCGGAAAGAAATGTATTGAATATGATTTAGAGAGGGCAATTAAAGAAAAAAAACTAACACCATATAAATACTATCCTATAATAGTTAATCTTAATCCTGATGAACTTGCTAAGTATCTTGAACTTACTCGTGAAATCGGCAGAAACATGATCTCTAACAATGGGACTACAAAATTAAATAAATATGGAGAGTTTAAAGCTATTGAAAGAGCAAGATTAATTGCCGGAGCAGAGAACAAAATAAGCGAACTAAAACAATACATGTCAGGATATATCAATAAATATAATATCTTAGTTTATTGTGGTACTGCCATGATGAACACAATTGATGACGACAAAGAAGAAATAAAGCAAATCAATTACGTTTGTGATGTTTTAGGTAACGAATTGGGTATGAGAATAGATAAATACACATCACAAGAATCTGTTGCAGAAAGAAAAACAATAAAACAGAGATTTGAAAAAGGTGACAATATACAAGCCCTTGTCGCAATAAAATGTTTAGATGAAGGGGTAAATATTCCAAGCATTAAAACAGCATTCATACTAGCAAGTAGTACTAATCCGAGAGAATACATTCAAAGAAGAGGGCGAGTCTTACGATTGTTTGATGGAAAAGACTTTGCCGAAATTTTTGATTTTATTACACTTCCTGTGCATATTGATTCCGAAAATATTGATTTAGAAATTGTTAAGTCATCGAAATCTTTACTACTTAATGAAATAAACAGAGTTAGTACATTTGCGAAAAGTTCTTTAAATCCAACAAATTCAGAATTCGTGATAGAAAAAATTAGAGATAAATTTAAATTAGATGAGTTTGATGTTGTATATTATGAAGAAAAAAATGGGGAGGATTAGTAGCCATGGAAAAAGAAACTAACTTAAAGGCTGAGAAACTAAAAAAAATTCTACAAGAAATCATTAGTGAAGAGACAAAAAATCTGTCAGAAAAAAGATTTACTGATACAGAAATGATTAGAAAAATAAGAAAAATTATAGAGGGGGCACTTCTATGATTATTAAATCGTTAAAACTTAAAAATTTTAGACAATTCATGGGAGAACATGAAATAATTTTTTCTACTGATACTGATAAAAATGTAACTATAGTTATAGCAGATAATGGAACGGGAAAAACAACTCTTGAGCAAAGTTTTTCATGGATATTTTTTGGTGAAACTAGCTTTAAAAAGAAAGATATTTTTAACTCAAAACTTGTTTTAGATCTACCAGCACAAAAAATTATTCATGCTAGTGGAGAATTAGTTGTTAGTCATTTGAATACTGAATATAAAATAACTAGAGTTGAATCGGCGAGAAAATTAGCCAATAGACTCGCGAGTATTGAGTCCGAACTTAAAGTAGAGTATAAAGTCAGTGGGATGACAAAAGAACTGAAAAATGAAGATGCAAAGAAAATCATAGCTACGATAATTCCTAAAAATTTATTTCAATATTTCTTTTTTGACGGCGAGAAAATTGAAAAAATCGGAACAGAGATTGATAGAGGAAAAAGTAAGGAGTTTGCAGACGCTATAAGAGGAATGCTGGGCTTTAATGCTCTGTATAGTGGTAAAAATCACCTAAAAAAACTTATAGCGCAATATCAGTCAGAATATGATAAAAGCCAGGATCAAATCTTGATTGAAGCGACAAAAACTATAAGTGATTCAAACGCAACTATCGATAGTAACGATATAAGGTTAGGTGAAATTGAAAATGAAATCAAAAACTATGAACATCTTAGACTTAAAGTTAGTGAGGAAATCGCAAACAGTCCCAATGTTAAAGAAAAACAAGAACGAGCAATAGAACTTGTTGGTATAATTGAGGTAGGAACTGCAAGTGTCAATAGGACGAAAAAGGAGCTTTTTTCATTTGTAAGTTCTAATTCAACAATGTTTATTGCGTATCCTTTAATGATTAAAGCTAAATCAATAATCGATAACTCAGAAGCTTCGAATAAAGGAATTCCTGGTATTGAATCAAAGGCAATTCAATATATTTTAGAGAAAAAAAGATGCATATGCGGGTGTGATTTATTAAAAAATCCAGAGGCTATTGCAACACTGGAAAATTTAGAAAAATATCTACCACCACAAAATATTGGTTATGAAATTGTAAATTTTAAACATAGTATAGATGAAAACATAAATAAAGCACATGGTTTTTGGTTAGAATTCCAAAGTAAAAGAGAAGATCTCAAGGAAAAAGAAGATGGTTTAGAGCGCAGCAAGAAAGAAAGTAATGATATAGCTACAGCGATTAAATCATTTCCAAATATGAAAGAAAAGAAAAATAGAGAAGAAACCTACTATAACAATATCTTGAAACTTACCGAGGAATCCGGCAATCTAAAAAATGAAAATGAAAAGGCAGCTAAAGCTATTAGTCTAGCTGAAGGAAATAGGCACAAATACACAATTCAAAATGAAAAAAATAAGAAAATTGCACTTTACGAAAATTACGCAAATGAAATAGTAAAGAAAATGACAGAATATGCAGAAACTCGCGAGAAACAAAAATTAGCAGACTTAAATAAAGTAATAAACGGGATTTTTAGTGTTATTTTTAACAGTAATATGAAAATAGAAATTGATAATGAGTATAATATTAAAGTCATTAATGTTGAGGTTGGTGAATCACTCGAAAAATCTAGTGCACAAAATGTTTCAATTACATTTTCATTTATTGCTGGAATAATTAAGATGGCAAGAGAAAAAGTTACTGGATATGATGACAACAGTGATTTGGAAGAGCAGTTATCGCCGGAACCATACCCTTTAGTAATGGATGCCCCGCTTTCATCGTTTGACAAAACACGAATTAAAAATGTATGTCAAATATTGCCAGGAATTGCTGAGCAAGTTGTAATTTTTATTAAAGACACAGATGGAGATATTGCAAAAGAACATCTAACTGAAAAAATAGGATGCGAATATAGACTTCATGCCTTAACTAACACAAGCACAGAAATAGCGGAGGTGAAATAATTGGCAACGAAAAAATTATTTTTAGAGAATTATTTATTTAGAGGAGGACATGCAGCGAAAGTAAGAGAGTTACTAAAAGAGGTAGACAAAGAAACATCTGCAAAGTTATTTAACAGTGCAATAGAATTATTTATGATTTCTGCAGTTATCGGATGTATAAATAACAAAAGATCAATACCCGAAATAAGCAATGATACTTTTAACATTTTTGCTGAGCAGTTTAGTAATCATGGAGCAACATTAAGATATTTGCTCAAATTAGTCTTACTAGTTAGTGACTCAAAAGACTTAAACAATATTGATAGAATAAATAGAGCTTTTAGAGAAATAGAAAACGAAGACAATGTTAACCTATTTGAAGAATATGTGTTAGGGGGGTTAGAAGAAATTCACTCACACTTTTTTGAAGGTAATAAAAGACTTTTTTATGATGATTTTTATAGCGCACTAAAAATATTTGTAAGTGATTATAATAAATTAGAAAATGATAATCTAGATGAGTTTGACGATGATGAATTATTAGAAGACATTTTGAGAAACTAATCATTGGTAATCAAGTTCCAACAAGAATAAGTGATCAAGTAGTATTAATATATGATGTTTTTTGATATAATAATAGCATAGTATTCGATACTATGCTATTATTATTACAAAATATGAATTGGACATACACTTCCACTAAGGAGTTTTCTATGAGTTACGGACGTCATCAAAGTTTTTATTTAAAAAGACATTGGATAACAAAGGGGATAAATGCGTTGATTCATCATGATGCAGATATACTTCTAGATCGAAATGCTTTTAAATATTTGGGGATAGGGAAAAACATGCATCAGTCATTGAGATTTTGGCTTGAAGCGACAAATATAGTTTTTTTAGAAGATAAACAGCACAGATTATCTTTTTTTGGGAACTTATTAAAAGAGTATGATTTAGGTTGTAATGAGAATATTTCTCAGCTTCTAATTCACTTTTTTTTAGTTACATTCGAATATGATAAAGTAGATAATGCTAATACATTTATCTGGTTCTTTAACGATTATAGTGAAATTATGGCTACTAAAGAAACATTGTTAGAAGGTTTGGTGCAGTATGACGCAGGACAAACTTCATATAACACGTTAAATAGGGATATAGATTGCTTACTTAATACGTATACTAACTATTTAAAATCACATGCTGAAGACAAGAATGTTTCCTTATTAGCGGAATTAGGCCTTATAAGAAAAAAAGAAAGTAATATCTACTACAAAGCACCCCTAAAAAAAGAAAAGTATTCTTATGAAGCCTTTTATTTTATATTGTTATGGTTAAAGCAAAATAATTTTGATTTGAGTATCGAAAATTTAGTCAACAACAAACAAGGCTTAGGAAAAATTTTTAATTTAAATAGAATAGAAGTGATTGATATTATAGAAAAAATGAAACAAACAAGGGAATTTAATATTGATATAGTTAGGACTAATAATCTAGATACTGTCAGTATTTCATGTGATCTTATGGCAGATCAATATTTACAAAAATCATATAAGGGGGGGAATCATGAATCTTAAATCAAGTATAAATATAAAATATGATTTTTCAGACCCATTAATAATTGGAGATTATTATGCAACTACTACACATTCTAATATAATAACAGGGATACTAAACGGAGTTTTAGGGTACTCAACAGTTAGGTCACATATAGCATATGGCCCATATGGAAGTGGTAAATCTTATATAGCATCTATATTAATTGGGATGCTTTCAAAGTCATACACAAAGAGTGATATTTTTCAAATTGGATTAAAATATGAGGAAGTAGATAATGGAATCAAAAAAATAGTAAAAAAAGCAGCAGAGCATACAAAAAAATACATTCCTATTATATTGAATGGTTTTGAAGGGGATATTAATAATAGTATAATTAAAAACTTATCAAAAACTCTTAATGAGAATGAGATAAATGTAATATTTCCAGGATATACTCTAACTATAAATAACGTAGTAGATAAGTGGAAAAAGAAATATCCTGAGACTTATACTAAGTTTAGTGCACTCTTGTTTGAACAAGGTACAAGCATAAAAGAATTTAAATTAAATCTTCTGGAAAAACCAGAAATAGAAATAGAGCGATTTAGACAAATATACAGAGAATTAACATCGGGGTCAAATTTAGATATTGATTTTAATATATCACTAGTTGAAATTCTAGAATCAGTATGTAAACAGCTAGACAAAAAAAACATGGGTATTTTTCTAGTATATGATGAGTTTGGTCGATATTTGCAGGAAATCAAAGACCTTGAAGTGAACAAACTAATGCAAGACATGCAAAATTTAGCGGAACTTGCGAATAACGGACTAAACAATTTAAACATGTTGTTTATAACACATAAACCAATAAGCTATTATTTTTCATCTCTTGATCAAGCAAATAGAAGTGAGTTTTCTAAAGTTGAAAAAAGATACAAAACATATGATATTAAGAGTGATTATCTAACATTTTTGAGTATATTAACGGGTTTTATGGCAGAAAAGTTAAATCAAAATATTAACTCTATAAATGATGATTTCATATCGAAATCTAGAAAATACAATCCTTTTTCGGGAATTGTGTCTGATACAGAACTTGATAATCTAATAATCAAGAAACTTTCTCCTTTACATCCTATCACAACCTTTTTGCTTCCCAAAATATCAAGTGTTTTTGGACAAAATGAGCGCACAATGTTTTCTTTTCTAGCTGATAAAAGTAAATTCGGACTAAGTGGTTTTTTGGAGCAAAACGATTCAATTTATTATCCGGATTACTTAATTGATTATTTTTTTGCTAACATTGACGAATCAACACTAGATGATATCAAAGAGTATAGAGTTTTCAACAGTAACTTAAGCAAATTACCTACTCAAACGAGTAAAAGATATATAGAAAAGGCAATTAGAATCTATAAAATGATCATCCTATGGAAGGTAACACGAGGAGTAGGGATTATTAAAATAACCTCGGGATTTTTAGCTTTTGCGCTCGGTATTGATGAGAAAGAAATAATAAGTATTCTAGAAGAGTTGTCAAAAATAAAATATACTAAATATAATGAAATTGAAGATCAATGGGAAATATTTCAAGGTAGTTCTTTAAATTTAGATCAAGAAATACAATTTCTAAAATCCAAAATAAAAACTCAAAATATGGATTTGGAGAATATTTTAAATGAAAGGAACCCGTATAAGTATATATATTCACAAAGGCATAATAATAAGTATGAAATCACTAGGTTTGCTAAATTAGATTTTTATTTTACTCTAAAAGATATGCAAAACAAATCTGATTTAGCAGATCAAAAAATTCTAATACTTTTTGAAGAAGTCAAACATGTTTCAGAAGATACTATTTATGGAATGATGAAAATAGATGTTAGTGAACTTAAATTAATCCTTGAGCGATATTACTATTTCAATTATATGCTTCAAAATAACTCATACACATTAAATTACATCAACCTGTCCGTAGAACTAGAATTTGAGCTTAGACAACTAGAAAATAAACTAAACGAATATTATAAAAAGATATTTAAAAAGACACTATTTTATGTCAATAACGAAGATCGAACATTTAAAAACTATAAAGAAATGAGTAATTTTCTATCTGATTATTTTGATTATAAGTACAGCAAATCGATTCATATAGTAAACGATCAAATTAATATGTTTAAATTGACAAAAATACAAAGTAATTCAATCAAATTAGTTCTTGAAAAAGTTATAAATGATAATACTGATGATCTAGAAAATTTTTTCAAAGGAACTCAGCCAGCAGATTTAGTTTATTTTACAATCATAAAGAATTTAAGAGAGATTAATCAAAACCAGCATAATATAGAGGCTCTAAAATCAGATCTAGATGGTTATTTAGAATTAAACACGCAAGGGAATTTGTCAGATGTTATCGCAATTCTTACGGATGAGCCATATGGAATAAGACCAGAGGTATCAATATTACTAGGTTTATATTTAATCATCGATAAATGGAGAGATATTTTACTATTTAGTAACGGTAATTTTATACCAAGTATTAATGCGGGTGATTTATACGATAGTTTGCTAAATAATCCTGATAAATTGAAATATATTTATAGTAAATTTGACTTTTATAATAGAAATTACTTAATGGATTTAGAACAGTTGTTTGTAAACCAAAATAGTTTAGTAACAAATAAATCTCTAAGTGTTCGAGTATGTAGCGCTATGCACAATTGGTATATTACACTCCCTGTAATAACTCAGCAATTCGAAGGATTAAGCCTATCAGAGCAAGCTTTTTTAAAAATAATCGCATCCTCAAGAATTAATCCTGAGCAAGCCATAATGGGATTGATTTCATTTAGTGATGATATTAACGAGATAATATCATTTAAAAAAAGTATTGAAACCAATTTTGAAAAGTATCGAATCAAATTCGAAAGAAGTATCAAAAATGAATTAGGAGTTCATGATGAGTTACAGTGGTTAAGTGAACGAACATTAATAGAGAAAAAAAGTAGTCAGATAGTCAAAATAATTGAGAACAATTTATCATTTATTGATGAAATATGTAGTGAAATTGATAACATAGATATAACTAAGTGGACAAAAAGCAGTTTTAGTAATTTGAGAAATAGAATAATTGAAATAAATGACAACTATAAAGAAGAAACGGATTACAACTCCATTATTGTTAATGGTATCGAAAGAGCAGTTCGAGATATTTCACTGTCTAAAAAAGCAAGAATTACTTATGAAAACATTGACAATATTATCAAAGCAACAAAAAAATACATGACAGATTCAGAAATAGACAAGATAATTTTTGATTTGTTAGAAAAGTACGTGAGGTAAATAAATGGAACAAAAAATCAAGCATGTTGTGCTATACAGTGGAGGAGCATCAAGCGCCTACATTGCGAAATGGGTTGTTGACAAATATGGATTAGAAAATTCGATATTATTTTTCACAGATACTCTTTGGGAAGATGAAGATAATCTAAGGTTTATGGAAGAATGTGCCTCATATATTGGAATAGAAATTACAAAAGTTGTTGATGGAAGAACACCAGAAGATGTGTTTTTTGAAGACAAATACCTAGGAAATGCAAGGTTTGCTAGATGTTCTGAAGAACTAAAAGTGCGTCAAACATTAATATTTATTGAAGAAGTAAGAATGAGTGGTTTTGAGCCGATTTTATACTTTGGTATTGGACCACATGAAAAGCATAGAGCAGAAAGTCTTACTAAACACTATGAGCACTTTCCAATTGAGCCCGTGAAGTGTGAGTTTCCAATGATTGACTCGATTAGTGAAGATATCAAAGCAAAAATAATAATTGAGAATGAATGGGGTATTAAATTACCTAGAATGTATGAACTTGGCTTTCATCATGCGAATTGCAAAGGAAGATGTGTTAGAGGTGGATTTCATCATTATGCGAACTTATATTTAGAATGGCCTGAAGTTTATGAAGAACAAGAAACAATGGAAGAAAAATTTAGAGTGCAGTTTAAGATGGACGTTTCAATGATGAAGAAGAATGGAAAACCATACACTTTAAAAACCCATCGGGAAACACTTCTAGAGAAAATGACTAAAGAAGAATTGATTAAGTATGCCAAACAAAAAGATGATGAAGGAATACCATGTTTTTGTTCGTTTTCTTGAGAAAAATTTACTGCTTGCTAAACTCAGTTTAACTGTTATTAGGCAAAAGGAAAAGACCACAAAGTGTGGCCTCATAAGATTCAATCTACTTTTGTGGATTGGATTTTTTTATGTAATATACAAAGTGTAGATTGTAGATATTTGCTTTTTAAGATCTTTTAGAGGGATGTTATCAGAGATTAATAGATAATCTTCATTAGTTGTGTTAGAGTTTGATAGTAGAATACCTTCTGTTAGTTCATCAGAAATATGGATTTTTTTTGTAACATTAAACACGATTTCTTGAGAAAAATGTTCTTTCTGCGATAAAACATCATGAAAAATCCTAAAACTACGATGAAAGTTCTTTTTTCTTAACCAATTCGACATATAAGCATCATTAATCATCTGATAATCGTTATCATTTTCTGATTTGTTAACCACATATAACGCTGTTGTGACTAAAAAATCTGTCATATAGGATCTATAGGGAGACTCGAAAATCTCATTTAATCGCTTAAATGTAGAAAAAGGTATCAACACTGATCTATGCTTTAGCGGTCCTTCATTGATGGCATTTGCTATGATGATATCCAATGTTACTATCTTATTGTCATATTTGTTTTTCATTCCAGTCATGCTAAAGAACCTGTTTTTAGTTAATCCAGGTAGGTAGCCATCAGACCAATTTAGTATCGATTTTTCAATTCGAGAAACTGTGCTTTTATAGTCTTTAAGGTGTGCTTCTGTGGACTTGATTTCATTAGATTCTATCCGCTTGATCAAATTACTAAACGCAGTATGGGCATCTTTCATATAATCATAAAATCTGCCATTTCCATATTTTCCAATGAGTTCATTTGGAGTTTCAACAGCTATTAATTGGTCTGAGCACCAATCAAGCAAATATTTCTCCGTGTCAGAAACTCTTTTCTTTAAAACTGCATCATCTAATTCAGTTAGTTTTTCGATGTCATTTAACTCATGAAATAAGAAGCGTCTTGCAATGATTGTTAGTGCTCTATCAATTCCAGAACGCTTTGTTATGGACTCTAGCAACAATCTTCCATATATTTCACCACTCTTAAATCTTGGTTTAGCGCTGTTTACAGATAAAGTCAAATCTCTCGTATAGTCATAGTATTCTTTGAATTCATTGAGCATATTATTCTAATCCTCCATTGGATTTTTCAACAACATGATTCAACATGGTGCTCTTTGCGAAAGCAAACATGAACCGCATTGATTTGTCGAAATCTCTAAGTGCATAGAAATACTTTGTTTCATCATTTCTTGAGACTTTATGCAAAGCAAAGAGTCTATCAAGTTCAGCATTGATATACTTTGTTGTATGCAATCGTATGCTCCATATCGGCTGAAAATGCTCATCATCATACATGAACTTATTGCAAGTTGAGAATATAGCTGAAATATCATCTAAATCATCAAGTTCAAAACTAAAGAACTCATTTTTCAGTTTACTGAGAGCTGTTACAATTTTTTTGACATAACCTTTTGCTTTTTCATAATCTGAGGTATGCTCAATACTTGTTCCATCAATATAAGTTTTGATTAGCTTATTTGAAGTGTATCCTTTTGCTTGTGCATCTTCCATGAATTTCTTCATTTTATCGCTAAAATCTAACTTGTTTCTATTGAATATCATCTCTAAGAGCGCTTTATATCTTGAGATAGAATCGAAATCCCTGTAATCCGCATCCATGGTGTTTTCAAGACTTAGTATAACTTCGCTTAAGATTAGGTATAAAATCTTATGCCCTGAATGGGTGAAGTTTGTAAGTAAAGAGACTTCGTCCTCATTTAACTTATTCTTGAAGTACTTCAAAAGAAGTGCTTCTTTTTTTTCTTGTTTTGACATCAAGTGCCAATCATCAGTGATAGTTAAATCACGAATTTCCACAAGATCTTTAGTGCTCATATCAGAAACCTTTAGTAACAGGTTATCTAATGCAATAATCATAGAAATGTTATCATACTGAAGACTTAGAATGTATTGAAGCGTGGATTGAATTTTGTTATCAAAATACGGTTTAGGTTGCATTGTATAACTTAAACGCTTATTACAATCCAGATAAGCAATCACAAGTTTTGAAATGTCTTTGATGAGAGATATGTCTAGATCTTGCTTCCAATGAGGGTTCATTTCAAATTTAAAACGAACGATGTTGCTATGGTTCTTTTTGAAATCAAGCTTTTTTCGACCAACTTCAATTAAAACCTGTTCTGCATTATCCTTTAAATAATACAAATTTGGACTATCACTTTTAATATAGAAATTGACATTTTCGTTCCGGTTTATTTCAACTTTCGATTTATAGTCTATAAAAGGATTACTAAATACAGGAGCTTGATAGTACGGTGCTTTACCAGATTTCACTGCATCGATTTCTAACGCGATGACAAAAGACATTTTCTCTGCAATTCTTCTATGAAAGTCTCTTCTTTCCATATTTGAATCGTTTTCGTTATAAGCAAAAATACTGTGTGAAAATGCATGATTACTCATTAAACCAATTCGAGTAGAAAAAGATTTTTTAGTCGAGTCATAAAGCATATCTTGTGTTGGATGGGTTTTGTTACCCTTTAAAGAAGGGAAGTAGAGTAACCTTTTCTGATTGATTGATTGTGATCTTTGAACCCCCTTAGTATAGATATCATTTGAAATGATTCTTACAATATCTCCATCAGTATCTGCTGTTTGCATGGCAAGCATTTGATTTGCGAATGTGTTAAGCATAATCACTCCAGTTAAATGAGAGAAGTATTCTTCACGAAGACTATTATTATGTTTTGGTATTGGCATAGCATAAACTAGTTCTTTAGAAGTGATATGTGGATTTCTGAGTATCGAATAGTATTTTGACTGATCATAATAAGGATATTCACTAGGTGCATAAAACATATTTGATAATTCAGTAAATCCTGTTCTATAGAATGCGCCATCAGTAATTTGATTGAGCAGTTCAAGTAAATCACCAGATAGTATTTTTACTCCACCTTCAATTTGAATTCTTCCGGTCTTCATGTTTCTTAACAATGTTTCAGCGTAGGACTTAACACGATTTTGATAGATATCGTCATGAATAAAGTCATTATTTTTTGCTAGTATTTTTATTAATAGTTCTTGTTCACTCGCATCACTTTGATAATCGTTATCAACATCATAGTATTTAAGTGATTTGATAAAGTAACCAACTTGCTTATTTGGATTAGCTACAAGATTGATATAGTTGAGATTTCCTCTTGTAAGAAGCTTAAAAAAATCTGTTTGTGTTAATGCAGGAGTATGTAACACCTGATAGTTAAGTATGGTTTCAAATTCTTGATCCTCAAACTGGTCTGTGTTTGTTATGTACAGGGCATGATGAAACTTATGAAAGTAATCAAAATACTTTTGCATGGGTAGTAGCGGTGAGTTAAAATCCTTATTGAATCTTGATTGAATCCATTCATAGCATTTGAACTGACTTTTAGTTAAGATGATTTTGATTTGACTTACTTCACGATAATTTCCAAAAATATCTCTAATACTTGTTATTTTTCCCTCTTTACACCATTTTTGAAAATCTATCGCATGTAAAACACCTTTAACAAAAGGAAGTCTAAATTGCACACTGTAATGATAAGGTGGTTCTTTGATTGACAAATTCACTTGATTAATATGCTCAAGATATTCTTTGTCGATAAAACCTTCCCCATCGAACATATTCGAAATGGTTTTGATGTTCACATTCTCTAAGACAATTAGTTCATCATCATCTTTTAGATGGTTCATGCCTAATAATATGATGATTTTTTCATAAAGCATGTTGTATTCATCTAATACGATATCATCCATTTCATTCAAGAGGTCAGTTGGTCGTTCTGAATAAAACTCGAGTGTGCTATTTATGGCATCTCGTAGATCTTTATATATGATAGAGAATTCAAAAGAGCTGTACTCGTGTTTTAGTTTTGAGTTATAAATTATAGCCCAATGAAAAAAAGACATATTTTCCATGTAATTACTCTCATTAGTAAAAAACATATCATAAAGCATTTCTTTTACAAGTGATCTACTTAATGCAGTAGTATAGCTATCAGTAACTGAAGTTTTATTATAATCATTAACAATAACAACACTTTCAGGGCTCAGTTCAGGTAGTTCTACTCTGATTCCACTGCTCAAATACAATCCTTGGTATGCTTGGAGCTTGCTGATAGAGTATTTTTGATTTTCATGAATCATATCAAAGTTGATTCTTTCATCAAGCAGAGATTTCAAATCATACCTAATAAACGACAGAGTAGAACGTCTACCCATGCTACCAGACTTAAGAAAAGGTAGAAGATGAATAGTCTTTTGATGACTTGACTCAATTATTAGACCATAAGTAAAGATTTGATGAGCGATTTTATCATAGAGAGCTTTTTTTGTATGATTTTTAGCAGTAAAAACACCAGTGAAATCAATATAAATCAAAACATCTTTCAAGAAATTATTTGTTTTAATGATTGAATCGACATGATCTTCCAAATAGAGTTTTCGATCTTCAATGAAGTCCTCAATATTATGATTCAGTTCATAAAGTGTTCTGCTGATTTGATAAAAAAGTGCATTCTCTTCAATCGTGCTTAATTTTATCGTCAAGGATTTTGATTCTCTTGAGCTCAATAGTGGAATAGTATCCTGTTCCATTTTCTTAAGCATCAAGATCTCAATGATTTTTCGCGCACTCAAAGTCTTAATGATATACCTGTAATTCACAAAACCACCACCTATTGACTCTATTATACTACAAAATTATTGTATCTATGTAATTAGTATACCCGTTGATGAAAATTTATAAAGATTTAGTAGACCCAAATTTAAGGAGGTGGTTCATATGGTCTAAACATGCCGACACATTGTCGGCTTTTTTTGTTTTACAGGCATTGCAAACAATAAAAAAGAAAATGGAGGATTAAAAAAAATGATCAAAAAGAATGGATTTATGATTACAAGTTTAAAAGGGTACCTAACAAGTGTACCAGTTGGTTTTGTGACTTTATCTATGGAGGTAAGAATTTATGGCTAAGTTTGGTCTTATAATCGCAGATACGATTAATGAAGTTTATATTGGTGTTACAAGTACGGGTGTTAGACATCTTATGGGTAAGACAGGATTTGAAGCGTTTAGCTTTTTCGATAATAAAGATTCTGCCGATATATATGAGGTTTCGGATATTGCTTTAATGATTCAAATGTTAACTCGATTTCAGTATTATTGGCTAGATAAGAGAGGTAGCTTCAAAGCATATGGTAAGAAGCACCATAATGTAATGGACTATATCTTTGATCACTACAACGAGTTCAAAGTGATGAGAATCTCAGATTTCAATGATAAGCTTTACCAAATATTTAAGTAGAACATAAATGAGCAATGCCTTTATCGGTTAAGGGCATTGCTCTAAATAAAAAAATAGGAGGAATTTAAAAAATGATTAAAAATGTTAAATGTGCGTATTGCGGTAATGAAGGGTACAATCCAAATGTACCAGTGGGTCATGTTATAGATACATGCAATGATGAAAAGTGCTTAAACAGAAGCTATGGCGTTATAGGATTCAAAGATGGCGACATTCAAAACTTTCATGCAAGCAACTTATACCATGTTCATCCTGAAGCTTTCTTAAGACCCATGATAGAAACCATTAATATGGACTCTAGTCAAATTGAAGTGAATGATTTAATCGCGTTGATGCTGTATGCTTATAGCATCCATGATTACGGATTGCTTCAAAATGTAATCAGTTTTCCAGAGGTTTCAGATACACCTGAGGCAGATTACTACAAAAGTAAAATTTTCTTTAAGAAGTTAAATAATCATGCCAAAGGGGTTAAACACCTAAGATTATCTGCCGAAGAGAACTATGCACCTGCGATGGCAGAATACGGATACATCTTAGCTTGTGGCCTGTATGGTGTTGTAAAGAATGTGAATGTCGGATTAGAGTACTTAATTGATGCTGCAGATGCTCACGAAACCCTAGCTGGAGTATATCTGGCTACAGTTTATAAAGAGGGAACCTACAAAAAGAGTGCTTATAGCGATTTAGACCATGAAGATTGGTATCGATATATTGCTCTAGGCGTTCCAATGCATGATTCGATGGTGCATATCGTATTAGGGTATTTCCATCATGCAGGTCTGGGAAGCGAGTTAAACCAAGAACTCGCTTTAAATCACTTTCGATTTGCAGCAAACGATGATTATGTTGTTGCTATGGGGTTTATCGTTCATATACTTTATGATTACTATAATCATGAGGATGATCAAATAAGACAAGAAATCATGTTATATGCATCTAAGTATCTAGAAAAATCATTGGACAAGAGTATACCCGAATATGCTAGAGTTAAGAACATCTATGAGATAGTTCAAATCAAGCATTAATTTTTTAACCATTATACCCAATTTAAGGAGGTGAGGCCAATGATTTAGGTATGCTGAAATCATTCAGCCCTATAAAATTTTTAGCCTTTTTAGTAAAAAAGCGCACAAACATACATAAGAAAGGATCAAAACATGGGAGAGGCCAAACGGCTTCTCCCTTTTTTGTTTTGAACAGGTAAAGTTTAATGAGTTATATGATTCAAAATTTTTCCACAGGTATGATGGATTATGTTGATTCCAAAGGAAATCTCATCCCATCAGTTTGTAATCGGATTGGTGTTAAATCAATCATTAAGTTCATTGATCGTCCAGAAATCGATACACGAGTTTTAATTGAAATCTTTCAGAAGAATCAGACGATTGAGTTCATTGTTCCCTTTGCGTCAACCATCAAAAGCCAAGAGAGTGTCTTGGAAGTTCTAAGCAGCAGAGAATTTTTCATCAGCCATAAATACACCAACGGTCTAAGAGACTATCTAGTGCAGTCAGCTCAGCAAGCACAGAACCAAGGACAATATCAGTATTACCACGAAACATTAGGCTTTCTCAAAGAACCCGGTCAAAAACCAGTATTTCTATTAGGTGATACAAAGCTTCCGAGTGGACGCACATCACTTTTCAATGATACAAACATTAATTTTAGAGCTGGTTCAGCTCATGACTACGATACATTCATGGATACTGCAATACTACCCTATCAGAGCATGCGGTTTGCACTGGTATTGGGTTTATCATCAGTCATGTCAAGCTATCTTAAAGACCATGCAGATGTTGGAACCATGCTTATTAACTTATCAGGAGCAAGCAGTACCGGTAAAACAACAACCGCACAGTTCATTGCTTCACTTTGGGGTGAACCCAAAGTAAGCAACCTAGGATTAGTTAGGACATTCAATAGCACCTTAAATGCCCTTATGCATAGCTTAAGAGGGGTATCTGGTGTCCCAGTAACATTAGACGATGCCACGACCAGTGGTTTCAAGAACCGAACTGAACTCATCTATCAACTTGCACAGAGTGAGCCTAAACTTCGTATGGCTTCTGGAGAGGAGCTAAGGGATCAAGGGCTTAATTGGTCAGGAGCGATTTTCATTACATCTGAGACACCAATCATTACTGATTCTGAAAGCAGAATGGGTATAGTATCTAGAGTCATCGATACGGATGGCTTAGTCTTTACACAGACAGCCGAACACGCAGAGGATATCAAGAGGTTCATTGCTACCAATTATGGTCACATAGGCAAAAGTTATGTAAGAGCACTTAATCATAAGACGGAAGAGGAACTTCAAGCACTGTATGATGCATGCAAGGTATATGTGTTGTCTAAGCTTACAGTTAAAGATAGTCTTACCTCTCGTATTGCAAGCAAGCTTTCGATTGTATATATGACTGCAAAACTTGTGAAGGAACTTCTACAGTATGAGCTGCTTGATTCAGAGGAAGTACTGAACTACATGGTATCCAAAGACCAAGCGGAAGTTCAGCAAAGACATATTGGTGAGAAAGCTCTTGAAGCCATCAAAGTCTTTATTACAGAGAATCATAGGCACTTTGAAAAGCTTGATGAGCATTCAGTACTCCACATGTCAGCTTCAGGAGCACTTTATGGACACTTTCGATATCTTCATGATAAACTCCTCGTCACGATTCCAACATCCAGAGTTGAAGATACACTTAGATCTAACTACATTTTTGATACGAGAGTCATCTATGCATATTGGCATTCTCATAATATTATCCAAAAGCGTGAGGATCGTTACTCTATCAGCGATACACGACTGAAAGTTAGAACCATCAAGTTTGAGTTTAGTTGGGATGATGAAACGCTAATTCCTTGGTATTCATCACCTATTACCGACGAGCACCAACAACCAGCTGAGCCACCTAGATTTGAATTAAATTATGATACTAATATTGATTATATCTTTGATGAGGATGAAAACCATGAAGATTAACATCAATCGTGAGACACTCAAATCTATTCAGGGATCAGCGAGCTTTAAGAAAGATATTAGAGCATCACTAAAGAAGTATAAGGGAAAACTAGCTGTTGATCAGTTGGTTTTCTTTTGTTTAAGTCAAGACATTAGAAAGGGTAACCAAAAACATGAATAAACCAAGTAAAGTATCACTAAATTTGAATGAATTAAATTACCTCGTCGATATATACAGGTTTTCTATGTATTGCCACACAGTGGACACGAACTCTGTATCAAGGGTACTAGAAACGCTGATACATACAGACGATCTTATGAAGCATTCAAGAGTTAAGACACTAATCATGATTCACGACTTTTTCAGTATCGAGGAAGACATAATATCATGGGAGAATTACTTAACCAAATCAATCAACAAAGCAAATACCAAGGCTCAATCGGAATGGCTTAAGAAGTTTAATGATTGGAAGGATCAGTCACTTATTGATCTTGCTGAAGAATTGATTTATAGGACGAAAGCAACATTTGACATTGATCAATCAAATAGAGAGCGGCTAATCAGATTTTTGGCCGAAGCTTTGATCGAAGATAGGCCAATACAAGCATACTTTGACAAAGTCAAAGCATCATATGTTGAACTTGTCGAAAAGGCCATGCACAAGTTGTTAGTGTCCCCAGATATGGACCTTTTTGCATGGTCTAACTATGAAGATGGTATTGAGTCGCATTATGTGTGTACCAATGCTAAACGACTTGAAAGCATCACTGACGGTGATGTGCATGAAATCGGCAAGATACTTGATGGCAATCATTCACACTTAACCTTTAAGGGACGAAAAGACGGGTTCTCAAATGCAGTGAAGCTATATTTGAGACTAAGGTCATAATTAGAAACTAATAGCAAAAAGCTATGATAGATGTTTCAGCATCTCATCATAGCTTTTTTTGGTTTTTAAATCAACCACGGGATGCGTGGATAGACATCCTCTATATCAAAGAAAGGTAGGAAAAATCACATGACAGAAAAGTATTTTATAAAAGAACTGACTCGTATGATGAACGAAAACATCATTTTATTTGTACATGAAAGCAAGCCTGTTGAGTATCTCATCATGAAAAAGGGCACCAGTTTTGATGTGTTCGAACAAAAGATCCCAATGATCGTGTATAAGAAACTTTTAGACAATGCATCTTATACTGATGTAGTCGATTTTTTTAAGTGCAGTTAAAAGGATAGAAAGATAAGTAATGAATAGAGCAATCTAGTCAAGAGAATTAGGTTGCTCAAAACTAAAAAAATTAAGGAGAAAAATAACAAATATGAATCAATTATTAAAACAAGAAGCAGTAAGAAGAATGAAGAAGTTAAATTTAATGGATGAAGTGATAGAAGACTTCAAAGAAAGAGATTTATTATACAAATCAGAGAGTTTTGGTATTCTTTCTTGGCTTAATGAAGAAGAAATAGAAAGAGTAAAGAAATTTGAAGAGCAGTACGCCTCAGGTGATGCTCTAGTTTTTCATATTATCACACAATTTTCAGATGAGGGACTACTATATACCTATCTCTATGTGTCAAGAGATGATTCAACACCCTATTATAAAGATATGTTTGATGAAAATTTAAAGACTAATGTTGTATTCACATATCTCGATGCGGGTGATACAGACTACACTTCAGAACATGGGACCGAATACATTGAACCATCAATTGGTGGGCTTAGAATTCCTTATGTTGCATGCATTGAAGACTATAAAAGACTAACTAAGTTTAATGAAACGGAAAAAGAATAAAATAAGATTTCAATAGGCTATCCGTTGACTCGGATGGCCTTTATAAAATTGCATATTAATGCGGAAAGAGAGAAAACATGGCAAAAATTTTACATTTTTTTAGAAAATATAGATTATATGATAGAGGTCAAATCGATGACATTGATTTTGGATTGAGTGAATATTACACGGGTAACTACATGCGTGATATGGCAGAGCTTATTATAAACTCAATTGAAGTTTTGGAGGAGGAAGATTTAGAAGTAATTCATAACTTCTATGAACAGTATGCAGATCAGTTAGAAAGAAAGTATCACAAAAATTTCTATGAACTCATATATGAGCATGAGCTTATCAATAGATTATCTGATGAAATCATTGAGGTAATTAAGAACGGACTTGATCTTCTTCTTTTAGTAGAGAACAAGCGTATCACTAGGGATTATTTTATTTATCGTGCTGAAGAACAGGACTGGTTAGATACATTTGAACTAAACTCAAAAGAAATCCATGATATTGGCATTACAGGAACTGATATCATAGATGCAATTTCAAAATTTAAAGATGGAGACAGTTGTGAATGGATAAAGTTTTATATCAATCATAAACTAGATAATAATCCTAGTGATATCCTAAACTGGACAAATGATGCAGCATTCATGTTGTTTCTAAGATTGAATTAGATCGATTTGTAAATATATATTATAAATTTGAAGAAGGCAACAACAGCTTTTGTCGTTGCCTTTTTACACTTATCCAAGGAGGAAAGATAGATGAGATGTTCAATATGTGATGAACAACTAACAGGTGATGAACACAATGCAATGCCAGTAACAACTGGTTCATGCTGTGGGAGATGTAACAGTAACATTGTTATTCCTTTTAGATTGTATGAGTTTGGAAAAAACACACAAGAAGGCCTTGTAATTAGCCCTGATTTCACCATGAAGATAATAAAACCCGAAGGTGAAAAGTTTAAGCTTAAAGAACTTCAAAAAGAAGTTCAGGGGTATATCGAATATTATCCCGTCAACAATCATAAGTATAAAGTGATTGTGAATGAAGAAGGTTTATTGATGCGACTACCTATGAATAGACTATCGAGCAATATGTTTGGGATTCATGCTGTAGGGAATGTATTAGTTATCCCAACCAAACTATTAGAATGAGAGGAAAAAACGAATGAGTGTTATCGTAGGTATCATCCACAAAGGAGTTGTGTATATCGGTTCAGATAGTCAATTAACTAAAGGAGGTACAAAGAAAAACTACAACCATCCAAACAATAGGAAGATCTGGCATCCCGACGGCAGAGAACATTTGTTAATGGGATCATCAGGGGTACTAAAAGGTATCAATACTATCAAGAGTATAAATGGCATCATCGATCAAAAAACATTATCAGAGAACACACTTAACTACAGCTTTGTGGTGAGAAATGTCGCAAGAAAAATTATGGAGAGTATGGAAGAGGTTAAACTGATTGACTCCAAAGACTACAACCCTAAGATGCTTAATGAATTCCTATTCGCTAACAATGACGAACTTTTCATGATTGGAAGCGATGGTTCAGTGCTACAAATCGATGACTTTACCGCGATAGGGTCAGGGGCAATTGAATCTATTGGGAGTTTACTATCAACTGAAAGTGAAGAACCTAGAACTAGAATCATCAAGGCTATTGAAGCAGCAATTCAAAACGATATTTATGTTGGTTATCCGATTGTAATTATGAGCACAAAGAATCAAAGCGCAGAAATCATTCAAGGTAAAGAATAATGAGAGACAAAGATATTATTGTTTGCTCATCATCAAGAGAGAGGTGAAACATCTTGAAGAAAAATAGACAATACCAAGTTGCAAATACAGCTCAATACAATCCAGTTCAAAAGAGAAGATACCCACCACAGAAACATAAACAGCAAACACAAGGGCCTGTCATAAACGGAAACTTCTTTCAAGGAAACCTCGCACAAAACATGAAGTTTGGCGGAAAAGATCATGACTTATCAGGATATGTGGTACGCACTGTTGTTATGAAGGACAAATTTGGAAATTTACAAATAGCCAAAGAAAAGCAGTTCTTTAATAGTTCAAAACACGGAATGAGAGTAAGAGTCAATGATGATAACGAGAAAGACTAGCAAAAATGAAGTATTTCACTTAGTAGAAATTAAATTAGTTAAGAAAAAAAGAATTCAGCAGTTTGAAAATAGAATTGGTAGCCCATCAGATGCAGGAAACTTCTTCCAAAGTATGATTTCAAACAAAGATCGAGAATGGCTTTGTGCAATTGGCCTCGACATTAAAGGATATGTCAATTATTTAGAAGTTATTCATATTGGAACACTTAATCAAGCATTAATTCATCCCAGAGAAGTTTTCAAATCAGCTATCATTACAAACTGTAACGCAATTATACTAGCGCACAACCATCCGAGTGGAAATGTTGAACCATCTGATGCAGACAGAATCGCAACGAAAACATTAACAGATGCAGGGAAACTATTAGGAATAGAAGTTTTAGATCACCTCATCGTATCAGATCACAACTATTATTCGATTAAAGAAAATAAAACATATTATGGAGGAAAAAATATAAATGGAGTATAAACTCATAGAAAGCATCGTATTGAATGGACCGATGATGATTAGGATGGAAGGTAATCACATTATTATCAATGCATATCAACACGAAACAAGAATAGAATATTCGCCAAAAGATCAACCGGATCCTATTGAAGGGATAACGGGACATAGAAAAGGTAGCCAAGCATTCAGCATCACATCAGACATCTATGATTGTTTAAATTTAAATTTTAAAGAAAAAAATTTAGACTCTAATACAATGCGTGATATATTTACTGCACTTTTTGAATCTAGCATTCAGTTCATAGCAAAGGTTTCTAGTGAAGAAAATACATCGGTATTGATTCAAAATAGTTTCGATGAAAGAAATATGTATTTTCTATCAACAATTGGACTACTAGATGATGCAAGAATAATTTTTGCAGAGATAAAACCAAGCACTAAGAAGAAGAGTAAAGTGAAAAATGATGCTTAATCAATGCATATTTATCGGACATATTAACAAGATCGTTATGTATAATGAAAAAGGTGTTCAATTGATGCTTAAAATCGCTCAACAAGGTAATCAGAAAGATACTTTTGTATCAATTGAAATACCAGATGTACTCGTCAGCAAAGAATACTTTGAAGTTAATAAACTCATTGCAATAAAAGCAAGATTAGAGAGTGATGATGGATTGAACTACTCATTCTTAGTCGAAAGAGTGACATTACTAGGAGGAAAAGAGAGTGGATCATAAATATACCTTTAATCCACAGACCAGATATCTTACCAGAGGAATCAGTGAGTTAGTACCACTAGAGATACAATTATTTATGTGGTCAGAAATAGAAAAAATTGCGAAAAATGAAAAAGTGGATTATCTTCAAGTTTTTGAATTTAAAGTAAAAGAAAATCATATAGAGATAGAACACAGACAAGAAGTACCAGAATACAAGATGATTCATAAAATAAAAAAATTGGATCAATACAAGAGTCTTGATAAAATCAAGATATTCGTGATAGATGATATAGATCATAGTACAATGCTACTATCATCTGAATACTAATTAGGAGGAATAGAAATATGCCAAAAGCAAAATACAAACCAGAAAACAATATTAAGTCAATCGATCAATTATCTGTTGCAAAACTAGTCGCAACTCACTTAGGCTTGTCATTAACAACAGTAACAGAAGTGATTGAAATGGAACAAAAGTTAACAATGGAATTTGTTAGAGATGGATACAAAGTAATTAAAAAGAATTATATTACATTCACACCGATCAAGAAGCCAGGATACATCATGAAATCAAAACTCAATGGAGAAAACTACGAAATTCCTGAGAGGATTACTGTAAAATCAAAACCAGGATTAGGATTTAGAGTGTTTGTTTCGGATCAAAGATCAAAAATGCCTAATAAAATATGTAGATTTGTAGACAAGAAGAGTTCATCACCCGAACAAGTAATTGATAGTACCGTTGCTTAAGAGGGCTTAATAACATGAACGAAAGAGTAAGATTAGGGAACAGAATCAAATATTTGAGAAACAAAAAAAAGATATCAAGAGGTGAACTGAGCTTACTTTCAACTGTGAACTATACTACATTAATGAATATTGAAAATGGACGTACAAACCCCAAACTAGATACTCTATGGAGGTTAGCAAAATTTCTTGAAGTTAATCTTAAGGAGTTCTTTAATGATGGAGAAAAGTAAAAGACGTAACATTGTTGTCGATAAGGATATAGTACTACTACTAGCTGAGCGTACTAGTGTATCAATAGAGGTAGTACATACCATATTGCATTACTACGAAAGAATAATACTCCATAAAGCAATGAAAGGTGATAACATCATAGTTGGTAGACTCTTCCGTATTTTTCATCTAAAAAACAATGTTTATATAGAACTTACAGAAACAGCAAAGAAATACATAGATAAAGGGAGGGTCAAATGATCCTCTCGTATTATCTAGAAACGGCCTAATAAAGACATATATATAAGTGATTAACTTTACATGTAACAATCAATAAATGTAATCTTGAATTGTTACCCCGTAGTATTAGGGGTAGTAATAATAACACTACTCAGCTATTACCCCTAGTAATACATAGATAACTTATTGTAGTTATAGTACTAGATTAGATATAAAATAGTTTCGAAAATAACATGCAATAACGTATAATAATATAGAGGTGGTTAAATTGAGAAAACTGAGTAACGACGAGATTAAAGTTATTAATAGCATACAGGCATCTATAGGCGAGAAAATCCCTACTGCTATTTATGCTAGAAAATCCAAAGAAGATAAATCTCAAGAAGCACTTGATACTCAAATTAATCATTGTCAAGAGTTCATCAATCAGAGCGCACAACATCTTAAACTAAAAAAAGTATATCAAGAAGATAACGTATCGGGTATGACAATCGACGGGAGAAAAGAATTTAAAAAGCTCATTGATGCCATAGACGAAGGATTCATAAAAGCTGTATTAGTTAGTAAGTGGGATCGTTTTTCAAGAAACTCAACAGACTTAAAAAATCTTAGAGAATCATTTAGTAAAAAAGGTGCAATCGTTATTGCAATTGAGGACACCGGTGAAATGAACGCTGTTGCTAATCTTCAATTTGAAATCATGGCCGCGATCAATCAATACTATGTTCATAAAATTTCAGAAGACACAAAATCCGTTTTAATCAATTTAACCTCAAAAGGTCATTCTGGAGGAGGCGTTGCAAACTACGGTTACGAGTATGATGAAAATAATAGACTGGTCATTCGTCCAGATGAGGCAGCAATTGTTGCTGAGATCTACGATAAATTTGAATTGAATGCAACCTATGAAGAAATTATTGAAGATTTTAAGATGAGAAATATTACCACAAGAAAGGGAAATAATTTTACTCGAAGTACATTACACAGCATTTTAACAAACGTCAAATATTATGGAGTGTACCGGTATAATAGGCAAGACAGACAGCAAAGTCAACTAACAAAAAAACACTTTGATGAAGTTTGGTTAGAAGAAGGTATAGAAACACCGATTATTACGAAAGAACAATTTGATGAAGTCCAACGAATTTTAGAAGGTCGAAAAAAGACCAAGAAAAAATCAGATTATTTACTTACGGGTATTTTGGAGTGTGAATACTGTGGGAATAAGATGACAGGATCTTCTCAATTCAATGGGAAAAATAAGTCAAGAAAAAAATATTATATTTGTTCAAATCATTTAGCTAGATACGGTAAGACATGTAAAAATATGGGTATTGAGGCTGATTTAATTGAGAATCAAGCCAAGCAAGTGGTTCTAGATACTGTCAATATATATATTAAGCAAGGAAAACTGGATGAATCATCGTTTACATCAGCATTAAAATCTAAGCAAAGATTAAAATCATCATTTAATAAATCAATTGATAATTTAGAGCAATCAAAAAATCAACTTATAGATCGATTAGTGGATCCAAATACAAGAGAAAGCTTAAGAGTAGATCTTGAACAAAGAATTGAAAAAAGAAATGAAGAGATAAATGAGTTGAGTAAAAGAGTAGAAATAGTTGATGAAATGATAGCTCAGTATAGTATAATTTTGAAACGACAAACAATCACATCAATGTCAGCTCAAACTTTATTTCGAAATGAAACCATCACAAAACAATTAATAAAAAACGTAATAAACAGTATATCAGTTAGTAATGATGGAATAGAAATTACAATTTTAGAAAAATAAGACAAGAAATCCTAAGATTAGGGTTTCTTTTCATTTAGGAGAAATTTTATATGAAACGAACAGCATGCTGTTATTGTAGATATTCATCTGATAAACAGCAACAACAAAGTATCGATTATCAATTAGATAAAATTCAAGAATTTTGTTTAAAGCACAATATCACACTATTACATAAATACATTGATCAAGCGACAACAGGGACCAACGACAATAGAACAGATTTTCAGAAGATGATTGAGGATTCACAATATGCACAGTGGGATTACCTAATTATTTACAATTATTCAAGATTATCGAGAAATGTAGAAGACCAAATGTTCTACCAAAAACTTCTTAGACAAAGAGGGGTAATGGTCATTAGTGTTGAAGAAAAATTTGATAGTTCACCAGAAGGAGATCTGTTCAATTTGATTACAGCTGGAATTAATGAGTATTATTCGAAAAATCTAGCAAAACGTTCATTCGGAGGTGTTATGCAAAATGCACGCAAAGGATTAGCAATAGGGGGAATTCCTCCTTTGGGATATGAAGTTGGAAAAGACAAGAAATACGTGGTTAATGAAAAAGAAGCTGAGGCTGTACGTATAATATTTAGCAAATACGCTGAAGGATGGACATATAATCAGATCAATAGATTTCTAAATGAGAATGGGTTTGTCAGTAAAAAAGGCGGCGAGTTTCGCGGGCACTTTGTAGATACTCTAACAAATAGAAAATACTTGGGTGAATATGTGTTTAACAAAACGTCAAAAGAAAGTTCAAGAGGCTCAAGAAAATACAGAGACAAAAATGAAGATGAAATAGTGAAGATTGAAGGTGGAATGCCCCGAATTATAGATGAAAAAATATATTCATATGTTCAACATCGATTGAAATACGCAAGAGCTCTTCATCGAAAACCAGCTAGATTAACAAAGTATCTTTTATCAGGAATACTTGTTTGTGGAATATGTGGGTTTGCTTACAATGGTGCGTCATCTTTTCCAAAAAGACTAAAAAAGCCTAATTTTTACTACAGGCACTATAGACCACATAAAGATTTATGCAAATATGATGATATCCAATCTAAGCATTTAGATAGTTGGGTCATGAAATTTGTTATACCGAGATTGTTTGACTATGAGAAAATAAAAGAACTACAATCAACTATCAACAGTCAAGTAATAGAAATTAAGGATCATTTAAAATTAAAACTAGGGACGTTGTACTCTGATCTGGAATTGATGAAGGTAGATCTAAAAGATAAAACCGATAGTATAGCGGAAGCGAAAATGACTATGTTTATCATAGACGAGATTAAAGACTTAAAAAAGAAAATCCAGTTAAAAAATAAAGAAATTGAAAGTGAAAATAGAAAACTGCAGGAGCTCGAAAAAATCACATTAGAGGAACTAAAGTACTACTTAAAATCAAGAAGAGACCAGATGAAGAGGATAGAATCAAAAGAGGATCTAGATAACTTCATAAGAGAGACTATTGGTAAGATTGAGTTAACTAAAGAAACAATAAAAGTGTATCTAAGTTATGATCGAATTCTTAATAAACTAACTGGCCAATTTATCAAGGTGTTTGAGCAAAGTAAAGCAGAAGTAGTTATAATAGGGAAAGAATTAAGCAAAAACATTATTGAAAATGGCATTGATATAAGCTTAAATCAAACCCATCAAAAAGAAGAGGAATTTGGTCAAAAATAGAAAAAAGAAAAAAATAAAAGCTCAGATGAAACCTTAAAAACTTCAAAAAAAATCTGACAAAATTGCTCAACAAAGAGGAAAAAGGGCTTTTTCATTACGGCCAATAGTGTGAACCCCTACGGGTCACCAATAATAATATGAAACGCTCTTCTCACCCGTGGGAAGGGCTTTTTTATAGAAATTTATATATAGTTTTTAAACTCGATATCAGGTAATTTTTAGTAAAAATTCAGAATATGCAAGAGTTCATTGAAATAGAGAAAATTCCGTAAAACTTATGAGCACATAAGCAAATTTTCGACCGTTTCTTGAAGGGCTATAACAAGTTCCCAATTTTTGTAAAAAAAGTCAACTTATGTTGATATAAGTTTTGCATTTTTTGCCTTGTAATTCGTGATATAATTACAACAATAAGCAACTGTTATGTTTATTCAAAAATAATTCATATAAATGATTTATTTCGGTGGAGGAGATAACTCAATGGACTATATTCCTATATTATACAATTTTGATGACATTATTTTTGGTGATGAGCTAGGAAGCAATTATATAAAAATGGCAAACATTGTTTTTGAAGCTAGCATTGAGGGATATAATATTGGTATGGAATTATTTGTTAAAAATAATGGATTTCAATGTGAATCAAATTATTTTGATGTCCATTCAAAAGACTTTTTTAGATTTCTAAATGACATTTCAACCATGTATAACAATCTGATTGGTGTTGCACACTTAAAATCATATCATTTCCCTTCTTTTATGAGTTTATCAACAAAAGATGGTATTTTTAATATATCAGGGACAATAATTGAAGAAGATTGGGGAAAACAAGGAAATGAAAATAGGCAAACATCATTGAACTTTTCCTTTAATTTAGATCAGACATTTTTTAAATCAATTGCAAACAAGTATAAAGATATTAACCGTGATAACTATATGAACTATGTAGCTAAGGATATGGAGGTATAGTCGATGGATAGATTAATAAGACAATACTTAAGCAAGTTCAAATGTGCAGTAATAATTGATGTAAACGAATATATGAACATCGCATTCAAACTCAAGAACAAAGAAGTTAAATATATTCTGCTAGATATGAATTGGAGATTATTGATTGATTACAAAATGGTCTTGACTAAATCATCTCTAAATGAGATTCAAGATTTGAAGAAGTATATAAACGGATTGAAAGTAAAAAAAATAACAATAAGTAGATTCAATGACCTAACAATAGAGTTTGAACAAGGCGTATTACTTCAAATTATCGCTGATTCAATGAAATATGAAAATTGGGTTATCAACCAAGATATCATCTGCTTGCCAGGTGGAGAGCTGACTCACTTTGTTATTAACAAACCCAAAACAGTTTATGTCATTAGACAATAAATGCTATATTAGTGCTAAACAAGATATGTGTGAGATATTTTTAATAAACGTTGTTAATAAAAAGATAGTAGTCACCAAAACCACCCGTAAAATAAAGATATTCATGTCAGTCTAGTCTGGCAAACACTTAAAAAAACATGAACCCCTGCGGTCAACAATAATAACATGAAACGCTCTTCTCACCCATGGGAAGGTTTTTTTATACTATCTAATTAGCCTACACATCTAACATAAAAATGATAAGTGAAATAGAATTTTGATAGTATATCTATACTTTTTTATTAATGAGAATTAAATAAATTGAAAAACTCATGATTGAAGAAGGAGTTTAGATCGTTACTCAAAAATATATAAAATAGACTCTTATGCCTTGCTTAATGTATTAAAGAAGCCTATAATATACGTAGATATGTGCATATGCACAAAAATGGAGATATAAATATGCCAAGACCTAAACGATTACGTAGCGTCTGTTTTTTGCCCGAGTATACATCTTTTGGTTCACTTGATAAAACTCAAACACAAATAGAATCTGTTATATTGACCGTCGAAGAATTAGAATCAATTCGTCTGATTGATCTTGAGGGATTTGATCAAGAACAAGCTGCTCAAACACTTGATGTTTCAAGAGGAACTTTTCAACGTATCTATCATGAGGCAAAACATAAAATTGCCGAAATGCTTATTTGTGGCAAGAATTTATTCATTCAGGAAGGTGACTATCGTCTTTGTGATCATCAGGAACATCAACATCGAAGACGTTGTGGAGAAGATAAAACCTGTTGTGGAGAGAAGGAATGAAGATTACTGTTCTCGTTGAAAATTCAACTGAGAACCCTATGCTTGGATCTGAACATGGGCTCTCTCTTTATATAGAAACCTTGAATCACCGTATTTTATTTGATGCAGGAGATTCTAATCTATTTGAGAAAAATGCTAATATGTTGGGTATCGATTTATCTTTAGTAGATATATTTATTTTATCGCACGGGCATCATGATCATGGTGGAGGACTCAATCGATTTATTGAAATCAATCAATATGCAAAAATTTATGTAAATCAATATGCATTTCAATCCCATTACTCTAAAAGAAATCAAGAGTTTGTTGATATCAGTGTTCCTTTTCCTAATAATGTAGAAAATCGGCTTATCCTTAATCCAGGTGAACTTGTAATTGATGATGAATTGATGTTGTTTTCAAGAGTTGAAGGAGAAAAGTATTATCCCAGTAGCAATAAAAATCTATATACCAATGAAGAACATTGTTATGTAAACGATGATTTTAAACATGAACAAAATTTGATTATCAAGACAAATGAAAAATACGTTTTAGTTGCTGGGTGTGCACACCATGGAATGCTTAATATTATACATCAAGCTAGTCATATTGTTCGTCAACCCATTAATGTTGCTATTGGAGGATTACACCTCTATAGCCGCTCAACAGGTATCAGTGAGTCAGAAGAGACAGTAAAAAACATAGGAAAAGAAATAATAGAAACAGGTGTTCAACTTTTTACTTGTCACTGTACAGGTGATTTAGCATACAAAATATTAGAACCAATTATGAAAACTAACATAAAATACATTCGAACAGGATTTATTATAAACATATAATTACGAGCACAACTCGTTTAAAAAAAGGAGAATAACATGAAAGAAAAAGTTGATATTTTAATCATTGGAGGAAGTGCTGCTGGTTTAGTCGCCGCAATGACTGCAAAAGGAAATTACAAAGATAAGAGAGTAATGATGATTCGAAAAGAAGAAAAAGTAATGATTCCTTGCGGAATCCCATATATTTTTGGAACACTTGATCAATCGGATCAAAATATATTACCCGATGCTGGATTAATTAATCTCGGTGTTGAAATTGTGTATGATAATGTTATATCTATTGATACAGATAAACATGAAGTGGTTTCGGAAAAGAAATTTAACGTGACATATGATCGCTTGATTTTAGCTACAGGCTCTATACCAACAAAACCACAGTGGCTAAAGGGTAAAGACTTAGAAAATGTTTTTGTTATACCCAAAAATAAAGTATATTTAGATGAAATGAATGCTTTACTACAAGACAAAAAGCATATAGTGGTTGTGGGGGCAGGGTTCATTGGCGTTGAAGTTTCAGATGAACTCAATAAAAAGGGACTCAAAGTTACTTTAGTTGAAAAAGAAGCACACATTTTAGGTATGGCATTTGACGATGATATAGCAATCGATGCGGAAGAAGTATTAAAAGCACGTGGGGTTGCATTACGTTTAGGTGTAGGTATAGATAGTATCATAGGTGACAAAATAGCTAAAGGTGTTAAACTAGCAAATAATGAAATCATAGATTGTGATGCAGTTATATTGTCGATGGGCTATATGCCAAATACAATGTTAGCAAAAGAAGCTCAAATTCCAGTCAACGAAAAGGGTTTTGTTGTAGTCGATGAATACCTAAGAACACCGATTAAAGATGTCTTTGCGGCAGGTGACTGTGCCGAAAAGCGAGATTTTGCAACGAATAAAGTATCTACAACGATGCTAGCATCAACAGCATGCGCTGAAGCTAGAGTGGCTGCATTAAATCTTTATCAAATCTCAACTGTTCGTAAATTTAAAGGAACAATTGGTATCTATTCGACATGCATTGGCGACTCTGCGTATGGTGTTGCTGGATTGACTGAAACAGGTGCAAGAAAAGAAGGCTTTAATATCATTTCCGCAAAATTTCAAGGTATTGATCGTCATCCAGGCAAACTAGCTGGTGCACATAAACAAGTTGTTAAGCTTATCGTTTCAAAAGAGTGTGGACGTATTCTAGGTGGTGCAGTTATTGGGGGCGTTAGTGCAGGCGAACTAACAAATGTGATTGGTTTCATTATTCAAGGTGGTATGACAATCTCAGATTTACTTGTTGCACAAATAGGAACACAGCCCATGCTGACCGCTTCTCCAGCAGCTTATCCATTAATTAAAGCTGCAGAAGCATGTGTTAAGTTACTTTAATTCATTATAAAAAGTTTATAGTATAATGAACAACGCAACCATGAATCCTTTTCGATTTTAGTTGCGTTGTTTTTAAATGCGAAATTGATTAAGATTTTCAACAACAAAATTAAAATAATGAATTCTTTATGCAATACTGGCCATGGATTCTCGGGTATATTCGTGAACTAGTATGGGTCACCAATAATAACATGAAACACTCTTCTCAGCAGTGAGAAGTTTTTTTAAACTTAAAAGAAGTTATCTGACACTCGAAACATACAAGAAAACATACAAGAAAACATACAAGAAAACATACAAGGTGAACTACTCCCACCACTTAATGAGACTCATTAGAAGTGGGGGCTTCTTGGGTAAAACAGACTAATGTCTATTAATTTACCAAGCTATTGCGTCTGTTCCATACGCTTTGGTTACATATTTAATTAAACCTTGAACACCAATGTTAATTGCTGCATTTAAGTCTCTATCCATCTTATGTCCACACACACAATGATATGTTCTCTCAGAGAGTAATATATCACGCTCTCTACCACATTGACTGCAGGTTTTCGTGGAT